>JBKHCS010000019.1:0-36599 GCA_046541715.1 Spirochaetaceae bacterium
CTGTTGCGGGTTCACGCCGCCGACCTCGACCCGGGGACGCGCCGCGCCCTGGAGGTTCTGGGAGATCATATCCTGAAAGTTCACCCGGCCCTTCTTGAAGCCCGTGGTGTTGACGTTGGAAACATTGTTTCCGATCACGTCCATTCTGATCTGGTGATTCTGAAGGCCGGACACACCGGAGTACAGTGATCGCATCATAGCTTTGTGCCCCCTATTCCATTACCCGTTCAACGGCGTCTAAGTCGTAGAATGTCCCGTCGACCCGTACCTGGGGATAATCCCCGGTAGAGACTTCGGTTACCCTTCCGGTAATCGCCGAGCTCCCTTGAACAACCTCCACCTGTTTTCCGATGAGCCCCAAGGCCTGACTCGAGTTGATCAGGTTCGTAACCTGGGCGAAGCCGTTGGACATATTCGTCATCTGTTCCAGGGTGGAGAACTGAGCCATCTGCGCGATAAACTCCCGGTCCTCCATCGGCGAGGTCGGATCCTGGTTCTTTAGCTGGGTGATAAGAAGCGAAAGAAAGTCGTCCTTGCCGAGGCTGTTGGATGCACTTCGTCCGTTTCCCAAGGCGGCGTTAAAGGCATCGACCTGGCTCTGAACTGTCGACTGTTCCTGCATCGAAAGGGTTTGGGAAATGTCCATATCACTCCTCTGCCATTCCTATCTAGGCGTATACGCTGATCATTCGGGGCTCGTCGAGCACTCCGATTACGGTGGGAACGCTTTTGGCAAGCTCTTCGACGGCCCGGGCTCTCCGCCCCTGCGCCGTAGACTGCCGCCCGGAAGCCTGGCCGTCTTCCCCGACGGTTACCTCCAAGCTTCCGGTCTCCAGGCCCGCTTCCCGGAACGCGCGGTGCAGATCCGAGAGGGTCTGTTCGAAAGCATCCCTCACAGTAGTATTTTCGACAATAATCCGGCCGGCTATACGATTATCCTGCACTTCGAGACGCACCCGGACCGTTCCGAGTTGCTCGGGCCTCAGGAGTAGCCGGATTTCCCCCCCGGCGTTCTCCCTGATGACGAACCGCGCGTGTCGAACGACATCCCCGGTTGCGAAATCCTTGAGTTGCTGCTGAAGATGCCGCGGAGCAACGTCCCGGCTGCCCTCCAAGCTGCTGGTATTTGCCGACCCGGGCCCCGAACGGGCGGCCTCCGAAGCCGGGGTATCGAAACGGGGACCGTCGGAGGCTTCCTTGACAACCGAAGGATCGCTTCGGCCGGAGAAGTCCTGAAGGGCCGATTGGCGTCCCCCGGACGCGTCGGTCTCCCCGGAGTTTCGGCTCCGGGACACGACGGTGGTACGAATCGTGTTCTTTCCGGCGTCCTTGTCCCCCGGAGCATCCTCTTCGCCGGCGGGCCGGATACCTTTGCGGTTTCCGTTTTCGAGGGGGTTCCGGGGGATCTCCCGGGCGCTCAGATTCGACGCGGCAGCTCCTTTGGCACCCAGCGCCGCCTCGGCGTTACCTCGCACCGATACAAGGCCCGGCTCACGGTCCTTTTTCGCACCCCTGCCGGGCTCATCGGGGAAAGACGCGCTATCGAGGGTCTCCTTCTCTGCTTTCGGCGGGACGACCCCGGCGGCGATGCTACCAACGCTCTTGAATGCCGGCGAGAGCTTCTCTGTTTTCGGGCTTCTATCTTCCGGAGCGGCAGCCGCGAAGGCCGGCTGAGACTCCCCGTCCCCGGACTCAGCGAGACCCCGGAACCGGAGAAGGCGTTCTTTCTTGTCTGATGCGGCTGCTTCGGCCTCTTCGGCGGCTTCCTCGGCATCGGACAGGCCCTCCCCCTTCGCGGCTGCGGTTTCCGCTTCTCTATTGCGCGACGTCTCCGATGGAGCCTTCGCTTCGGGTGAATCTCCGGCGTTCTTGTCCCCGGCTTTTTCGTTTCGGGCTTTTTCGTCCCGGACTTCGTCGTCCCGGACGTTCCGGTCCTCCGGGTTCGGCGCCTCGGACTGCCGGTTTGCGGTGTCCTGGTTTTCCGGACCGTCTTCCCGGGGCCGGGAGACATCCTTCCGGGGGGAGTCTTCGACACGACGGCCCTGGTCTGCGGCCTCGGTAGCCACTCGCTGCTCGTCGGGCCCCTCGGGAGAGACGTCGGCCCGCCGGAGCGCGGCTTCGAGCTCGCTGTGGAAGCCCCCCCGAGAACCGGCGGTGCCCCCGGTAAGCTCTCCGGGGCCCGACAAGCCGCCGCCGACAGGGTGGCCTCCGGCAAGGGAGCGGGACTGAACCCCGAGGGCGCCGTAATCGGTGGTGAGACTCTGGTTTAGGTCGAGAAACTGGGTAATGTCACTCCTCCGGCTTGACCGTCATTTTGCGCTGGATAGTCGCAACACGATCCGCCGGCATTCCGGCAAGCCAGACAGGCACCAGAGAGACTTCTCCGGCGGCCTGGGCCAACTCTTCGGTTACCCTTAGGGTATCGATAAGGAGCTGATCCTCGTAGCCTACGAGTATGTCCACCGCGGTATTCGGGGGCATGTTCGTTAGATCCCGCGCGTTTTGTTCCAGCACTGCTCTTCTATTCTCGTACTGTTCGACGCGCTGGTTAAAGGAAACTTCTCGCTCGGCGAGCTCCGCCTCCCGATCCCGGAGTTCTTGTTCCAAAACCTCCAATTCAGAGGCTCTCGCCTCCAACTCTTCCTCCTGCCGGTCAAGCTCCTCCTCCCTGAGGGCAAGGGCGTCCTCGGCCTTCTGCTCCCGCGCGGTGTCGAGGAGCCCAGGATCCGTCGGATCCGGCGGCCCGCCTTCCGAGAGGCCAACGGCGGAGGCCGCCGGCCGAATAACCGAAACAGCGTCGACAAGGCCAAGATAGTCGAACCAGAGAAGCCCCCCGGTAACGAGACCCAAGAGTAACAGCCCAAAGAGTAAGATCCTTGGAAAGGCGCGGGGCCGCACCATTCTAACCATGCTGTTCCTCCTCGTAACGGCGCGCGGCCGCCCGGATATTTCCGATTTCGTTCAGCTCCCGGTCGGCGTGCCGGGATTCCTCCCGGTAGTGCTCCCGAGCCCGGCGCTCTTTCAGGTTCTCGATAACCTTCCGCTCCTTTAGAGCCTGGGTGTACTCACCGAGTGCCTCGTTCCTGGACGCCTCGAGTTGCCGGCGCCGTCCCTCGAGCTCCTCTAGGCTTTGCTCCAAGAGCTGCAGATAGGCCTCCTGAGACAGCCGCGCCGAGAGGTCAACCCCCCGCGTTGCAGCGACGGTGGCCTCCCGTTCCTGTTCTAGGTTTAGCATCTGATTCAATACCTGCTCGTACTTTGCGGTCGCCCGGCTCAGCGTCAGCTCTCGTTCGTGTTCGTGGTACCTGCGCACCTTCAGCAGCCCTTCGAGGCCGAAAGAAAACCTACGCATTTCCCGTCTCCTCGAAGAGACTGGTAACCGAAGCAGTAGCGTCCTCGGCACCGATGCCGGCAAGGACGTCCGTTTCCGCCGGAGGTGCCTCATCGACTTCTCCGGCGACCCGGTTGAGGAGCTCGGCTGTCTCGTCGAGACTGCTCTTCTCTTCGATTCCCTGCCGGAGAAAGCGGTTTATCATCGGCATCCGTTCCACCGCTTCGTCGAGCTCTGCGTCGCTACCCCGAACGTAGGCGCCCACGTTGATAAGATCTTCGCTCTCGGTGTACCGCGCAAGGAGACGCCGGACCTTCCGTCCGGCGCCCTTGATCTCTTCCCGGGCGATCCGCTCGCTGAGCCGGGAGACCGAGCCGATAACGTCGATCGCCGGGTAGTGGTTCCGCTGGGCGAGCCGTCTACTCAGGACCAGATGGCCGTCGAGGATACCCCGGACGGCGTCGGAAATCGGCTCGTCGAGATCGTCCCCCTCTACCAGGATGGAGAAGAAGCCGGTGATGGTTCCCTTGTCCGATGTACCACATCGCTCGAGAAGGCGGGGCAGCGTCGAGAAGACGGACGGCGGGAAGCCGCGGGTCGCCGGTGGCTCTCCTACGGCGAGACCGATCTCCCGTTGTGCCCGGGCGAAGCGGGTCACGGAATCGAACAGAAGCATAACGTTCTTGCCCTGGTCCCGAAAGTATTCGGCGATCGCCGTCGCAACATAGGCGCCCCGGAGGCGAGACAAGGGAGGGGTATCCGAGGTCGAGACGACCAGGACGCTCCGGGCAAGCCCCTCGGGACCCAAGTCCTGCTTGATAAAGTCGTTCACTTCGCGTCCGCGCTCCCCGATAAGCGCGATGACGTTGACGTCCGCTTCGGTGTTTCGGGCGATCATCCCGAGGAGAGTCGACTTACCGACACCGCTCCCGGAGAAGATACCGAGGCGTTGTCCCATGCCGGTGGGAACGAGTCCGTCGATCGCCCGGATTCCCGTAATGACCTGTTCGGTGATGTACCGCCGGGTAAGGACATTCGGCGTCGTGTTGAAGATGGGATAGAAGACAGCCGAGCCGACGTCTCCCTTGCCGTCCATGGGGATCCCCCGGGAGTCGATGACTCGACCGAGGAGTTTGTCCGAAACGGGCACGGAGAGGGTTTCTCCGGTGCCGACGACCGGAGAGCCCACCTCGATACCTTGGGTCTCGGTGTAGGGCATCAGATAGCTCGCGCCCCCCCGGAGCCCGACGACCTCGGCCCAGACCGACGAATCCCTGCGGGAATTGCGCCCCGGAACGACGATTTTGCACTGTTCACCGAGAAAGGTCTGGGGACCCTCGGATTCGATCAAAAGGCCCTGCACCCGAGAGACCCGTCCGATTTGGGTAATCGTCTCGGTCCGCTCGACCACAGCTGCGTACTTGTCCAGTAGACTCATCCCGGGCTCCCTCCCATGGCCCAGCACTCTATCTCCTGCTCACTCCTCTTGACTCTTGGAGCGAATCGGAGAGAGCTGGAGGATTCGATCCTCAATCTCTCGAAGCTGGCTCGATATGCGGGCATCTATCTGCCCAAAATCCGTCTCGATGATGGCGCCTCCCGGGTCCACCGTGGAGTCCTCGGCGACCGTGACGTTCCCTACCCGCTCGATCATTCGGATGATCTCCTGGGTATGCTCGCTGGTCATTTGAAGGTCCTGCATGTTTACCCGAATGGTCACGTCCGACTTGGACTTCAAAAGCCGTAGCGCCTGAACGACGTTGTTGATAACCACGTTCTTCTGGCTCTCGGAAATAACCTTGACCACCTTCTTGGCAATCTGAAGAATCAACTCGACGATCTGTCCTTCCGCCTCTTCCATGATGGCGTGGCGCCGTTCGATCGATTTGTTGATGATTACGTGGAGACGGTCGATTAGCCGGTCTACTTCCCCTCGGCCGGAGGCAAAGCCCTTCTCTTCCCCCTGTTCGACACCCTTTTCCCGGGCCTCTCGCTCGATCGCATCGGCCTGACTCCGGGCATCGGTCAGAAGCCGGTCCGCCTCGCTTTTAGCCTCTTCGAGGAGGCGGTTCGCTTCTTCCTCTGCCTCCTGCTTGGTAATCTGAGCCTGCTCGTTCTTGCTGCGTACCTCGTCGAAGGCCTTCGATTCGGCCTCCTTGACGATCCGTTCCGCCTCTTCCCGGGCGGCTTGAATCATCTGTTCCCGTTCGGCGTCCCACCGGGCCTTGAACTCTTCCGCCTCCCGGCGGATATCCTCGATCGTAGGTCCCGCGTACTCCTCAACCTCGGGGAACTCAGGCTCCGCCTGGGCCACAGCCGGGGCCTCGGGCCCGTGAACCGGCACCCGCTCCCCGGAGAGTCGCACCTCGTTCGAACGAAAGACGTTCTTTGCCACCTTGGCTCCTTGTTACACCACCAGCTCGTCTTCGCCGGCCCGGGCAACAACAATCTCGCCCTGTTCTTCCAGCTTTCTGATTATCGACACGATTTTCTGCTGGGACTCTTCTACGTCCTTCATCCGGATCGGCCCCATATACTCCATGTCCTCCTTGAGCAGCGTAGCCGCCCGTTTGGACATGTTCCGGAAGATCTTGTCCTGCACCTCGGTGTCGACGCTCTTGAGCGCTTTGGCGAGCTCGGTGGTATCTACCTCCCGGAGCACCTTCTGGATCGCCCGGTCGTCGAGCATGACGATGTCTTCGAAGACGAACATCCGCTTCTTGATGTCTTCCGCGAGCTCCGGGTCTTCCTCTTCCAGGGACTCGATTATGGTCTTTTCCGTCGAGCGGTCGACCAGGTTCAAGATCTCGACGATGCTCTCGACGCCGCCGGCGGCGGTGTAGTCCTCGCTCGAGATCGTGGAGAGCTTCTTCTCCAGGACCCGCTCGACTTCCCGGAGGGTCTCCGGAGAGGTTCTGTCCATCGTCGCGATTCGCTTGGCGACGTCGGACTGCATCTCGTGGGGAAGACTCGAAAGAATAATCGACGCCTTCTGCGGCTCGAGATACGCGAGAATCAAGGCTATGGTTTGAGGATGCTCCTGCTGGATAAAGTTTAGCAGGTGCGTCGGGTCGGTCCGGCGAATAAAGTCGAAGGGGCGGACCTGAAGGCTCGAGGTGAGCCGGTTGATAATATCGACCGCCTTTTGAGATCCGAGGGATTTTTCCAACAGCTCCCGGGCATAGTCGATACCGCCGGTGGTGATAAAGTCCTGAGCCATCATCAGCTCTTGGAACTCCATCAGCACCTTGTCCCGCTCCTCTGAGTCTACGTTTTCCAGACGGGCGATCTCGAAGGTCAGCGCCTCTATTTCGTCCTCCCGAAGATGCTTAAAAATCTCCGCGGAAATATCCGATCCCATGGTTACCAGGAAGATGGCCGCCTTTTGCCGCCCGGTAAGCTCTTTCCGGTGTCCCGAGCCCTTCTGTCGTGTCGTCGTTCCGCCGGCGGCTCCACCGGCCGCTTGGGATGTCTTGGCCATACTACTACTCCTCCATCAGCCAGGTACGAATGAGCTGGGCAACATCCTCCGGATGCTCCCGGGCCAGGTTGATGGCGTGCTCCTGCAATTCCAACCGAGCCCGTTCCTCGACTGACATTTCGACTTCGGCCCCCTCTTCTTCGGCGCTCCGCAAGGCGGCTTCCCGCATCGCCTGATGCTGCCGTGCCAGCTCCTCCTCCCGGAGGCGTCGCCGCCGCTCGATCTCCCGGGAAATCAGACGGAAGACGATAAAGATGACCAGCAGGCTCGCGAGCCCGATCAGACTGTAGAGGACGATCATCTGGATCTGCCTTCGCCGTCGGAAGGCGGCGTCTTCCTCTTCGTGGGCTCGAGTGCGGTCGAACGGCAGGTGTTGAACGGTGACTGCGTCTCCCCGGTCCGGGTTGAACCCCACGGCGTGGCGCACCAGATCCCGGGCTTTTTCGAGTTCTTCCGGAGAAACGGGAATATACTCCCGGGCAATGCTTCCGTCGGGATTAAAAACCACTTCGCCTCTGTCATTATATTGCCACCGCCAGACGCCGTCCAGGGCGACACTCGCGGTTACCCGGGTTATCTCCGGGCTCTTTTCCTCGACAATGTGTCGCGAGTTTACTTCGTTGTTCACCCGCTCTTCGTTGTTCGAGTAGCGCCCGACGAGACCCTCGAGATCCTGATACGCCGGAGGCGTCTGTCCCTCCTGCCCCGGAGGCCCCTCGGGGTTAAACCCGCTTCCCTCGTAGTTCTCGTTGATCATTTCGACGGATCGGGGAATCGAGAGGACGAACTGCGTCTCGTCGAAGGGTGTCCGGGGGTTATCCGGCACGGTGACGATTGGAAAGTGCTCCTCGGTTTCTTCGGTTCGCTTCCCCATATCGATAGCGACGTCGATGTTCACGATTTCCACCCGCTGCTCCCCGTAGATCTGGGCCAGAGCACGGCGAATCGCGTCGATGTACTGGGTCTCGACGTCCCGCTTCAACTCCAGCTCCCGGCGGGTTAGCGAGAGTCTGTCTAGATCGGCCATCCCTTCGAAGTCGTTCAATACGATACCCCGGGGATCGGTAATGGTAATGTTCTCCGCGGTAAGCCCTTCGACGGCAAACTGAATGAGCTTCTGGATGCCTTCGATCTTCTGCCGGTTCTCCCGGATGTCAGATCCAGGCTTCGGTACGATGATGACCGAAGCAGTTACCGGATTCTGGTCCTCCGCGAAGAGCTCGTCCTGAGGAATCACCAGGTTTACGCTCGCCGAATCGACGTCGTCGAGGGCAACGATGTGCTGCTCGAGTTGCCGCGTTATCGAGCGCTGCAGATTGACGTTCCGTTCGAAATCCGTCTGGGTCCACCGCTCCATGTCGAAGAGCTCCCAGGGGTCGGTTTCCGAAGGAATAAGATCTTCCCGGGTCATGATGGCCCGCATCCGCCGGGCTGTCCGGTCGGAATCGACCATAATCCGCATATCGCTCGTTATCGTATAGTCGACGTTCTCCTGGTCCAGCCGGGTCGCGATCCGGTCCAGGACCTCCTCGTCGGTTACCGACCGGGTCAACAGAGGGACCATGGTGGGCGCCGAGCTTATCGAGATAAGCGCGAAAATTCCGACAAAAGCGCCGAGGATTACCGCGACAAAGATGATTTTCTGCAAAGGCTTCCACCGAGACCAAATGTCCCGGAGTTGTTGGAGAACCTTTCTAAGCCATTCGTTCATGTCCCCTCCCAGTGGCGACTAAAACGCCTGAGTAGCTACCTCACATTCGTTATGTCTCTATAGGCCTGTATGACCCGATCGACTACGTTTCTGGTCATGCTCAGGGCCAAGTTGGCCTTGGCCGCGGCGATGGTTACGTCGTGGGGGTCCACGGCGTCCGGCTCTACCACCGCGCGGACCGCAAGATCCGCGTGGGCCTGTTGAGCGTTGTTCACCTCGTTCAGAGAGCCCATCAGAAGCTCTTGGAACCCCCCCGCTTCCTGCCGGGGCGGTACGTCGTTCTTTCCCGGGAGATGCTCCGGGTGCGTTCGCTGCAAGTTAAACAGGTCGCCGTTTACCTCGTTGGGGCCGTAAAGCGTCATCTGCCGATCTCCAGTGCCCGGAGAAACATCGTCCGAGCGTTATTTACTACCGCGACGTTCGCTTCGTAGGAGCGGGTGGCGGAAATAAGGTCGACCATCTCGTTGACCGCGTTGACGTTCGGATACTCGACGTAACCCTCCCGTGGACCGCTCTTTATGGCGTCCGGGTGGGTGGGATCGTAGACAAGCCGCAACTCCGCGTCCATGTCCTTCTCGATTCCGACCACCCGTACACCGTTCCCTACCCCGTTGTCCAAGCGATTCGGAACGAAGGGCCCCTCGAAGTAGGGCTCTTCGACCCGGGGCCGAACGATTACCCTACTCCGCCGGAAGGGCCCGCCTTCCGGGGTCCGGGTCGTCGACGCGTTGGCGATATTGTCGGCAATTACGTCCTGTCGAAGCCTTTGGGCCGTCAGTCCGCTTGCCGCTATGTTGATGCTCGAGAAAAGCCCCATACCTACCTCAATACCGTATTGAGCTGCGTGAACTGCGCCGAGACCGCGTTGGTCATGAGCGTGTAGAGCAGCTGATTGTTCAAGAGATCCATCGACTCGACTTCGATGTCCACGTTGTTTCCGTTGTTCTTCGCCGTCGTAAGGTGATCGAGAAACCGGGTCGGCCGGACGCTCCGGTAGTCCGTCGGCCGGTGGAAGGGTATGTGGCGCTCGTCGGTCAACGCGGCGGGGAACGCATCCTCCTGCTCCGAGGCGAGGGCGTCTCCGAGCATGGTTTCGAAATTGACCACGGTCCGCTTAAAGTTCGGAGTGTCGGCGTTCGCGATGTTGTTGCCGATGACATTCTGTCGAAGCAGACTTACGTCCATACTTCGGTGGAGAACGTCGAGGGTACGTCCGAAAGAGCCTTCTAAAAACACCTTAGCTGCGCCTCCTTACAGAGCAAAGCTTCCTGTTTTGATTGTCGGCAGCAAAAATGCGTTTTAAAGGGACGGGCGAACATTGTATCATAGGATGTACCTGCTTAAATCCTGGTCCTCGACGACGTCCTGGAGGCGTTCCTCGACGTAGGCGGGGGTTATCGACACTGTCTGGCCCTGGATATCCGGGGCGTTAAAGGAGACTTCCTCTAAAAGCAGCTCCATGATGGTGTGAAGGCGCCGGGCCCCGATGTTTTCGGTCCGGGAATTGACGTCCGCAGCGATCCGGGAGAGGCGACGGATCGCCTCCTCGGTAAAATCGAGGGTAACCCCCTCCGTCTTTAGGAGCTCGGTGTATTGTTTGATCAGGGCGTTCTGCGGCTGGGTCAAGATTTGATAGAAATCCTCGGCCCCGAGGTCTTCGAGCTCCACTCGAAGGGGAAAACGTCCCTGGAGCTCGGGAATAAGGTCGCTCGGCTTCGAGGTGTGAAAGGCACCGGCGGCGATAAAGAGGACGTGAGAGGTATCGACGAGCCCGTGCTTCGTGTTTACCGTGCTCCCCTCGACAATGGGCAGGATGTCTCGTTGGACGCCTTCCCGGCTGACGTCGGCCCCGCTCCGGCTCTCTTTGGCGGCTATCTTGTCGATCTCGTCGATAAAGATAATGCCCATCTGCTCGGCCCGCTCCTTGGCGAGCTCCGACAGCTGGTCGGCGTCGACGAGCTTGTCCATCTCCTGCTGCATGATGATATCCCGGGCCTGCCGGACGCTGGTCTGTTTTTTCTTCTTGCGTCCCCCGAAGATGCTCCCAAGGTTACCGAGGTTCAGGTCCATCTCCTCGAAACTACTTCCTGAAAAGATCTCGATGGCGGGCATCGAGCTCTTCGTAACGTTTACCTCGACCTCCTTATCCTCGAGCTTGCCGTCCCGGAGCATCTGTCGGAATTTTTCCCGGGTCGCGGTAGACCCGGCGGATGTTGAGGAGCCCTCGCTTGTCCCACCTGACCCGCCGGGCCCTCCGGGCCCTCCGGGGGCGACGAAACCCGGGATTACCGTCCCATCGGTGTCGGTGGCGGACACTCCGGTTCCCGACTCTCCCTGGGGCTTGTTTATTCCCGGAAGCAGGAGATCGAGAAGCTGCTCCTCGGTTCGGCGGGCCGCTTCGCCCTTAACCTCTTCCTGCAGCTCCGACTTAACGGTCGATACGGACACCGATACCAGATCCCGGACCATCGATTCGACATCTCGGCCGACATACCCGACCTCGGTGTACTTGGTGGCCTCGACCTTGACGAAGGGCGCCCCGGTCAGCTTAGAGATTCTCCGGGCAATCTCGG
Organism: Spirochaetaceae bacterium; assembly: GCA_046541715.1. GTDB lineage: Bacteria > Spirochaetota > Spirochaetia > DSM-27196 > PWMO01 > CAYPUT01. Next base: position 11,097 of record JBKHCS010000019.1, read on the forward strand.
TCTTACCGACGCCGGTGGGTCCGATCATAATGATGTTCTTCGGTGCGACCTCGTCTTTCAGCTCCTCCGGAAGACGCTTTCTCCGAAGCCTGTTCCGAAGGGCGATAGCCACGGCCTTCTTCGCCTTGTTCTGCCCGACGATGAACTTATCGAGCTCCTTTACGATTTCTTTTGGTGTTAGCTCTTCTAAATTGCGCTTCATGCGAGAGACTCCACGATTATTTCGCTGTTGGTGTAGACACAGATAGACGCGGCGATTCCGAGTGCCTTTTTGGCGATCTCTTCCGCCGACAACTCCGAGGAGTCTAGGTACGCGAGAGCCGCCGAATAGGCGTAGGCGCCTCCGGAACCGATACCCAGGGCCCCCTCGTCGGGCTCGACCACGTCTCCGGTACCGGAGATCAAGAGCGTCCGGTTTATGTCGGCGACGAGGAGCAGGGCTTCCAGCCGCCGGAGCATACGGTCGGTTCGCCACTCCTTCGCGAGCTCCACCGCGGCTCGGGTAATGTCGCCGGCGTACTCCTTGAGCTTTGCCTCGAATCGCTCGAAGAGGGTAAAGGCGTCGGCCGTTGCCCCGGCGAACCCCAGAAGCACCGTATCGTTGAATACCTTACGGACCTTCCGGGCCCGGGCTTTCATAACCGTGTCGCCGAGGGTTACCTGGCCGTCCCCGGCCATCGCAACCTGATTACCCCGCCGGACGGCGAGAACCGTTGTCCCGTAGGTTACCCCATCTCTATGCTTCATGATGCCTCGTCTCCTTTCCCCTGTCCGCTACGCCGTGCGTGAGGGTGGGCTGCCGAGTAGATTTCTTTGAGCTGCCCAAGACGAAGATGAGTGTAAACCTGTGTCGTCGACAAGCTGGAGTGGCCAAGAAGCGCTTGAACCACCCGGATGTCCGCCCCGTGGTCCAAAAGGTGCGTGGCAAAGGAATGCCGAAAGGTGTGGGGAGAGACGTGTTTGGCCAAGCCACGCTCGCGGACGCGTTTTTCGATAACCAGGGCGACGCCTCGTTGCGTCAAGGGGCCGCCTCGTTGGTTCAGGAGTAGTCGCTTCGTGCCGATTCCCTGGCGTTTCAGAAGTTCCTCCCGGGCCGGAAGGTAGCCGGCGAGGCTCTCCCGCGCCTTTTCCCCGAGGAAGACGACCCGGTCCTTGTTCCCCTTGCCGTGAACCAGAATCGACCGGCCGTCTTTCGCAAGATCCTGGATGGTAATGCCGGCAGCTTCGCTGACCCGGCACCCGGTCGAATAGAGAAGCTCGAGGATAAGGCGGTCTCGGCAATCCCGGAAGGTCGTCCCCGGGAGATCGAGGAGCTTAGTCATCTCCTCCTGAAAGAGAAAACGCGGGAGCGTCTTCGGCGCCCGGAGCGTCCGGATGGCTTCCGCCGGGGAGTAGTCGAGCTCGTTGTTGCTCTGAAGGTGCCGAAAGAAACCTTTAATGGCGGAGAGAGCGCGATTGACCGATGTTTCTGCGGCGCCGCTCCGGGCGAGATGGGCAATGTAGCTCCGCATCTGGCTGGTATCAATCTCGATCGCCAACTCTTCCTGATCTTCCTCTTCTCCCAACCAGTCGAGAAAGCTGAAGAGGTCGTTCCCGTACGCCTTGACCGTGGCGCCCGAAAGGTTCCGGATTTCCCGGAGGTAGGAGAGATACTCGACAACCCGTTCCTTGAGCGCCTTAGGCACCGCTACCATTCCTGTTCCTCCTGACCCAGAGAGAGCTGACGGGCCATCCGGTCTGCCAGGCTGTTGCCCCACCCGGTCGCATTACCCGGAGCCTCGGGAGACGCCGTGGTTCCTTCGGAGTAATCGCTCTCGGCACCCGGGACCATCCCCAGAAGCCTTACGACGTCGGCGAACCCGGAGACAACCGGAGCGCCGCTCTCGACCAGCCTGAGACCCCCGGCGCTCCGTGTATTCCCTGCACCGTCCCCAAGCCCCTCTCGGTGCACAAAGACCTCCCGCCCCTGCTCCAGGGCGTGATCCACGGTAATGAGAGCCCCGGAGCGCTCCGGCGCCTGGAGAAGTAAAACCCCCCGAACCAAGCCGCTGATAATCCGGTTTCTTGCGGGAAAGTGGTACTTAAGGGGGGGGACCCCCGGCGGGTATTCGCTGACGATCGCCCCTCCGCGATCTATAAGGGAGAGGGCGAGGCTTCGGTTTTCCCGGGGGTAGATGGAATCAATGCCGCTTCCGAGAATAGCCACCCCCGGCCCTCCGGCCGACACCGCCCCCCGGTGGACCATCGAGTCGATACCCCGGGCGAGACCGGATACCAGGCTCACGCCTGATTGTGCCGCCTCGGCGCCGAAACGATAGGCCGCCTTGCTCGCGGAAATGTCCGGGCGCCGGGTTCCGACGACTGCGATTTCGGATTCAAAGAGCGCGTCGACTTCCCCCCTGACGTAGAGCAAGAAGGGCGGATCGTAGATCTCGCCGAGGGCGCCGGGATACGGTTTGAAAGACTCGTGCCGGGAGCCGTCGGGCCCCGAGCTTGTCTCCCGGGGCGATACAAGCAGCGTAACATTCTGTCGGTCGAGCCACCGCTCGGAGATCTCGGCGCTTCGGAGCTCGAGGGGAAAATGCCACTCCCTCCGAGGAAGGGGTCGCCCGATAAGCCGAGAGAGGTCGTCCCCCGAGAGCGTTCCCAGCTCTCCGGGAGAGCCCACAGCGGCGAAGACACCGCGTTTTTCGTCGGGCTTCAGGAAACTCATACGGTCCACCAGGAGCGCGAGAAGTCGGTTCATGGCACCTCCCCCAGAAGCCGTCGGCGGTTCTCGACCGCCTGGCTCCGCAACTCCGGATCCCCGGCGTTAGCGATAATGTCCTCGTATATATCGAGGGCGTCCGACACCCTTCCTTCGCCTACGTAGATCCGTGCGAGAAGCCCGAGGGCGGCGTAGTTGTTCGGATCGAAGGAGATGAGCTCTTCGAGAGTATCTTGCGCATCGGCGGAACGTCCCACTTCGAACTCGTAGAGGACTGCAAGGCCGTAGTAGGCGTCGGCGTGACGCGGGTCGAGCTCGATGCAACGCCGGTAGTACGCCTCGGCCCGGTTGAAGAGCTCGAGGGCTGCTTCGGTTTCGATCTGGGACTTCCCGAAACGGGCTGCAGAGACGCCGGCGGTGTAGTAAAGCGAAGGGTTCTCCGGTTGAATAACGATAGCCTCATCCAAGGCGTCGAGGGCCAGGCCAAACATTTGGCGCTCTATGTACTCAGACGCCAGCATCTTATAGTACACGGCCATATTTCGTGACGCTTCAACTTTGGCGTCGACAATCTCCCGAAACCGCTCTATCGCCGCCTCGAGCTCTTCGATGCGCTCCGGGGTGGGACCTTCCTCCTGAACCGACGGCGGCTCGAGAGCGAGTACATCCTCTAAATGGTCGTCCTGCCGGAGGTTGCAGGACGCGAGGAGCGAGGTCATGAGAATCCAGCCGGCGGCCTTAGCCACGGGGGTGGTAGTGCTCATGGTACTCCTTTAAGTCCTCCCGATCGAGGTGGGTGTAAATCTGCGTCGTGGCGATGTCCGCGTGACCGAGGAGCTCCTGAACCGCCCGGAGGTCCGCCCCCCCCGCCAGGAGATGGGTGGCGTAGGAATGCCGTAAGGTATGCACCTTCGCCTCGACTCCTATCGCGTCACAGAGCTCCCGGAATCGCTTCCAGACGCCCTTCCGCGACAGGCCCTGCCCTCGGTTATTCAGAAACACGTGGTCGGTCCGGACCTTCTTCGATTCGAGCTCCGGCCGTCCGTAGGTCAGGTAGCGGGTCAACCACTCGACCGCGTGTTCCCCCACCGGAACGATCCGTTCCTTGTTTCCCTTTCCCCGGATTCGAATAAGCCCTTCGTCGACGTCCATCTGGGTAAAGGTCAGCTCCGCCGCCTCGGAAACCCGGAGGCCGCAAGAGTAGATCAATTCGAAGAGAGCCCGGTCTCGCAAACCGACGGCCTTGGAAAGATCGATCGCGTCGAGGAGTCGGTCTATCTCGTCGACGCCGAGTACCTCCGGTATGCGGTGTTCCGCCCTCGGCATGTCGAGGAGCACCGCCGGATTGTCGGCCCGGCGCCCTTCGAGCATCAGAAAGCGAAAGAGGGACCGCAGGGAGGAAAGGATTCGCGCCAAGGTCCGTTGCCCGACGCCGGTCTCCCCTTCTGTTCGCGAGATAAGGTAGCGAGAGATGCCCCGGGAATCGATATCCAGGAGGGACAACTCTTGCTGCCGGAGATAGTCCGCGAACAACCGCACCTCCCGAACGTAGGTCTCAACGGAGCGGGGGGAGAGGCGGAGCTCGGAAACGAGGTAGCCCTGGAAGGCGTCGATGGTGTTACGCTGGATGGGGTTTGAGTTCTTCACCGAAGGTGCGCCCTATGCCCCGCCGCCACCGCCGGAAGCCTGCCTATACCGGAGGACAGCCGGAATACCGAGATGATCCGCCGTATCACCGGAGGGCGTGAAGAGCTCGTCGTCGCTATGCCGTTTCTTTCCGCTGGTCATCTCCACCCATTGGTCCAGGGAGATGTACTCCTCCGCGGTGGAGCGCGTCTTCTCAGGCAGCTCTTCCGGGGGAGCCTGCTCGAACCCGGTGGCGATTACGGTAACCTTGACCTCGTCTTCCATCAGCTCGTCCAAGGCGCTTCCGGCGATAATCAAGGCGTCTTTGTCCGCGTTGGCGGTGATGATGTTAAGGACTTCCTCGTATTCGGTCAGGCTGAAGTCGGCGCCACCACAGACGTTGACCAAGATGCCCTTGGCGCCTTCGATCCGGGCGTCCTCGAGAAGCGGGTTATTAATCGCGTTGGTCGCCGCGTCTACGGCGCGGTTATCACCGTTGCCGACACCGACTCCCATCAGAGCGTCTCCCCGGCCGTTCATGATCGTCTTGACGTCGGCGAAATCGATGTTGATCTCCCCGGGTTTGGTGATCAGGTCGGAGATCCCCTGGACGCCCTGGCGAAGCACGTCGTCCGCCAGGAGGAAGGCTTCCTTGATAGGCGTCCGGCGTTCCACGATCTTGAGGAGATGCTGATTGGGAATGGTGATAAGGGTGTCCACCTCTTCCCGAAGACGCTGGATGCCCTCCGCCGCCAGGGTATGCTTCCGGCGCCCTTCGAAGTCGAAAGGCTTGGTGACCACCGCCACGGTCAGAATATTCATCTCCCGGGCAATCTGGGCGATAATCGGTGCTGCGCCGGTCCCGGTCCCGCCGCCCATGCCGGCGGTTATAAAGACCATGTCGGCACCTCTGACGACGTTCTGGATCTCGTCCTTGTCCTCGAGAGCGGCTTTCTCCCCTACATCGGGTACGCCGCCGGCCCCGAGTCCGCCGGTAAGTTTCGAACCAAGAGGCAGACGCGTCTCTGCATTCGAGAGCTGGAGCGCCTGGAGGTCGGTGTTTACCGCGATAAACTCGACGTTCGAGAGCCCCGCGGCGATCATGCGATTCACTGCGTTGCTCCCGCCGCCACCGACACCAATTACCTTGATCACGGTCGGCGTCCCGAAGGCGTCGCCCAACGAAGGTCCGTCGTCAAAAACTTGAAACTGCATATCCCCTCCCAGAAGATTGCCAAACTAGGTTCTATTCAAAAAAGTTTCTCAACCATGCCGTAAAGGAACCGAACATACCCTCTCCCTTCTCCCGGGGAGTCCGGTCACCCTCGGGGCCCCCGTAGAGCTGCTCTCCGAAGAGAACCAACCCGACAACCGTCGAATACTCCGGCCGCTGATACTGATCCGATATTCCACCGAGATTCCCCGGCTTCCCTACCCGAGCCGCCGTCTTGAAGATCTCCTGAGTGAGCTCTACGGCCCCGGGAAGCAAGGCCCCGCCCCCGGTAAGGACGACGCCGCCCCCAAGGCGGTTCAGAAAACCGGCTTTCGCGACCCGGTCCCGGGCCATCGCAAGAATCTCGGCCATCCGGGGCTGGACTATTTCGGCGAGCTTGCGACGCTGAATCAACAACGGCGGTCGGCCCCCTACACCGGGGATAATAACCGGCTCGTCGTCGTCGACGATGGGAGCGAAGCAACACCCGGCCTCGCGTTTGAGGCGCTCCGCCGACTCCATCGGAGTCTTGAGCATAATGGAGATATCGCTGGTAACCTGGGCGCCTCCAACCGGAAGTACCGCCGTGTAGTATGGCGCTCCCTCGGCGTAGACCAAGAGATTAGTAGTTCCGCCACCGAGGTCTAAGAAGAGAACACCGAGCTCTTGCTCGTCCTTGGTAAGTACCGCCTTGGACGCGGCGAGGGAGTCGAGGACCAGGTTGTCCACCCGGAGCCCCGCTCGGTTGACGCACTTTACGAGGTTCTGGGCGGCGGTAACCGACCCGGTAATAATGTGGACCTCCGCCTCGAGACGGACACCCATCATATCAACAGGGTTCTTGACACCACCCTGGTCGTCCACCACGAACTCTTGGGGAATAACGTGGAGAACCTCCCGGTCCATCGGTATTACCACGGCCTTTGCCGCTTCGATAACCCGGTCGACGTCCCGCCGGCTGACTTCCCGTTCCTTTCCGGTTACCGCGACGACACCCCGGGAGTTCAAGCTCTCGATATGCCCTCCGGCGATCCCGGTTACGACGCTCTCCACTTCCCGGCCCGCCATCTGTTCTGCGTTTTCCACCGCCGCGAGGACCGCCCGAAGCGTGCTCTCGATATTGATGACCACGCCCCGCCGGAGCCCCTCCGAAGGGGCGGCTCCGAGACCGACGATCTGCAGCCGGTCGTTTTCGTCGTATTCGGCGATACAGGCCGAGACCTTGGTGGTCCCGATGTCGAGCCCGACTACCATGTCGTCAGCCACCCGTTCCCTCCCGGAGTCGCAGAACCATATCCTGGCCCCGCGCGTCGACCTCCGCCAGTTCGGCGAGACGGCCGTCCTGCCGGAGCGCGTCGAGGACGACCAAGGCGTACGTGCATTGATCGATAGTGAAATCGCTATCCATTCTCAGGACAACAGGATAGCTCATCGGATAGACAAGGACTTCGAACTCGTGGCTTCCCCGGGGAACCACCCGGATCTCGGAGATCTGCCGAAAGAGCTGCGGGGCCTCGATTTGCATTTCTTTGAGCCGTTTGACCAGTCCCAGGAGGCGTATCGGAAGCTCCATCCCGGCTGTAAACCCTTCCAACTGCAGGCCCGAGAGAGCCGGTAGCCGGAGGTCGGCGGCTTTTTCCGCGGTCAGGGTACCTCGCTCGAAGAGAATCCCGTTGTCGTCTATCAGAACGGCCCGCTGATTTCCCTCAACCTCGGCGAGAACAACGGCCACCGGCTCTCGGGTTTCCACTTGGAGGATCAAGGTTTCGGGAAAGCTCCGGGAGACGCTCACCTCGCGTACCGAAGGATGCGCCGCAATTCTATCGGCGGTAACCCGGGGATTCATCGTAAGCAGACTCGCGTCCGGCGTAATGCCGGCGAGGTTCCGCAGGACGTCCTCAGAAACCCGGGAGTCGCTTTCCACGACGATCTTCGAGATTCGGAAATACGGAACGAGGACGAAATGATACACGAGCTCTCCGGCAAGAACCAAGAAAAGCAGAATGACCAGTCCGAACAGGACCTGGTGTGAGGCGCCGGGCTTGTTCCGCGAGACGCCCCGCCGCTTGACGGCGCTCTCCCGGCGGGAAAGGATTGCGTCAGCCATCGAAGGGCTCCTCTGCGTATTCAAGACGCCGCGATAGATTGACCAGAAGCCCGCACATCGCCAAGGAGACGAACATGCTCGAGCCGCCGGAGGCGAAAAAGGGGAGCGGAACCCCCGTGGCGGGAACTAATCCACTGACAACGGCCATATTCAAGAGAGCTTGAAACGTGATGCTCGCGGTTATCCCGAAGGCCAGAAGAGAGACGAAGCGGTCTTTCGCGAGATAGGCTATCCGGAATCCACGGTACGCGAAGAACGCGAAGAGGAGCACGACCAGAAAGACGCCTACAAACCCCAATTCCTCGGCGAGAATCGCGAAGACGAAATCCGAGTGCGCCTCCGGAAGGGCGCCGAACTTCTGCATCCCCTGACCGATGCCGGCACCCCAGAGTCCACCCTGGGCAAGGGCCGTACGAGAAGCGAGCACCTGGTAGCCTGTTCCCCCGGGGTCAAGGTTCGGATCGAGAAAGGCGACAATCCGGTTTACCCGGTGCGCCCGGGTTAGAAGCAGTATCACGGACAGGGGAGCCGTCATCACCCCGAGGGCGATGAAGTACCTCAAGGGCACCCCGGCGACAAAGAGCATCGCGAGAGAGACAAACACCAGAAAGAAGGCCATGGAAAAGTCGTTTTGAAGGTAGATCAGCGTCGCGAAGACCGCCACGACGATAACCGGCGGAAGGAGAGCGTTGACCGCGTCGTCCAACTGCTCGTGCTTCCGGCTCAGAATGTAGGCCAGATAGAGCGGTGTTACCGCTTTGACCAATTCCGACGGCTGAAACGAGAAGCCGAAGAGGATGATCCACCTTCGGGCACCGAGAAACATCGAGCCGACTCCCGGCACGAAGGTGAGTACCATGAGTCCCGCGGTCACGAGAAGGGCAATCGGAATGAGGCGCCGGAGAATCGAGAGCGATACGTGTGCCAGGAGAACCGCGGCGCCGCCACCCAAGAAAACCCAGAGCAGCTGCCGCCGAAGAAAATAGAGCGGATCGGAAAACAGAAAACCGGCCCGGTAGAAGGACGAGGAAAACAGGACGGAGACCCCAACCCCCACTAGAAGCAGAAGGGCGATAACCAACCCAAGGTCGAGAGAGTTCTTTTCCACGCGTTCTATAGCAAAACTACTCATCACCTTATCTTTAATGTCGACAAACTGAGAATGGTAAAGAGGCCCCCGAGAATCCAGAATCGCAACACAATCTTGGACTCGGGCCATCCCTTGAGCTCGAAATGATGGTGAAGCGGCGCCATCAGGAAGACGCGTTTTCCGCGAAGCTTAAAAGAGACGACCTGAATAATGACCGACGCGGCCTCGATGACGAAGACGCCGCCGATGATGATCAGGAGAATCTCCTTCTTTATCATCATCGCCACGACGCCGACCACGCCTCCCAAGGCCAGGCTCCCGGTGTCGCCCATCATGATTTCGGCCGGATGCGCGTTAAACCAGAGGAACCCTACGCACGCCCCGGCGACCGCAAGACAGAGAACCGCCAACTCGCCGGCTCCGGAGACAAAGGGAATCTGCAAGTACTCGGCAAAATCGACCCGCCCGGCGAGGTAAGCGAGGGCCGTAAAAGCCAGGGCCACCATGATGACGAGCCCGGAGGCCAATCCGTCGAGACCATCGGTAAGGTTGACGGCGTTGGTCGTGCCGACGAGGAGCAGAATACCGAAGGGAACATAGGCCCAGGAAAGGTCAAGGAGCGGCTGCTTAATAAAGGGAACGAAGAGGAGGGATGCGGCGTCCCCGCCGTGAAAATAGAGAATCAAGGTAATAAGAAGCGAGACCAGAAGCTGACCTCCGAGCTTTACCCAGCCCCGAAGCCCCGGAGAGCCCCTCCGGTAGGTCTTTAGGTAGTCGTCGATGAACCCGATCGAGCCGAAACCGAAAACGGCGATAATGCCCAGCCAGGTGTAGACGCTGTCGAAGTCCATCCAGAGAAGAACCGAGAATATCGTCGCGGTATTGATCATGATACCGCCCATCGTCGGCGTCCCCGACTTGGACTGATGTGACTTAGGCCCGTCGGGCCGAATGGATTCCCCCGCTTCTTTCTGCCGAAGAAAGCTAATGACCGCGGGCCCGAGGACAAAACAGACAAGCAAGGAGGTAACTGCGGCATAGGCAGCTCGGAAGGTGATGTACTGAAAGACGTTGAAGGGGGTGAAATAGCGAACCAGAGGATAAAGAAACTCCCGAAACATCTACGCCTCCACCTTTCTCAAGGTCTCGCCGATCCGCTCCAGCGCGGCTGCCCGGCTACCCTTTATCACGACCAAGTCCCCGGGCCGAACATACTCCTCCACGCGACGCATCAGATCGTCGAAATCTTCGGTCCAAGAGCACCTCGTAGCTCCCGCGTCGCGACCGACCGCTTCGTAGGCCTCAAAGAACTCTTCGCCGTAGAGAAACAGCGCCTGAGGGCCGAAAGAGAGGGCCGCTTGGACAACGCCGGCGTGCCCCGCGGGCCCTTGCTCCCCGAGCTCTTTCATCGGCCCGAGAACCAATACGACCCGACCGGACCAACCGCTGTCGGCGACCAACTCCAAGGCGGCCCCGACGGACTCGGGATTCGCGTTGTAGCAGTCCTGCAGGATGGTCACCGGCCCCTCGATGAGCTCCCCTCTTCCGAAAAGAGGCTCAACCGTCTCGAGGCCGTCGGCGACTATTCCGGGCTCGATCCCCATCTCGACGGCGAGGGTCAGGGCGCCGAGGGCGTTGTGCACGTTGTGACGTCCCGGAAGCCGGAGCCGTATGCGGCGGCCACGCCACAAAAGGACGGACCCTGTGAGCCCTTTGGACTCCACCGATTCCAGATCCGGAGTGACGCCCTCCCCGTAGTAGACAACCCGGCCCTTCACTCGGTCGGCGAGGAACCGGGCGTACCCGTCGTCCCGGGGAAGCAGACAGGTCTGGGAACCGTCGAACTGCTCGGCAATCCGCGCCTTCTCCTCCGCGATACCACGCTGGGAACCTAGAAGGCCGATGTGGGCCGTCCCAATGTTCGTAATAAGGGCCCAATCCGGCCGGACAAGCTCCGCCAACCGCCCCATTTCCCCCGGGCGGTTCATCGCCATCTCGAAGACACCGTAACGGTAGCTTCTCTCCAGAGGCATTACGGACAGGGGAATACCGATGGTCGAGTTGTAGTTCCCGGGCGTCAAGAAGGCGGTTCCCGATAGACGAAGAATACCGCCGACCAACTCCTTGGTCGTGGTCTTACCGTTGCTCCCGGTAATGCCGATCCGGGTCATTGCGGTCTGTTTTTCGATGGCGCGGCGGCCGAGGGCGTGAAGAGCCTCGTCGCTGTCCTCGACCATCAGAAGAGCCTTCCTCCGGGGCACTTCCCCGGAAGCGACGCCGGGCGCCACAGGAGGCGTTCGGCTAACCAGGGCAGCAGCCGCACCCCGGTCAAGAGCGTCGGAAACAAAAAGGTGGCCGTCGGTTCGCTCCCCCGGCAATGCGATAAAGAGGCTTCCCGCCTCGACGGTGCGCGAATCGACACCAACCGCCGAGAACCGCGCCGGAGGGTCTCCGACCAGTTCCGGTTGCGTCGCTGCGACAATCTCTTCCAGAACGAGGAGGCTCTTCATTCGGCGTCGCTCACAATCTGAATCCGGATCGATTGTCCGGGCTCGAGGGGCTCGGCCTCGAGGTACTCTTCGGCGACCTCCCGGATGCGCTCCGGAGACCGAAGAACCGCGATCGTCGCAATCAGCCGCTTATTCTCTTCGATCGCACGGCGCTGCTGCGTCTCCAACCGCGCCACGTCTCGGGAGAGCTGTACAAAGCGGTAGCCCTGCCAGACATTGGCAAAGAGCAGCACCGGGAGAAGAACGAGGACCGTTATCAGAATCAGCTTGAAGCCGATATCGCTTTTCGAGCCGTTTCTCATACCGCGACCCTCTCGAGGACCCGGAACTTGGCGCTCCGAGCAGCGGGATTTCGATCGACCTCTGCTTCCGAAGGGACGATCGGCTTGCGGTTTACCCGACGGAAGATGGCCTTACCTCCCTTCGCCGACGGTTCCGATTGGGTCACATGCGCCTCGTCGGAAGCCGGGCGCTCTTTCGCGAGGAAGAAGCGTTTGACGATGCGGTCTTCGAGGGAGTGAAAAGAGATAACTCCGATGCGTCCGCCCGGAGGCAGCAGGTCGGCGGCGCCTTCGAGGGCCCTCCGGAGTCGCCCGAGCTCGTCGTTGACCGCGATGCGAAGCGCCTGAAAGGTCCGGGTGGCGGGATGAATCCGGCCGTAGCGCTGCTCCTTCGGCACGGCGCGTCGGACTATCTCGGCCAATGCGGCTGCGTCTTCAATCGGAGCTTCCTGCCGGGCCCGAACGATCGCCCGGGCGATCCGGCGGCTCAGACGCTCCTCTCCGTAGGCGTAGATAAGGTCTGCGAGCTCGGTTTCGGGGGTTCGGTTGACGATGTCTCCCGCGGAAAGGGGTTCCTCAGGGTTTAGGCGCATGTCCAGCGCCCCTTCTTCGGCAAGAGAGAAGCCGCGGTTCGCACCACGAAAGTGGTACATAGAGACGCCTAGATCCAGCAAAACCCTGTGCGGCACTTCGGTTCCGCCCCCTCCCGCGAAATAGTCGTCGAACCATACGGTCCGAAATTCGACACGACCGGCGAAGTCGGCGAGCCTTGCTCGGGCTCGCCGAAGCATCACCGGATCCGCGTCAAGCGCAACGAGACGAATACGGGGATAGTGTTCCAGAAAGAGCTTCGCATGACCCCCCTCGCCCAGGGTTGCGTCCACGATTACTCCGGTCGGGTCCGTAGGAGCCAAGAGCTCCAGCACGGCCTCCGGCAGCACCGACTGATGGATCGGTTCCATCGCCATTCAGACGCCCCCTAAAACGAGATGAGTCCTCCCAGTTCCTCCGCAGCTTCCTGAAACTCATCCTCACTTTCCGCGAGATACCGGTCGTATTCTTCGGTATCCCATATCTCGATGTAGCGCTTGATTCCCAAAATTACGCACTCTCGACGAAGACCGGCAGACTCCTGGAGAGCCGGCGGCAGGTTGATTCGCCCTGCCTTGTCCAACTCCAACTCCTGAGCCGGCGCGATAATTCGTCGCTGGAGTAACCGCGCCCGCTTTGTAAAGGGGGACGCCGCTCCCATCAGATTGTCGGATACGGTCCGCCACTCTTCCGGGGGAAAAAGCCAGAGACAGCGATCTATTCCGCGGGTCACCACCAGCACATTCCCGGTAATCCCTCCGCGAATGCGGGCAGGTATGAGCAACCGCCCCTTTTCGTCCAGAGAGTTGTGGAATTCGCCGGTAATCATCCCTTTTTTTCCACTTTCGCCTAACTTCTCCCACTTTTCTCCACTTGTGCTCTATTCTACGACGCTCGGAGGTGATGTCAACATAGTCGACAGAATATGTCTCACGAAAAGAGAAAGATTTGACTAATCGCTAAATGTTTGTGTAGTTCTTTATTCCAGGAAGGCGGGTGTACGCCTGCTCCGCGGATCCGAGGAGAAAAGACGGTAGTTCAGGTGGGGAAAGAGGTTGTGACGCTTTTCCAACTTGGTGAGCCACTCGGTGCTGACCGTCCCTCTGCAGAGGGAGTCGTAGATTGCCTCGACATTCAGGACATGCTCCTTTATCCGGCGGACGGCGTAGGCTACCGTCGTTCCCGACCGGATCATAAAGGGCCAATCCGAGGCTTGTGCCAGGAGCGTCTCCCGGGCAGCCTGGGCGAGGGCACGCTCCTTCAACCCTCGCTCATCTGGGAACCGTTCGGTGAGCTCCGTCATCCTCTCTGTGGCGTGATGTGTATGCCGATAGATCCAGTCGTTGGAGCCGTCCAACCAAACTTCGGAGTAGCCTTTGGTACCCCAAGAGGAGTACGCGGGCTGGATAGTCTGATCCGGCGGTGTTTCTTTGAGCACCTGCTTCGGTGTCGCGAGGGTGGCCGCCGAGTCCTCCCGGGCCAAGCGACGGATAACCGCTTCGAGCCACGCCGGCCCTTCGAACCACCAGTGCCCGAAGAGCTCGGCATCGAAGGGAGCCGTAATCACCGGCGTTCCGTCGACGAGGGGAGAAATCCTCTCTACCAGGCGTTCGATGTTGTAGACAAAGTTGTCCGCGTGCTCTTCGACGGTTTCGGCTGCGCGGTCCGGATCGTAGGGGTTCTTCTGGTCCGTTGGGCCGGTGATGGCGTAGTACTTGAGCCCTGTGAAGGCCCGGAGGCTCTCCTGGTGGATATAGGGGCCGATGTAGTCGAGCGGAAGGTCGAAGCCGATATCCCGGTAGAAATCGCGGTAGGTCGGGTCGCCGGGGTAACCGTCCTCGGAAGACCATACCTGATGTGCCGAGTAGACATCCCGGCCGAAGACTGCGACGCCGTTCGGGCACGCGAGGGGCCGATAGACCCCGTTATGCGGACGGTCCTGGGAGAAGAGCACGCCGTGGCTTGCAGCAACGAAATAGTCGAAGCCGCATTCCTTAAGCACCTCTTCGACCCCAGGGAAGTATCCGCACTCAGGAAGCCAGAAGCCCCTCGGCGACTTTCCGAAGGTCGTCGAATGAAAGCGCTCCGCGATCGAAACCTGAGCCTTTATCGTCTCCGGATAGTGCTGATAGTGGGGCAAGAAGGGATGGGTCGCAGCCGAGGTCAAAAGCTCCACGTATCCCTTCTTACAGTAGTAATCCAGCCCCCGGAGGATGTTGTTGTCGTACCTCCCGGTGAAGTCGGTCAGATTCTCCCGGAAAAGGTCGAGATACATCTCTGCGACCCGGCGAAAAGCCGGCATGCCGGCGGTTCGCTCCACCTCTCGTTCGGCGAGCTCTATGAGACGGCGTAGGTGCTCGGTATAGCGCCCCTGAAGAAGCGGATCCTCGAGCATCGATGCCAGGGAAGGAGAGACGGAAAGCGCGAGGCGAAAGGGCACTTCGTCGGCCTTCAAACGATCGAAGACCCGGAGCAGAGGAAGATAGGTCTCCGAAAGGGCCTCGAAGAGCCAGTCCTCCTCGAGAAACCGGGGATGCTCCGGGTGCCTCACAAAGGGAAGATGAGCCTGTAGGATTAGAAGCAGCGTTGAGTTCGGCATATGCGTACCGTCAGGCGCCAAGAAGCTTTTCGTCGATCAAGGATATTATTCGTTGGGGAATCCGCTCGCCGAAGGTCGACACGCCGAGCCTGTCCAAGCCCGAATAGGCGAGCACTCGATCCGAACGGTCGGTGCTCGTCTCTTCGTCTAGTTCCAGGACGGTCCCCGGCGGCACCCTTATCGTTCCCGATGCGGCGTGTATCTCCTCCTTACCGTCGACTCGACTTACCAGGCTTACCCGATAGCGGGTGTTTCGTTCCGGAAGATGTATGTACCACTGAAGGTCTGAGAGCTGTACCGGAATGTCGAAAGAGTCGACCACGGCTCCCGAGTCATCGAGCTCTGCGACCCGGAGAACAAGCCCCTCGAATTGTGCCCGGGTTTCGAGCCCCTCCACGAGAGCGTCTGCCAACTCCCAATAGGCAAAGGCCCAGGCGGGATCCCGGAGCATCAGCACCACCCGGGTCGTATTGTAACTCTTCGGAAGTACGTAGGTATCGTCCGGATCGTAATAGAGTTCTTCCGAATCGATAATCCGGTATTTGTGGCGCTCGATCTTGGTCTGATCGTTGTCGGTCGCTTCGCGTTCCGTCTGGCTCTCGACAATCGCTTCTACCACCTGCTCGATGAGCTCGAGCCGTGAGAGCGACGGGTCAACCTCTATGTCGTATTGGTTCGCTACGCGAACGAGCGTTTCAAAGCTTAGCTCCTCCAAGCGTTCGCGGTTCATCAGTGCCTCCAATTCCTGCCATGACTCATCCTAGGCAGGGGCCGATCTAACTGTCAATAACCGGCGTTCGGAGTCTTTGGCGGGCGAACCGCCGAGAGGAGCATGACATCGCCGACGTTTGCCTTCTTCGCGAGGCGGTCAACCGGGCGCTTTATCCATTCCGGGGCGGCTCCCCGGGCCAGCCCTCCCCAGCTGACCTTTCGAAGAACATCAAATCCGACGTCCTCCAGGAGGCGCTTAAGGCCCTTTGCGGTAAAGAGATGAACGTGGTCAGGTATGACGCTCCGCCATCGTGAACCGAAGAGCCGGGCTTGGAACCCACCCCGGTCCGGGGTAACGATAACCAGTCGACCTCCAGGGGCCAAGACGCGGTAGATCTCTTGGACAAAAGCCCGGGCGTCGGCAATATGCTCGATGACGTGGGAAGAATGGACGACCCCAAAATGCCCCTCGGGAAAACGTGACTCTTCGAGAGTACCGACGAAAACCTCGACTCCCCGGTTTTGGCGGGCATATTCCGCCGCGGGCTCGCACACCTCGACACCTGCAGGCTCCCATCCGGCCCGCTTGAACTCTTCGAGGAGCCGCCCGGTCGCGCAGCCGATATCGAGAACACGGGACGTCGGAGCCTTCGACGGATCGAAGGAAAAGTCGATATCCTCGAGGCCGAGGCGCATCAACTCGAAAAAGATTTCGGCGTTCTCCAGCTCGTAGCGAAAGTACTCGTCGTCGTAACGGAGAGAGAGGTCCTCCGATACCGGCATAGGCTGTTGGAAGACGTGTCCGCACCGGCGGCACCGGACGTAGACATGGTCGGGGAAATGCCGGTATGGACGGTAGTCCCGGGAACCGCAGACCACGCAGGGGACCAGAGAGTGACGCTCCCGGCCGGCGGGAGACTTGGAAAACGTCTTCAAGGAGTCGTCCGCACCTGGATTTCGACGGATCGCACCGCTCGGTTTCCTGCGTAGTCTTCGGCGACGATCTCTATGACCGAGGTTCCGGTAAGAAGCGTGGTTTCCCCGAGGGGAAGCTCCTGTCCCGGCCGGGGCGGAAGAGGAAGCGTATAGTCGCTTCCGGCGATTAGACGCCCCTCCCGAACTTGAATGCTCTCGAGGGCCAGGTCGAAGACCTGCCGGCCGTCGACAAAAGCCCGGACCAGATACGGCGGCAGGGGGGCGGGAAAGGAAGCCCCGGGATTCGGGTCGTACACGTTGGCGAAAAGGGAGACCCGCCCCGGAGACACCTCGAGGGCGGGCGTAACGACTTCCCGTCCCCCTTGAGACTCTATGATCACCTCCCCGATAACAGGCGCCAGCCTGTCCTCTCGCTCCGGTAACAGGACCAAGGGATTAACAAAGGACGAGAGCTCCCGATCCTCGACGTAGAAGCCGAGAAACTCACCCGAGGAGTAACCGGAGCCCCCAACAGCTCCGATCGGTTGCCCCTCGGACACGGTAGCAAGATCGTCGGCAATCGAAACCTCGCCGAGGTGCGCGTAGACACTCCGGAAACCCTGACCGTGGTCCAAGACGACTACGTTTCCCAGCACCCCGGGGACCGCATGGAATGGCCGACCGGTATCACGCCGAAAAATAATCTCACCGTCGTGGGCCGCCCTGACCTCGTCCGTCGAGGAGGTCAGATCGAGACGCCGGCTATAGTCCCCGGCGACCACCTGGGCGAAGCTCACCGCGATTACGGGGCTCTCCATCGGCCAGTCCCAGGCCGAAAGCGTCCCGGACAGGAATAGACCCGCCAGACCGGCGAGTAAGAGCCGCTTTACGGGGTTTCCCATTATCCGCGCTCCAGAGCAATAGAAAGTATATGGTCTTCGATACCCAGATAACCGACCCAATCCCGGACGTCCAGGAATACCGACTCCGCCTCGACCGATAACCGGAAGACCAAGCGCCCCGGGGGAACCAGAGCTTGGATCGACTGTTGCCCTTCTGACTCCGTAGCGAGAAGAACGATTTGCCCCGGAGAGGCGGAGAAGCCGGAGAGGGTCCCCGCGCCTTCCAAGGGCCAAGATCGCCCGCTTCCGGGACTCACGAAGGTGACACCCGTCGGCGTCTCGACGGCGGCCAATCCGTACTGAGGGAGAAACTGCAGAAAAACCGGCCGTCGGAAGTGAGAGGTCAAATCCCCTTGGACACCCGGTGTGAGCTGTTCGTCCCGATAATTGAGAAAGAGCAACCGTTGCGGATCTGCCCCAACCACCGCCGCGATGGTCCCGGCAGCCTCGTTGATCGAAACCCCGTATACGACCGCTATCCGGCTTCCGAGGGTCCGGTATCGGGCGGCTTCCGCTCCGTCGGCGTCAAGAAGCATGATTTCTCCGCTGACCAAACCGACGGCGGTTAGTGAATCCCCCGCGGCAACGTCGGTAACCAGGGAAGGAAGCTTCCGGGACCAGAGCGCCTCGCCGTCGGCGCCCCACTCCGAAAGCCCGGCGCCGTCGGGATGAAGAATGTAGAGCCGTTCACCGACTCCGAAGGGGTACCCCGGCTCGTTGATCGAACGGATTACCCGCCCGTCGGAATCCCGGAGCACCGCCGTCTCGGAGACGCTCGAATAGTTCACGAAGCTCTCCTCGAAGAGCGCCGCGTCGTGAATGATCTGCTCCCGAAACGCCAACCGACCGTCGGATCCGAAATAGCCGATGAGCGACCCTAGTCGGAAGGGTACTCGGTCATCGACGCCGGCGCTGATAGAAGAGTCGTCGACGTCGAGACTCCAGAGCGGCCGGACGAGAAGCTCTTCCTCGGCGGATCGCGCGAAAACCAATATGTAGAAGAAGGACAGGCCGAGTACGAGAAGAAACCCCCGGACGCGCCGGAGCGCCGCTTCCTTCCTCATGCCGAGGGGGCTCCCCGTAGTTCCTCCGCTTTGCGCTCGTCCGTCTCCATCTTCTGCTTCCAGACGTCGAATTTCTTCTTGACCACTTCCGCCGGGTGCGGTTCCCCGAGGAGCATATGGAGCCGGCGCAGCGCAGCGAGATAGGCGATAGCGACTTTGAAGTCGTCGATACGCTTCGTGGAGAGCTCGTACTTCTCCCGGTAGCGGTCGGCGGATTTCTGAAGAAGGCGCTTCGTAAGCTCCAGATGGCCGAGGCGCGCCTCGTAGCCGTCGACCCGGGGATCGAGCCCCGCGACCAAGGTCTTTAGGTTTAGCAAGTTCTTCGCTACCGTCGCGAAGCGCCCTTCGAGCTCAACGAAGGACCAACGCCACTTCGAGTTGTCTCCGAAGCCGTCTTCCACCGATTGAATGGTAAACCCGATCTTTCGTACAAGGTCGTACCGCTCCTCGTCGTCTACCTCCTCGATCTGCTCGAGGTAGTCACTGTAGTCCGAAAAGGGGGCGTCTATGTAGTTGGTAACCACCTCTTCGAGGTAGATAATGCTCTGATAGCAGCTCTTCCGGGCGTCGTTGAGAAAGGCTTCGTTCTTGACACCGAGGAGGGCCAAGGAGAGGCGGTTCATCAACAGAAAGTAGGAAGCCAAGTTGGAGCGTTCATCGGCAAGGGTCAGCCGCTTGTAAGCCCCCTGGTCGGTAGCGCCGCTGATCGACTTTGCAATGGTCTGCTCTCGGGAGATGATTTGGTCGGCAGCGGACTTGTATTCTTTGATCTTGTCGAAGTAGCGTTTTTTGGCTTCTGCGCTAATCTTCCCCATTATTCCCATACTTTGCCAGCAACTCTTCCGCGTGGACGCGCGACGCCCTTCCGCTCTTGTCGCCGGCGAGCATCCGAGCTATCTCCTCAACGCGAAGATCCCCGGAAAGGTGCGATACCGTGGTAACCGTCCGGTCCCCTTTGAGAGCCTTTTCGACTCGTATGTGATTATCGGCGCGAACCGCTATCGATGCAAGGTGCGTAATACAGAGGACTTGCTTGTATCTCGACAACTCTCGAAGGTGCTTTCCCACCGCCAAGGCGACCTCGCCGCCGATTCCGGCATCGATCTCGTCAAAAAGCAGGGTCGACACGTCGTCGCTTTGAGCCAACACCGTCTTGATTGCGAGCATGACCCGGGAGATCTCTCCCCCGCTGGCTATCGCGGTCAGCGGCTTAAGCGGCTCCCCGGCGTTCGGAGAGATAAGAAAGGCCACGTCGTCGGTGCCGTAGGGTCCGCAGGCAGCCTTTCCCGAGGCGCCGGTTTTGGTCGTGACGGAGACCGAAAAGGTGCTTTTGGCCATGCCCAGGTGGCGGAGGATGGATTCGATCTCCCGGGAGAGGTTCGCCGCCGCGGCCTTTCGTTTCTCGGAGAGGGTCTTGGCCTTTGCCAGAACCTTTCGCTCCCCCTCGGCGATCTCCGCTTCGAGCTTTCCCTTGTCGTCCTCCCAGGTTTCGAAGCTCGAGAGCTGTTCCTTCGACTCGGCGAGGTAGGCCAAGAGATCGGCAATAGTGCTTCCGTACTTCTTCTCAAGTCGATGAATGAGGGCGAGGCGGTCTTCGATCTCCTCTAAGCGCGTCGGGCTAAAGTGAACCGAATCGGTGTAGCTGCGAATCTCCTGCGCGACGTCGTCGAGCTCGAAAAAGGACTCGTCGAGACGCTGAGCCAGCGGAACCAGTTTGGGATCGATACCCGTGGCGCTCTCGAGGCTGTGGCGGGCCCCCCGCAGAGGGCCGAGGGCTCCCCCCCTGTTTTCCGCCAGGGCGTTGTACGCCTCCTCGAGGGCGGAAAAGAGCTTCTCGTGCTGGGAGAGGAGGCGGCGCTCCTGATCCAGCTCTTCCTCTTCGCCCTCTTTGAGTGCCGCCGCCTCAATTTCGTTTACGGCGAATTGCAGGATGTCCATCTCCCTGAGACGCTCCCGTTCGCTGGCGACCATCTTCTCGTAGTGCTTTTTCCGGTGGGAAAGCTCGGAAAACTCCCGGGAGAAGAGCTCGACTTCGGCCTCGTAACCGCCGAAGCGGTCCAACAGACGACGATGGTTCGCCTCGACGAGGAGGGACTGGTGTTCGTGCTGGCCGTGGAGATCCAGGATCATGCTCGTAAACTCTTCGAGAAGGGAGCGGGTGCAGGGCGTCGACTGGATGTAGATGGCGCCCCGGCCGCTCCGGCGGATTGTCCGGCGGATCAGAATGCCCCCCTCTTCCACCTCGATATCCTTTTCTCTTAGCCACCGGTACGCCTCGCCGTCCTCTTCGATTCCGAAGAAGCCTGAGACAACGGCTTCCTCCGTCCCGGAGCGAATCAGGCTCGTTTCCGCCTTTGCGCCGTGGAGAAGCCCGAGCGCCCCGGCGAGAACCGACTTGCCGGCGCCGGTCTCCCCGGTAAGAATATTGAGACCATCGGAAAAGCGGATCGACAGCCGGTCGACCAGCGCTATGTTCTGGACGGTGAGCTCCTCAAGCATCGGGACCCCCGGACCAGTTCAGCTTACTCCGCAACACGTCGTAGAAGGTGCGCTTCTCGGAGCGCAGAATCTGGGCGCGCTCGACCGAAGCCCTAACCGCGATGCGGTCCAGGGGGCGAACGGGAATCTGAGCCTGCCCGTCCACGGTCAAGACCAGTGACGTCCGTTGATACTCTTCTATTTCGATGTCTATCCGCTCTTCCGCGGGGACGACCAACGGGCGGTGGGAGAGGGTAAAGGGACAAATGGGGTTGATGATCATCGCTTCCATCCCCGGATGGAGAATCGGACCCCCGGCAGCGGCGGAATACGCCGTCGAGCCCGTCGGTGTCGCGACGATAATACCGTCGGCTCGATATCTAGCGACAAAGGTTTCCGAAAGACGAACCGAGAGTCGGACAATCTTGGCGATCCCGCCGGACGAAATGACCGCGTCGTTTAGCCCGATGTACTTCCCTATCTCTCGCCCTCGCCGAATATGGGTTACGGAGACCAAAAGGCGTCGCTCCGCCTCTATTACGCCGCTCCGGTACTGCTCGAAGGCGTCTTTCCACTCGTCTTGGGTTACCTCGGTGATGAATCCGAAGTCCCCGAGATTCACCGGAAGAATGGGAATGCTCCGGGAGGAGAGAATCCGGGAGCTAAAGAGTACGGTCCCGTCGCCCCCGAGGGAGATCGCGAGATCGTAGTCTTTGAGGGTCGGCTGGGCCGCGTTCCCGGAGTAGCGGAAGACCACGACGTCGATGCCCTGCTCCTCCAGGTAGATCCGAACCTCCTCCGCGAGGGCGTCGGCGTGGGGTTTCTCGGTATTCGCTATTACCAGGACGTGACGTATGGTCAGTCTCATCTTTCGCACTATAGCCGGGGGCCCGAAGGGAAGTAAAGCTTAGGGTAGCGTCGCCAAAACCCGTTCGATCGTCGTCACCTGTTCCTTTCCCAGGCGGGGGTAGAGCGGAAAACTCAAAGTCCGCAGCAGAAACCCCTGAGCCCGAATGACCGAAGCCGCCTCTTCGGCGGTGGCATGCCCCGCGAGGTAGGACCCGGAAAAACTACTCTCGGTCTCCACCCCATATTTACGGGCGTAGGTTGCCGCATCCTTCACGCTTCCCTCAAGAACTACGGAAAACACCGGCCACACCGGGCTCGCCGTCTCCGGCTGCGCCGGTGTAACATGGCGCCCCCGCCCCAGAGCCTGGGAAAAGCGCTCGGCAAGCTCCTCCCGGCGGGTCAGCTGCTTCTGCAGCTCGGCCAACTGGGTAATACCAAGAGCGGCGTTCAAATCCGACAGACGGCTCTCGGGGAGCAGACCGGCGGCGAGCTCTTTGGCCTTCGCCGCGACCTGCCGGTCCCGAAACACCACAACCGCGCCCCCCGCAGCGGTAAGAATATGGCTCGCCTCGAGACCGACAACGGTTACCTGCCCGAAGCTCCCGGCGAGCTGCTCCTCCAAGGTGGCTCCGAACCCCGTCGACACGTCCTCGATAACCGGAACGCCGAGAGAAATAATCGCCGGCAGGTCCGCGACCAAACCCAGGGGTGTGTCGACGACGACGGCCCCGACCCCCGGCGTCTCGGGAGTTCCCTCGGCAGCCACCAACGCCTCCAGTGCGCCGGGGGCCACCACCGGCGTGTCAGCCTCGGAATCTACCACGGCAACACGGTACCCGAGAGACCGGGCAACCAGGGCGTACACGGGGTGGCAGAGGGCCGGGACGGCGAGGGTCGCCCCTTCCGGAAGTTCGAGGGCCCGGATCGCAATTTCCACCGCCCTGGTGTACTCCCGGAGCGCAAGGGCGTAGCGCCCTTTCAACAGCGAGGTCACCTCTTTCTCCAGGCGAGCCGACGCCTTCCCCGGGCCTATCTCGTCGTTGACCAGGCAGGAGAGAACCGCGTCCATATCCTTCCGGCGGATAAAGGGCTTAGAGATCGGAATTGTTGCCAAGGACTATCGCCCGACCTGTTCCAACGCCCGGAGCTCTCGGACGTCGAATATTCTGTTTACGTTTAGGATGATCAGATATGCCTCGTCCTGGGGTACGACCCCACGGATATATTCGTTCCCGATGCCGCTCATCATTTGCGGCGGATTCTGAACGGCCTCTTGCCGTACGGTTACAACCCGTTGAACCCGGTCGATCATGATCGCGAGATGCGTCTTCTGGACGTTCACGATGACGAAACCGCTCAATAGCTTGTCCTCGTCGGAAAGCTCTATCTGTCGAAGATGAAAGCGCTTCCGGAGGTTGATGACCGGAATAATCTCGCCCCGGAGGTTGAATATCCCCTCCACGTAGTCCGGAGCGTGGGGAATCTGACGCACCTCCTCGACCTGGACTATACCTTCGACGTCCATAATGTCGATACCGTACGTCTCGCCACCGAGCTGAAAGGTTACGAGCTGCACCGTTGGAGTGGACATGGCACGATAGTAGTGGAGATGTTGGCCGTGTTCAAGATCCAGGCCCGGCGATCCACCGTTCCGGCGGCAAGCGGGTGTATGCGTCCATTACCCCCCGGAACCGCTTCTCAATATCCTCGGTGGAAAGGCCCACCGCCTCCGGGGTCAACCCCCGGGCGCGTTCGGTAACCTCCTCGGGTTGAGGGACGACACCCCTGGCATGGGGATCCCCGGCGTGCCCGACAAAACGGTAGAGCTCTTCGGCGGCGAGGGCGAAAGAGCCGGTGAGCCGCTCGAAGGAGAGGAACCGGAGGTTCTCGAGGGCATCCCCAGCAGGGGTCCCGGCCTGCTTCTCCGTAGCCAACTCTAAGGGATAGCGGTACCAGAAATGGGCAATGTCCCGAACAATCTCCGGGAAGAGATAGCGGGTCGTCGTGTCTCCGAAGTAGCTCCAGGCAACGGAGAACCAGTTGATCATGGAGGGAACCAACTCCACCGGCTTTCGGACCAGACACACCATCTTTGCGTCCGGGAAGTGGCTCCGGAGAGAGCGCAGCTTTCCGGTAAAGGCGGGATTCTTCGAAAGAAAATGCTTCTCTGGGCCATGGACGTAGAGGTGGCGTTGAACGCACCGGCGGTAGAAACGCATCAGACGCCGACGCCGAGCCGGAGCGATCGACCGGTCGAAGGAGACGATCGGGAATGCCCGGGAGCTCCCGGGAAAGAAGAACCAGATAAAGAAGCTCGCCCACCGGTAGAGAAAAAGCCCTTCGTCTTCTTCGGGTTCCGAGAGCCCCACCTTGTGATACGGTACCGCCTCGAGGACCCGGTCGTCGAAGCTGTGGATAAAGCTCCGGACCGGCGCGCCGAACAGGGCATCTATTCTCCGGGCGAGGGCCCAGAGCTTCCGCTGACAAATCGAAGGCGTTAGGTAGATCTCCCGGGTGGCAAAAGCGGCGAAGGCCTCGCTGTCCCTGGCAAGCCGGCGGTAGAGAAAGGTGCTCCCGGTTCTAAAGTTACCCAGGATGAACAACGGCGACCGAATCTCTACCCGGCGGAATCCCGGGAACAAAAGGTGATCCAGGGCGAAACAGAGCCAGGTCATCCCAAGGTGTACCGGCGCCAGGAAGGCAAAGGCGGCGTAAAAGCGAAGGCGACGGTGGCCGAACCGGAAGTGGTCGGAAGGAGGCATGAGCTAAACTAACACCAGGCGAAGCGAAGCGACTGCCGCGAGTCCGACAACGGTGAGACGGAAGGGACGTTCCGGGAGGTTGCGTGCTACCCAGACGCCGACGGCGGTGCCCGCAAGACTCGGGACCGTCAAGATCAGAAGCAGGGGAATCGCCTCGGCGGTCACCGTTTTCCAATAGAACAGATGGAACGGGACCTTCGTGACGTTCATCAGGAAAAAGAACCACGCCGTCGTCCCGATAAACTGCTCCTTGTTGTACCCCTTGGACATCAGGTAGAGGTTCATCAGGGGACCTGCAGCATTACCCACCATGGAGGAGAACCCTCCGGCGGAACCGAGAAGCCCGGACACGAGGGGAGTCCCCGGGATAATGAGCTCGCGACTGCGCAGCTCCCGCCAGATCAACAGCAGTGAGCTTCCGAGAAGAATCCCTCCCATGATGCGCCGAAACGCGAGCTCCGAGACGTTCCCCCCGACAAGCGCTCCGGCCACGATTCCTAACAGAGCCCAGGGAAAGAGGCGGACCACCGTCTTCCAATGGGTGCTTCGATAGTAGTGTCGAATCGCGACCCCGTCACCGATCACGAAGAGGATAAGAACGATCCCGGCCGACACCCGGGCCCCGAGGATTTCGGCAAAGATCGGAATCGCGAGCATGGTCGATCCCCTAATGCCGGTTCGCGAGATTCCGAGGAATATCGCCGCCAAGACCATGGCGACCCACTGAGTAACCGAGATTTCGATCATCTGACGGAATATACCAAAAAGGAAAGGGGCGGGGCGATTTCTCACCCCGCCCACCAGAGAGACCAAGCCCGTCAGACGCTACGGGCCATCCATTCCAACTAAGGCTATCCTTAGCCTCCGAGCACGCCGCTCCAGAAGCGCCAGGTCGCCGACAGAACGACGGCGATCGCGAAGACCAGCCCGACGTTCATAAGCGGTTTGGTCTTGAGCTCCCCCATCACCTTGTCTCTGCTGGACATGATCATCCAGAGGACGATCAGAACCGGAGCAAAACTGATGTTGAAGGCGGATCCGTAGACGGTGAACTGGAAAGCGTTCCATCCGAAAAGCGGTGCCGTGGCCCCGATAAAG
>JBKHCS010000117.1:0-9108 GCA_046541715.1 Spirochaetaceae bacterium
AGACACCAAGACCATAACGGCGACGCTCATCAACAGGGCAACCAAGCGACGAAGCATCTTCATAAAGCCTCCTAACTAAAGGTCTGTCGGCACCAACTGCGGCACGACGAACTCTTCGAACTCGTGTAAAGCCTGACTGTACTCGGCAAGAAAACCCCGGTACTCTGGGGCATCCGAATCCGTTAGGTAGCGGGCCTTCACTTGCGTGTAGACCCTAGAGACCACAAACCGCCGAAGTGAAAGCGCCGAAAGGGCATAGTATCGCAAATTCACCAAGGTCACCAGCGTACGCTCTCGTGCGGGCAGAAACTCTTCCTCCCGGAGCCGGTCCAGTTCTTGCTGGTTTCCATCGGCTCTGGCTCTTTCGACCTCTTCCTGAAGCCGTTGAAACTCCGCCCGATACTGCTGATATTCCGGCTGAAGCTGTTGGATTTGCTGGTTGAAGTATCCGAGTCGCTCACGAAGGCGGGACATGCCCTCGACGGGATCGCTCATGAACGCATCGAGGCGGTCCTGGTTCCACGTGCTGAAATCAAGCTCCCGTCCAACCCGAGAAAATTTCTCCCCCGGAGGCCCTCCCGCGGGGACTTCGACGCCCTCCCCATCGGTCAACGAAACCATAGAACCCGCGGCCTCGACATCCACCAGACCCGAGTCCACTAAAAACAGCGCCGAGCCGTCGGAGCCCGCGTAGACCGTCAGTTCCGTGCCCCGGATGCCGGCGACCGTGGCGGGGGTCGCGAGGCGGGGCTCCCGGCCGGTTATCCGGTCGAACCGGAACGCGACCGAGCCGACTGCGGTGGACAAGACGGTTTGGGTTTCGCCGTCCTCTTCGACTTCCTGCATGGTAAAGACCGTGTCGGCGGCGACCCGGATGGTGTTGCCGCTTCCCTGCTCGAGCTCCACGTAGTCCGTCCGGCCGGTTACCACCGAGTCGCCCGGGCGCACCAGGTCGCCGAAATCGAGCTCAAGGCGCCCGCCTGAGGATTCCTTGAGCTCCGGGTAGCCCTCGAGATAGACGACGTCCGCCTGCTGGGCGAAGGCCGGCCCGGCCGCTAACAGAAACAGGGCGCCGCCGAAGGCGGCCGCCCGAAAGTGAGTCTTCATCACATCGGCCCCTTTAATCCGAAGACCATCGGATAGCCCTTCTGTTTGTCGCCGAGGAGCAGCAGAAAGCCCCCGAGGTCGCTGTCGATCTCCACGATGGTGCCGTCTTCGGCGAGATACTGCTGAAAGTAGACGTCCATCTCGAAGGTGTCGCCGAACTCGCGGTAGCTCGTCGAGGCTACCGGGTCGATCCGGCGGATGTCGGCGTCGTCGAAGGCCAGGCCCGCGTCGACGAGGCCCCGCCAGAGGGAGGCGACATCACCCTCGAGGGCGATAATCTCCTGATCGAGGACGAAAGGCACCGACGAGAGCTCGACGAGCTTCTCGACGTCGCCGTCGTTGACCAGGCGGATAACCGATTCTATTCTCCGCTCCCGCTGCGCCACCGGGACGGTGGCACAGGCGGAAACGAAGAACGTTACGAGGAGAAAGAGCCCTAGTGATCGCATCATGCTACTCCGAATCATAGCCTCCCCGGGAGGCGATTTCAATCAAAATCCACAATCCGCGGGACTCCGGCGGCGTATTCCGCGAGGTAGGCGTCGTAGGCCCGGCGGATCTCGCCGATAACCGGCGGAATATCGTACTCCGCCTCGTCCACCTGCCGGAGGGGCATGATCTTGGTTGAGGTGCTCGTAAGAAAGAGCCCCTCCCAGGCGCCGAGGCCCTCCGCCGGAAGGGTACGCTCCTCGAGGGGGATGCCGAGCTCTCGGATGACCTCCGATACGGTCTGCTTCGTGACCCCTGCGAGGACCTGGTATGCCGGGGGCGTGTAAACTCTCCGGCCGTCGGTGGCAAAGAGGTTGGTCCGGGTGCCCTCGGTGACTTCGCCGTGGCGGTTGACGAGAAGCGCATCGTAGGCGCCGGCGTCCCTGGCCTTTCGAAAGGCGATGGTGCTTACGAGCATGCTCAAGGACTTGGCCTGGGGGTAGAAGCGCTCCCCCTCGAAGGTAATCGCCCTGCCCCCGGCTTTGAGGTCGCTTCGCGTGGGAAACAGCGGCGGAAGGGTCATGACGTAGAGCCGGGGGCCGATGAGCAATACCTTGACGTTGCAGTCTGCAACGCCGTTTGCCCGGACAAGCGCAACGACGGCGTCCACGACCTGCCCCGGGCGCCAGGGGTGCTCCATGCCGATAACCGACGCGGAGAAAAAGAGGCGTTCCTCGTGGCGCTCGGCGAAGAACAACACGCCCTTTCGCACCTTGAGGGTCTCGTAGACGCCGTAGCCGTAGGCGAAGTCGATGTCGTCTATTCCGACGGTGGCTTCTTCCGCAGGAATGAGCGCGGCGTCCACCGAGGCAAAGGCTCCTACCACGACTACCGCCGCCGGGGCCGGGGACCAGGGCGTTCCGGCGCTTTGCGCCGGACGGTGAACTCCTTCTTACTCGCTTCGGCGGTCTCCTCGGCGGAGGCCTGGGCCTGCGTGTAGAAGTACTCCTGGGCGCGGAAAGGCTTCTCCCCGGGGCGCGGTTTGACCGGGTGGTAGGCGCCGGTGTGGTCGAGCTCGTAGGCGTTCTGGTTGTCCCGGAAAAAGACGCCGAAGGCTTCGATAATCCGCCGTCTCTCGGCCGGCTCCTCTATCGGGAAGGCCAGCTCTATCCGGCGGTCGAGATTCCGGGGCATCCAGTCGGCACTGGCGCAGTAGACCTCGTCGGCGCCGCCGTTCCGGAAGTAGTAGGTCCTCGCGTGCTCGAGAAAGCGGTCGACGATGCTGGTAACCCGGATGTTCTCGCTCCGGCCCGGAACGCCCGGGACGAGCATGCAGATCCCCCGGATGTTCAGTGCGATTCTGACCCCCTTCTGGGAAGCCTCGTAGAGGGCAGTGATGACCTCCGGGTCCGCGAGGCTGTTTAGTTTAGCGTAGATGACGCCCTCCTCCCCGGATTCCGCCCGTTTCGCTTCCCGGGCGATCATCTGCAGGAGCTTGCTCTTGAGCCCCGTGGGGGCCATCGAAAGCTTCGAGAGGTTCGGGATGGCCGAGTAGCCGGTTATCGCGTTAAAGAAGATGCCGACCTCGTAGGCCAGATCGTCCCGGCAGGTGAAGTAGCCGAAGTCGGTGTAGAGGCGGGCCGTCTTGTCGTTGTAGTTGCCGGTTCCGAGGTGCATGTAGCGCCGGATTCCGTCCGGTTCCCGGCGGACGATGAGCAGGGCCTTTGCGTGGACTTTGAGCCGGGCGATGCCGTAGATAACGATGACTCCGGCCCGTTCGAGGCGCTGGGCCCATCCGATGTTGCGCTCCTCGTCGAACCGGGCCTTGAGCTCGACGAGGACCGTAACCTGTTTGCCTTGCTCCGCGGCGGTCTCGAGGGCCCGGATAATCGGCGAGTCTCCGCTCGTACGATAGAGAGTCATCTTGATGGCCAGGACCCCCGAATCCCGGGAAGCCTCCTGGAGCAGGCGGACGACGGGCTCGAAGGACTCGTAAGGATGATGCAAGAGGATGTCCCGCCGGCGGATGGCGTCCCAGAGGCTTTCGTCCTCAGATAAGGACCGGGGGGCCGACGGGGGCCAGGGCTCCTCCCGGAGATGCTCGAACCCGGCGATGGAGGTCAGGGGCATGAGGCTCCCGAGGTCTAAGGGGTTCGGCTTCTCGTAGACCTCCCAAGGCTCGAGGCCGAGGCTCGCCCGGAGGCGCTCGGTGAGGAGCACGGTGTTCTCGCTGACGGCAAGGCGAACCGCCGCGGAGTGCTCCCGGTGCTCGAGGACCTGCTCCATCGCCTGGACGAAGTCTTCGTCCCGGTCCTCGTCGACGCCGAGGTCGGCGTCCCGGACCACCCGGAAAATCGCGGACTCGACCACCCGGTACCCGGGGAAAAGGCTCCCCCCGTAGTGGACCACCAGGTGGTCCAAGAGGGTAAAGGAGACGCTGTTGTCCTCTTCCGGGAGGTAGAGAATCCGCTCGAGGGAGGGGGGAAGCTGGACGATCGCGAGGGCCGGCTCTTCTCCGCGGTCTCCCTGGTCGAGAGGCCCGGCGGAATCGCCCTCCTCCTCCAAGAGGAAAGCGCCGTGAATCCGCATGTTCCCCGAGACGCGAAGCTCCTCCCCGGGGGCGCACCGGACCGGCGTTAACACCGGGGCGACCTCCCGGTCGAAGCGCTCCTTGGTAAAGGTCCGCTGGGTCGGGCTCCACTCCGTCGGACCCTTGAGAGCGAGCCCCTCTTTTCGCAGCTGCGGTAGAAGCTCCTCCCGGAAGAACCGGTACTTCTGCTCCACGATGCGATGGACCTCCTCGGAGATTCTCTTGAGCTGCGTCTCGGGGCTCAGGCCCGCGGGGTCCGAGATGTAGCGCTCCCCGAGGAGCTGCCGCTTGAGCCCCGCCACCCGAACCATAAAGAACTCGTCGAAGTTGGAGGCCACGATACAGAGGAACTTGAGCCGCTCGAGGAGGGGCAGGCTTGGGCTTTCGGCCGCCCAAAGCACCCGCTCGTTAAAGGCTATCCAGCTGAGCTCCCGGTTAAAGAATGGCGTCTCCATCTGTATCCTCCGTCGTCCTATTCCATGGTACCTATTCCATGGTAATGGAGAAGCCGAAAACTTCCTCGAACATTCCGCCCTTTAGCGAAAGGCCGTAGCGCTCGACGCTTAAGTCCCCGGTACACCGGCACCGCAAGACGGTGGTTTCGTCCCGCTGCTCGAGCTTTACCTGCTGCACCCGTTGCGAGTGACTCCGGTCGAGGGCGTCGGCGACCCGGAGGATCGCCGAGAGCTTGAGCACGTTTACCCGCTCCTCCCTCCGGAGGGCGACAAAGCTGGTGTGGGCCGAGTTGGGCATTCCCTTTCGGTGATACCGGACGATGTGGGAGACCACCCGGATATCCGCCCCGGAGAGGCCGAAGATCTCCGAATTGGCGACGATGTATTGCCCGTGCTTGTGATGCCCGCTCGCCCGGATGTAGTTCCCAATGTCGTGAAGAATGGCGGCCACCTCGAGGAGCATCCGCTCGTGGCTGCCCATCCCGTGGTTCTCTTGAAATTGATCGAAAATCTGCAAGCTGAGTGTGGAGACATGGAGGGCATGGGCCTCGTCGTAGCGGTACTTCCGGCCGATGTTTCGGGCAGAGGCGATAACCTGGCCGTAGAACTCCTTTTCGATTGCCTTGTTGGTACCGAGGGCGAAGCTCAAGAGGACCCCCTCGCGAATGCTGACGTCCGGGACGATAAGCTGCTCCGCCGCGGTATCCTGAAGGAAGAGCTCGATGACCATCAGCGCCGGAAGCAGCCCCTCCCCCTCGTTGTAGGTGACGTTGAGCTCCTGAACTATCTGATCCACCGACTTGCTCTGTAATCGACGGACGAAGTCGGTAAAGGCTTCCCGGGTTACCACCGAAAAGCCCTCCCCCTCCTTGGTACCGACGTGGGAGGCCACGAGGCGGGTGTCCCCCCCGACGGCGACGAAGTACTTGATGCGCTCCAAGGGCATCTCGGCGTTGAGGATCTCCTTGGTTACTCGGATGCTCTCCCGGAGGAACTCCATGAGTTGGGTGGAGGATTCGGGGGAGGCGGCTATCTGCTGCTCGAGGCGAATCGTCCCGATGCGCAGGCTGTGGGCCGCCGCCATCTTGCCCCGGCCGAGGAGCATGATCTCGGTTGTCCCTCCCCCGACCTCGATGATCAGACTGTTCGCCCGGGAGAAGGCGGGGCGGAGCTCCCGGACCGCGTGCTGTACCGCGAGGTAGGTTAGATGGTTCTCCTCGACCCCCTCGACGATGTCCACCCGGAAGCCGGTCTGGATAAGCACCCGGTCGAGGAAGGTATCCCGGTTTTTCGCCTCTCGGATGGCGCTGGTTGCGATAATGCGGATGTCCTCGTCGCGTATACCCCACCCGGAGATGACTTCCCGGAAGCCCGAGAGGATGCGGATGGTCTGCCGCATCGATTCGGGGCTCAAAAAGCCGGTTACGAAGACGTCCTTTCCGAGGGCCACGGGCTTCCCGACCCGGTCGAGACGCCGCAAGCTCTCCCCCTCCCCGATCTCCGCGACGACCATCCGGATGGCCGAAGAGCCGATGTCGATAACGGCGACCGGTTTCTTCACGCGAACTCCTCTCTTGCCAGATACGCAGCCCCGAGGGCGGTGGCGTCATCCCCGAGGGCCGCGACGGCTACCCTTACGTGGTCCACCAGCCGGGGCAGCGCCCGCTCCCGCATCGTCTGTTCCGCCGGATCGAGGAGAAGCTTTCCGAGCTTTTCGACGACTCCCCCTCCGACGACAATGATCTCCGGGTCGAAGATGTTGACGCAGTTGGCCATACCGACCCCGAGGTAGAAGGCCATCTGATGGATCAACGGCCCGGCGGCGCGGTCGCCGTTTTCCAAGGCCCGGAGGATGGTTCCGCTCCGGATCGCCCCGATGTCGCTCCCGGCCTCCTCGTACACCGTCGGGGCATCCCCCGCGAGGGCCGCCCCGGCAAGGTCCTTCGCGACGGAGCTCCGGGCGGCGAGGGCCTCGAGGCAGCCGAAGTTCCCGCAGTTACACCGGCGGCCCCCGACGTCGATGGTCATATGCCCGATCTCCCCGGCCCCTCCGGTGGCCCCCCGGTAGAGGCGGCCGTTCAAGATGAGTCCTCCACCAAAGCCGGTGCCGGGGAAGAGCCCGACGACGTGGGAGTACCCCTTTGCGGCGCCGTCGCGGTACTCCCCGTAGACCCCGGCGTTTACGTCGTTCTCGAGCATAACCGGCAGATTGAAGCGCTCCTCGAGGATTCGCCGCAGCGGCAGCTGCTTAAGGCCGAGGTTCGGCGTTTCGAGGATGGTACCCTCGGCAAAATCGATGGGACCCGGCACCGCGATGCCGATGCCGGTTACGGGCTCCGGCGATTCGGCGGCGATCTTTTCGAGAAGGTCCCCCACGGCGGCGGTAACCGCGTCGTTATCCCGTCCTTCTACGACCTTCCGTCTCTTGCGCAGGAGGATCTCTCCGGTCTCGCCGAGGGCGAGTCCCAGCATCTTGGTGCCGCCGAGATCGAATCCTAGTAGAGCCACCGTACCCCCCTTGTTGATGCTCCGAACCGGAGTCAGTAGCTTATACCCGTGTCAGGACGCAAGAAGAGCGCCGTAATCATCGGACGCTTTATGCCGCCGCATAACGGCCACCGTTATCTTGTCGATTTTGCCCGTTCCCTCGCCGACCGGGTGTTTATCCTCGTGTGCACGCTCCCGGGGGAGCCGATCGAGGGAAGGATTCGCTACGCCTGGATGAAAGAGCTCTTTCCCGACCTCGATGTCGTTCACATTACCGAAGAAATACCGGAGGCGTCCAGAGAGAACCCCGGGGCCCCGTCCATCTGGGCCCGGAGCATCCGCCGGAAGACCGGGCATAAGATAGACTACGTTATCGCCTCGGAGGACTACGGGTTCCACCTCGCCCGGGAGCTCGACGCCGAATTCGTCCCGTTGGACCCGGCGCGGCACCTGGTTCCGATATCGGCGTCGGTAATCCGGGAGAACCCCTACCGCCACTGGCGCTACCTCCCGGACGTGGTGAAACCCTACTTCGTAAAGCGCATCGCGATCGTCGACGAGGGCGAGATCCGGGACGAGACCTTCGTTGCGGAGCTTGCCGACCGCTTCGACACCTCCTACGTCCGGAGCTATCTCTCCTTCTGGGAGACCTACAACGAGCGCACCCCGGAGGACGCGGAGCTCGACCTAATTATCCGGAGCCACTTCGCCTCGGAGGACGCGCTGATCCGCCAGGCGAACCGGGTTATCTTCTGCGGCCCGACTCCCTTGGAGCTCGTCGTCCGGCTCCGGCGGGAGCAGCGGGAAATACCCCCGGGGCTCATCAAGGCCTTCGAAGAGCGCCCCTACGACTTCTATTTTCTGCTACGGCGGAAGCAGCACGGCGATACCGTGGTCTGCGACACCGAGTACCTGTTAAAGCGCAACGCGCTGCCTTTCGTCACCCTGAAGGAGCCGATGGAGGCCGCCGTCGAGCAGGTCGAACAGCAGGTGCGCCGGATGCTCCGCCTCGATCCGGTTACCGCTCCGGCAGAAGCCCGTACCGGCTCTTGAGAAGGAGAACCCGCCGGGTTCCCTCGACGATAACCTCCTCCTCCAAGACCCCGATGCGTACCATGGCTTCCGTGGTCTCGATGAGGTCCCAGACGTTCAGGTTCTGATGAAGCAACACGATATCGATTCCCCCGGAAAAGGCCTGTAGCAGCATCTCCTTGGTGCGGTAGTTCTGGGAGATCGCCCCCATCTCGATGGCGTCGGTGATGATAACGCCGTCGAAGCCGAACTCTTCCCGGAGAATTTCCCGGAGAAAGCGCTCGGAGAGGGTAACCGGGAACTCCGGGTCGATCTCCGGAAAGAGGATGTGGGCCGTCATGATCGCCTCGGCGCCCGAGGAGACGGCCCGGCGGAAGGGAAGGGCGTGACTGCCTGCGAGCTGCGGCCAGGTAAGGTAACTGACCGGAAGCCGCCCGTGGGAGTCGACGGTCGTGACCCCGTGCCCCGGAAAGTGCTTTGGAACCGCGATAACCTCCCCCCGGCGGCTCCCCCGGAGGTAGGCTTCCCCGAGGGAGGCCACCATGCCCGGCTCCGGGCCGAAGGAGCGGTCCCCGATGATGGTCCGGTCGGCGAGGGGGTAGAGGTCGAGGACCGGCGCGAGGTTCATATTGAAGCCGATTCGTTTGAGCTCCCGGCTGTTCGCGTAGGCGAGAGCCTCGACCAGCTCCGGGTCCCGGTGGCGGCCGACGTTGTGGGCCGAGGGAAGCTGGAGAATTTCCTCCGAGCGGAGGGCCCGGACCCGGCCCCCCTCCTGGTCGAGGGAGACGAAGAGGCCGATGTCGCCGCTTACCCGGCGGGTCATCCCGTCGAGACGGAGGATTGCCGCCTGAAGCTCGTCGAGGGTGGTGTAGTTCCAGGGGTAGATGATGATTCCGCCCACCGGTCCCCGGGTGAGGCCTTTGCGGAAGTGGTCCACCGGCCGTTCCCGGGGGACGAAGGTGATGAAGCGCTGAGCGATCTGCTCCCGGAGGGTCATGTCGGCGAGGA
>JBKHCS010000020.1:0-35122 GCA_046541715.1 Spirochaetaceae bacterium
GTCGGGCCGGTCGTCTTTGCCCTGGAGACCGGAGGCAGGCCTCTCGAGGAGTTCGCGTTTCCTCCCTCCGGGGTGGTCTTGATCGGGAACGAAGAGTTGGGTTTGAGCCGAGAAGCCCGGGCCCTAGCGGGGGACAGGGTCTGCACGATCCCAATGGCCGGCGCCAAAGGTTCCTTGAACGTCGCGGTTGCGGTGGGGATCCTGCTCCACGCCTGGTGGAGCAGGATGCAAAATCCCCCGCGTTAGGGGTTCAGCAGGATCTCGTGGGTCAGGTTGGTCACCTGCCGGAGCATGGTCGCGACGCCGCAGTACCGATCCAACGAGAGATTAACCGCCTTTTCGATCTTGCTCCGATCTAGAGCATCTCCGGTAAAGACGTACCTTAGGCGGATGTCGGTGTAGACCTTCGGATGGGACTCCGAGGTGTCGCCCTCCACCTCTAAGACGAAGCCGTCGTAGGGCATCTTCATCTTTCCGAGAATACTCGCCACATCCATGCCGGTGCACCCCGCCAGGGCGGATAGCACGAGCGGCTTCGGGGTCGGGCCCCGGTCCTTACCTCCGACGGAGGCATCGGCGTCTACCGTAAAGGAGTGTCCTTGGACCTCTATTTCGAAGGCCAATCCGTCAATATGGGTTGCTTTTGTTGTGTGAGACATACGCGTCCTTTGGCCCTCCGCTATCGACGGAGGGCGCGCTCGATTTCCGGTTGATTAAACCCTACGATGATCTTTCCGTGAATGTCGATGACGGGGACGCCCATCTGCCCGGACTTCTTGACCATCTCGTCGGCTCGGCGCATGTCCTGCGCCACGTTGTACTCCCGAAAGGTAATCCGGTTTTCTCGAAAGTAGTTCTTTGCCTTGGTGCAGTAAGTGCACGACGGTGTCGTATAGAGCGTGACTGCCATTACAGCCCTCCTGTAGTGATTACATTTTGAAATTAATATATAGAAATAACTGTGTCAAGCGCGGGTCAGGAGCACCCGCAGCCGGGCCTTAGGTAGCCAGCTCTTTCTTTAGGGCGTCGCTGAGGCGGCCCAGAATCCTCTTGAGATGGGCTTCGTCGACGATTTTGAAGTGGTGCAAGACCCCGGGATCGATCTGTTCGAAGCCGACGTCTCCCGCCTCGTAGTGGCAGATCGCGTTGGCCAGATAGACCGCAAAGACAACCTCCCGATGCTCCGGCGGAGCGCTCAAGGGGGTGTGGTGATATTTGATCGCTTGAACGAGGGCGTCGGGAAAGTTCCACTTCTCGGCGATCATCGCGCCGATTTCGGAATGGTTCAGCCCCGCGGCAAGGTCTTCGAAGATCTCCGGCTCGATCCCTCGATCCCGGCAGAAGTCGTTGATTTTGGCGATAAGGTCGGGATGGACCGAGGAGAAGATTATCTTCCCCATGTCGTGGAGGATGCCCCCGACGTAGACGTCGTCGAGCATCTCCTTCTTCGGGCTCAGATTACGGGCAAGGTTGTAGGCGTAGAAGGCGGCCCGGTAGGAATGGTCCCAGAGCTGTTTGGTCTCGGTGGTTTCGTTTCCGAGGATCTTCTGGGTCCCCTGGAGAAAGAGCAGGTTTCTCAAGCCCCGGAGACCGACGAGCTTTACGGCTTCGACGATGTTATCAACCTTCTTCCGCAACATGAACTGGGCGGAGTTTACCAGCTTGAGGAGCTCGGCGGTCAAGGCCGGGTCGGTACTGACCTGCCGGGCGATGGAAGCAATCTCGGCGTCCGGATCCGCGAGGGTCTTCTGGAGGCTTACGATGTTTTCCGGGAACCGGGGGAGAGAATCGACCTCCTGAACGATCCGCTGGGAGATCATGTCGAGACTTTCGAGGCGTACTTGCGACATCGGGATGGTAATCCGGGCGATGGTTTCCCCGTTCTCGCTGTCGATGTCGAAGGCGTCTTCGTCTAGTCCGATCTTCTTGAGCATCAGCACAAGAATCACGATGCCGAGACCCGCCCCCTCGGAGTCGTCGAGGACGGTGGTAAGCGCCTCCTCGAGGCTGTTGAAGGCTCTCGACCGGGCAATCCGGTCGAATATGCGGATTTGCTCTTTCCGGGTGATGGACGCGTTGTTGATAACGTAGAGCTGAAGATCCCGGCCCTTCGCGTGGAAGACGACCTTGACGTAGAGACCGGCTTCCTTCTGACGCTCGAGGAAGTGGTTTATGTTGTCGAGGGTCTCCTGCTTGAAGTTCTCCATGCCCTCCCGATACTCCTCCTCGTCTAGGAGGTCGAGGTTTTTCTCCTCAAAGTAGACCCGCTTTGTGTTTGCCTTCTTCGCATTGACGGCGAGCTCCCGGAGGCAGTAGGCGAGGGGGTCCTTCAGCCCCTCTTGCCCCATTTCTTTGAGAAAGATCGTGAGGATTTCTTCGAGGTAGACTTCTGTCTCGTGCGGTAGGGTATACGACTTTACGGAGAGCGGTATGGAGCTCCGAGCTGCTTGCAGCACCTTCTCCGCGTCGATCTTCTTGGCCATGCTGCCCTACAGTATAGTTCGAGGGATTCCATTGTCAAGAATCCGATCTCAATTACCTCCAAAGTTCTTGACGCTCAGCGCCATCTGGTGGAGGCGACGCTCTACCTCCGCGTTAACGGTCCCCGCCTCGAATGTACCTTTCGGGGTCCGGTCTCCGGCCCGCCGGCCGGTCAGGATTTCGATGCCTTCGTCGATCGTCTTGACTGTGTAGATTGAGAAGCGCCCCTCGGCGATGGCGTCCTGTACCTCTTTCCGTAAGATCAACCCCGAGACGTTCTGCTCGGGAATAATCACCCCCTGTCGGCCGGTCAGCTCCGTCCGGCTGCAGATATCGAAAAAGCCCTCGATCTTCTCGCTGATGCCCCCGACCGGCTGAATCTGCCCCATCTGGTTGACCGAGCCGGTCACCGCGATATCCTGCCGCATCGGGACGTCGGCAATAGCCGAGAGGAGGGCGTAGACTTCCGCCGCGGAGGCCGAATCGCCGTCGACTTCGACGTAGGACTGCTCGAAACAGAGGCTCGCCCGGACCGAAAGCGGAAAGTCCCGGGTGTATTTCGACTGGAGGAAGCCCTGAAGAATGTAGATCCCCTTGTCGTGGATCTCCCCCGAAAGCCCCGATTCCCGCTCGATGTTAATGATGCCGTCGTCCCCTGGGGCGGTTCTGGCGGTTATCAACACCGGCCGAGCGAAGGCGTAGTAGCCGCGATCGACGATAGCCAACCCGTTTATCCGCCCGACGGAGCTTTCGTTGACCGAAATCAAGAGCTCCCCCGAAAGGATCTGTTCGTCTATCTTCTCTTCCGGAAGATTGTAGAGAAAGCGCCGTTCCTCCTGGGCCCGGATCACATCCTCCCGGGTTACCGCAGTTCCGGAGCGTTGACGAGTCCAGTGGTTCGACTCCCGCATAATGTCGGCGATGTGGGAGAATCGGGTGCTCAGCTTGTCCCGGAGCTCCGCGAGCCGGACGCTGTGCTCGAGAATCGCCGCGATCGCGTCGTGGTCGAAGGGCAGCAATCTCTCGTCCCCCTCGACCATCCGGATAAAACGGATGTACTCCCGGGTCGTCCGGTCGTTTCTCGGCATTACCGAGTCGAACTCCGCCGGTACCTTGAAGAGCTTTCCGAACTCCTCGTCCTGCATGTAGAGATAGTCGTAGAGCTGGTCGTTTCCGAGGAGCACCAGCTTGATGTCGACTTTGATCGGATCCGGCTTGAGCGCCCCCGCAGGGGGACCGAGCGGATGGGCGGCGGAGCGGATTTCGGTCTCCGCCTCCAGTATCGTCCGCTTGAGACCGTGCCAGAGGTCTTCGTTGGTAAGGACGTCCTCCGCTCGGAGAACCAGAAAACCGCCTGAGGCCCCGGCGACGGATCCGGCCCGGAGACCGAGGTGTCCAGGCCGGGACTCTCCTGAGTGATCCGGACTCTGATCCTGGCTTCCGAAGAGAGTCACCGCGTCGGGATAGATCTCCATGATAAGCGGAGCCTTCGTCGTCTCGCTGTGATCCACCACGACGTTGACCGCGTAACGGTCTCCCGGAGACTCCGCCGGCTCGTCCCGGTCGCGTTCACGGTCCCGATCCGGGTCCGGGGGTACGAACAGCTCGATCTGCTCGAGAATGTCTTCCAGCATTCCGTCGAGATGCCGGATTACCTCCGGAGAGTCGAACTCTTTTTTCAGCGGCTCGAGCCGCTTCTCCAGCATCGGCCGGAGACCCTCGAGGCGGATCCGCCGGAGCTCCTTCTCGACCCGGACACGATCACTCCGCATCTGGTTGTATATCGCAGACATCTCGTCCACATAGCGGTAGTAGCGCTCCCGCAGTTCCGTCCAGGTCTTCTGATCGACTTTCCCTTCCTGTAGCAGCTCCTGAAGCTCTTCGAAGCGGTATGCGGTGCCGTCGATGATCGGGGCGATATCGGCCTGATCGTTCTCCCCGGTCTTGACCACCGCGAAGCCGTCGGCCTTCAGCCGCTCCTCGAAGTCGCTGAGAGCGATGTTCTCTCTTCCCTCGACTTCGACGACCTTCTGATCCCGATGGTCCTTGAACCCCTCGTCCCGGGCCTGCTCCTCGATCAGATCGCCGATCTGCTCGACGTAGGCCTTTAGCGCATCCCGAAAGGCGACGCCCTTTCCCGGCGAGAAATAGAGGACCGTCGGACGGTCGGGATGCCGAAAGTTAAAGACGTAGGCTATATCCCGAACCCGGGAGAGGTCTTCGCGATACTCTTCGAGGACCTTCAAGACCGCGGTGCGACGACCTGTCCCCGGCAGCCCGGTCACGAAGAGGTTGTATCCCTTGCTTCGGACCTGTGCGGAGAGGTGGAGAGCCCTTAACGCTCTCGGTTGTCCGATTACGGTAAAGTCGCGGCGCCCGTCGTCCAAGGCGGCGATCTCCTCCCGGGAGATCGAGAAGTGGATTCTTTCGGGGTCGAGGCGCCGGGCGCTCCGGAGGTCCGAGGCGTCCCCAGGACTTACGAAGGGGGTTATGTGATGTGCCGTGTTTCTTTGTAGTTTCTTAGGCATAGCGTTGGTTTACGGGTAAACATAGTACCAGGACCCCGGAGAAACAAGGCTTGTTGCAAAACCAAGGTCCCTCGCTATAATGCCCCCATGTTGCTTGGTGATCTTGATACGTTTCTCCGGGAGTATCTCGAGATAGAGCGGTTCGTTCCGATCGACGCCGGCCTGAACGGGCTCCAAGTCGGGCGCCGGGACAAGGAGGTTCGAAGAGTCGCCTATAGCGTGGACGCCGCCCTGGAAACGATGCGCCGGGCTGCGGAAGCCGAGGCGGATATGCTCTTGGTGCATCACGGAATCTTCTGGGGCCAGGTCTTCCCCATCGTCGGCGCCGCCTTCGAGCGCTTCCGAACCCTTCTGGACCACGACCTTGCGCTCTACGCGGTGCATCTTCCCCTTGATTACCACCCGGAAATCGGTAATAACGCCGTTATGGCCGAGCGCCTCGGGTTGGTGGACACGGCCCCCTTCGGTCGCTATCGGGGAACCTTCGTCGGGTGGAAGGGGCGCCTTCCGGTAGCGATGACCCCCCGAGAGGTTGCCGAAGTCCTCTTCGGCTCCTCCGACGAGGTTCTGTCCCTCCTGCCCTTCGGCCGGGAGAAGGTCGAAAGCGTCGGCATTGTCTCCGGGGGTGCTCCTAAGAACGTCTCCGAGGCGATCGCCGAAGGGTTGGATCTCTTCATTACCGGGGACGCCTCGCATACCATCTACCACGAGGCCCTCGAGGGGGGTATCAACGTCATCTTCGGCGGCCATTACGCGACCGAGACCTGGGGCGTCCGGCGGCTCTCGGCGCTTCTCGTGGAAAAATTCGGCCTCGAGACCGTCGAGATCGACCTTCCCACGGGGCTCTGACGATGACCCTTCCCCGCGATCGGTTCAACCCGCTCCGGCTGACCCTCGGCATCATCCTGGCGGACCAGATTACCAAGGCCATCATCGTGTCGAATCTCGCCTTGGTCTACGACGGAGGTCCGATCATCGAGGTAATCGGCGATTTCTTGCGGATTATCCACGCTCGGAACCTCGGGATCGCCTTTAGCATCGGCCGGGGCCTTCCCCCGGTTCTCCGAACTCTGCTCTTTATCGCGCTGCCGGTCGTTGTTCTCGGTGGTGTCTTCTGGTACTACCTCCAAAGCGACGAGTTCACCCCCCTTCAGCGGTGGGCCCTCGCGGGTATTCTCGGGGGAGGTGTCGGAAACCTGATAGATCGGATCTTTCGCTCCGGTGGGGTGGTAGACTTTATCGACGTTCGGATTTACGGTTTTCTAGGTATGGAGCGATGGCCGACTTTCAACATCGCCGACGCGAGCGTGGTCGTTTCGGGAATCCTGCTCCTGCTCACTTCCTTCGACTCCCAGGAGAAAACCAATGAATAAGCGCCTGAATACCGTCCTGTTCATGATCGGAGCGACCATCATGAACGTGGTCGTCATGTTCGCCATCTTCTTGGTGTTCTTCTTCTTGTTCGGGCGTTTTCTTGCTCCCCATCTCTCACCGGGGATCAATCAGATTCTGCTCTTGGTTATCTTCGTGGCTTCGATGGTCTTGACCTACTTTCTCTACCATCGGTTGATGAGACGCCTCGCCGGCAAATACGATCTGGAAAAGTATTTCGAGCCGATATTCCGAAAGCCTCAGAAGCCGCCGCGTCCCTAGACCCGGCGGTGCGGACCCTTGCGGCTTAGTAGCCGTCGGACATCGCCCGATTCTGGTCTTTTTTGTACAGCTCGTTGTACACGAACCCCCGGTTCTTCAGTAGATCCTTGGTCTCTTGGGGGAAGGGGATGTAACGCCAGAAGATGTCCCGGATTTCCCGGTCCAATTTCTGGGTTCCTTCGCTTTCCTTGGTAATCCAGAGAATATAGTCCTGGACAAAGGCGTCCTTGACGTCCCCTTTCATCTTGTTGTCGGTGAACCACTGATAGTACCAGCCGGTCAGCCCCTCTTCCATCCAGTAGTGTTGTGCCTTTTCCTTGGCAACCTGCCACCGAAGGTCCGCGAGGGACGCGATAACCGCCGCCTTGAGGTCCTTGGGATACATCGGTACCGCGATGCGCCCCCGGCTCGTCGCCCGGCTGAAGCGCTCGAAAGGCTCCCAACAGATGCCCGAGTCGCCGTAACAGGGAACCAGCACGACGTTCGGAACGATCCGGTTGGTCTGCATCTTGAAGGTTCGCAGGAAGATACCCGGATCGAGGCGCTCGACCTCCGCCATAATCTTGATGACGTTTTCCCGGGTCCCGATGTCCATCAGTGTGCCCCGGAGGTACTGCTTCATCAGGACCGGGAAGTGGTTCCCCTGCCGCCCGACGCACATCTTTGCCATCTGGCGGACGGTGTTCAGCTCGTTGACCACGGTCTTTCGATCCACGATCGAGTCGCCGAGCTCCGATTCCTTGTCCTTGAGGCCTTCGAGCTGCTCTTCGATATCGTCGAGCTCCCGGTACTGCCGGGCGAGATCCTTGTCCAAATTGCTCAAGCGGCGCAGAATCGCGCTGATTTCCGAGAAGGCCCCCCGCTGACTGTCGTTGTACGGAGAGATAAGCCCCCCATGCTGCTCGAGGCGTTCGTGATCGACGAGAAGCCCCACCTTCTCCTGGAGCAGCTCCTCCTGGTCTTGGAGCTCCTGGGCGCGGTTCTTCACCAAGGAGAGCTGTGCCTGGTGCCGCCCCCGGGTCTTCTCCATGATCGCGTTGACTTTCTGGGCGGCGTTCTTCCCGGCGGTCTTGGTCTCGTCCACCGCCGACGGGCTTACCCGTCCCCGGGCTACCTCTTTCAGCCATTCGTCGACGTAGTAGAACGGTTCCCCGGTCTTGTTCTCCCAAATAATCTTGGAGATCATCTGCCGCTGCTCCGCCGAGAGGAGCGTGGGGAGGAGAACGGCGAAACGGAGCATCACGATCTTCGGAACGGGGAGATCCTGTCCGATGTTTCCCGCTATGTGAGCCGCAAGCTCCCAGTACGCCGGAATAATTCGTCCCCGGTAGAGGGAGCGGTCCTGGCTGTCCTTCGCGTTCAGGAAGGCGCCGAGCATACCGTGGAGCCGGCCGGAGATGTCACCCTCGCCGGTCAGGACCTTCTTGTAGAAGTTCTTGTCGTTAAAGAAGGGCTTCGCCTGCTCCTCGAACTCCTTCGGTACGGTGAACCCTCGAAGAGAGAAATCGGGAGCTTCGGTCTCGGAGGTGTCCGCCTCGTAGCCGGGCTCGTCGAAGAGATCCCCAAAGTCCGGAACGTCGTCGCCCTCGGTATCGTCGATACCGATAAGCTCCGCAACTTCGGGATCCATATCGCCGGCGTAGGAGTTGGTTTGGTTGTCGCGAGTTCTGTCAGCCATACCGGGTTAAGAGGTTGTGGAGGTGAGGGGAGTCGAACCCCTGACCTCTTGAATGCCATTCAAGCGCTCTAGCCAACTGAGCTACACCCCCACGGAATGGAGCCTAAGAATACGTATCATGCTGCTACTTTGTCAATCATAACACACCTATCGAGGCGCAACCATTATGATAGGAGCAGATGGAGTTTGTCGGTGCGTATGTAAAGGAACGGGACTTCGGATGCTGGCTCGTCAGGGTGTCTCCCCGGATCTTCGAGGATCCCGTCGAGCGGGAAAAGGTAAAGAAGGCGGTCGAGTTCTACTTTCGGGGAACCCCGGTTGTCCTCTGCCTCCGCCGGGCGGACGGCAAGGTGCGGTTCCGGGGACCCGAGGAGGTGGTCCGGAAGATGTCGCGGTATCGTTGGACGGACATCCCCTGGAAAAAGTACCGGGTCGGCAAGAAGAAGGCCTAGCTGGCTATCGCTACCGCTTCGGCAACCGGCTGGAGATACCCCGTGCGAATACAGGTCTCGAGGAGGTGGCGGGTAATGAACTCCTCGGAGGTCTTTTCGTTTCCGTCGGAGACGCTGGTAATCCGAATCCGATAGCCTTCGGCGTGGGTCTCGGTAATCTCCAAGATGCTATTGAGCCCCTTGATGCCTTTTACCTGGTAGCGCGTTCCTCGTTTCATCTCGTACTCCCTACCTTTTTCTCGGCATAAACGGTAGTCTTTATGAGGCTCGGGGGGGACAAGATTAGCACTATTCTCTCGACACTCCTTTCTCATATCGACGCCGGTAGAGTCGTCGTTGCGCCTTCGGAAGTCGTCGCCGGCGATTGGCGCAGGCGCCTTCTCCTATCCGGCGATCGTAGGGCCCTCCTCGAGGATCGCCTAATCTCCTGGGACCGCTTCAAGGAGGAGACCTTCGGCCTCCGGACCGACCGGCGTCCGGTAAACCGGGCCTTCCGGCGGCTCTTCGCCCTCGACCTGATTCGCCGCCACTGCGAAACGCCACTCTTCGAGCGGCTGGTGCACCCGGAGATTACCGACGGTGCAGCCGGGACGGCGGATGCCCTTCTACGCTTCCTGCCGGCCCTCCCGAGACTTCCGGAGCCCCCATCCGGTGCGCCGGAGCGGGAGCCCGATCCGGCTATCCGGGATCTGCTACGCCTCAGGCGGGAGTACCAAAGCTTCCTCGATAGCCACGGTCTCTTCGAGCCGAGCTGGCTTCCGCCGTCGAAGGGCACTCTTCGCGAGAGTACGGCGCTCTACTTTCCGGAGCTTCTGGAGGACTTTCCCCGGTTTCAACCCTTTCTCGAGGGCACCGAGGGGCTCCACATCCTGCGTTTCGGTGACCTCTCCATGCCCGAGACCCCCCGCTACCAGCGTTTTCCTACGGCCCTCGGGGAGCTTCGGGACGTCGCCCGGCGGCTCTCGGCGCTTCTCGACGCCGGCGTTCACCCCGGCGATCTGGCGG
The DNA here is from genome assembly GCA_046541715.1 of Spirochaetaceae bacterium. Classification (GTDB taxonomy): domain Bacteria; phylum Spirochaetota; class Spirochaetia; order DSM-27196; family PWMO01; genus CAYPUT01. The sequence continues at coordinate 9,798 of JBKHCS010000020.1, forward strand.
TAACGCTCCCCGGGTGGAACGACGCCTTTCCTTACTTGGAACGGGAGTGCCGGCTCCTCGACGTTCCCCTCGTTCCCCGCCGGGGGCGTCCCCTGTCGGAGTTCCCCGGGGCCCGGCTTTTCGGTCTCCTGCAGCAGGCGGCGGACGGCGACCTGGAGCTAACCCGGGTGGAAGCGCTCTTGATGGACCCGAGCATACCCTGGCGGGAGGACCTCCCGGTCTCGAAGATCGTCGCCATCGGCCGGGAGGGGCGTTCTCTCGGGCGCTTCGGCCCCGAAGGGTCTCCCCTCGATTTCTGGAGCGACGCCTTTCGGCGGCGGCGGGCGCCCCGGGAACTAGTCGAATCCGCCCGGCGGCTTTTCCGCATAGTAACCGAGGTTCGCCGTGCTCCGGACCTCGGAGCCCTTCGGGGGGCGATCTTCCGGCTCCTCAACGGCTACATCGACCGGGATGCCTGGCCCGTAGGGGCGGCCCCCGCGCTGGAGCGGGCCCTCGAGCTTCTCGGGGGACTTGCGGAGGCGCAGGCTCAGACCGGAATCGAGGTTACCGACGCCTTCGGCGTCTGGGGAAGCACCCTCCGGGGGACCACCTATGTTCCTCAAAGCGATGTCGTCGGCGTTCCGGTCTACGACTACCGTGTCAGCGCCGGACTCCTCCCGGAGTACCACTTTGTTCCGAACGCGCACCACGCTTCCACCCGAGTTACCGTCGATCCCCTCCCGGGGCTCCGGGGGGACCAGAAGGCCCGGTTGCTCCTCGAGCCGGTCTCCTTCTCCGACGACTTTCTCCGTTGCTACGCCCTCTCCGGGCGCATGGTGAGGATCAGCGGTGCCGAGGAGGGCATTACCGAGCGTCAGATGAGCCCCGATTGGTTTTCCCCGGACCAGGTAACCGCCCCGGACCCGGCGGAGCCCGACGACCTCGACGCGGCGCTCTTCTCCCGGGACCCTGGGCTCCCGCCGCCGCCATGGATCCGGCCCCTTCGGTGGGAGGGGATGGTCCGGTACGGCGAGACCGAGGGGGCCCCGGCACCCGGCGGGAATCTCCCGGAGGAGCTTCTGCTCTCGGCCTTAGGGGACCGGCTTTTTTCTGCCGAGGGGACGCTCCTCTTGAGCGCATCACGTCTGGTAAGCTATCTCGCGTGCCCTCAGCGCTACCTCCTCTCGTACCTTCTCGGTCTCGAGGAGCCTGATCCCCGGTCGATCCCGGAGGCGATGACCCCCCTCGACGAGGGGAACCTGATCCACGAAACGCTCCGGGAGATCCACCAAGAGCTCCGGGATACCGGCGCCCGATTCGGCTCCCTTTCGGCGGTATCCGAAGGGGACCTCCGGGCCCGCCTCTCCAGGGTAATCCGGGGATGGGGTCGCCGGAACCTTCCGGCGCCGTCTCTCCTCGCCGAGACCCTGGAGTACCGGCTCGGTCCCCAACTTCTCCGGGCCCTCGGATGGGAGGCCCGGGAGTTCTCCGGTGGGACCCCGGCCCTCGTCGAGGCTTCCCTTTCCGCATCCCCGGCCGATTCCCGGGTTCCGGGAGTTCTCGTCCGGGGGAAGATAGATCTTGGAGTCGCCCTCGCCGGTTCCGAGGGGCCTGCGCCGGAGGAGCCTGCGCCGGGGGGCCTCGCGATAATCGACTTCAAGCGGGGGACAAAACCCGGGTCAAACGCCCTCAAATGGACCACCTTACCCCCGGAAGAGATCGTCGCTCTCGTCAACGACGGGTGGGACGGCGGGAAGATGGACGTCCAACTTCCGGTTTACCTTCTCTTGGTACGGGCCGCGGGGGGGCGGGTCCTTCGGGGGGAGTTCTTCTCCCTCCGAGCGGGGGACGACGGGAAGGTGCTCTTCAACGAGGAGGAAGAACCGGGGGGCGACCAGGTCATAGGAGCCCTCGAGGTTCTGATGGAAGAGGTGCAACGGCGCCTCCGGTCGGGGGCCCTGGCTATTCCCAATCAGGGGAGGGGGTGCGGCTCCTGCGCGTTCCGGGGCGTCTGCCGGGCAAAGTTCGTCTCCGAGGAGCACTATGATTCGTCTCGATCCTGACCAGTCCGTCGCGGTCGCCACGGGGGACCACGCCGTCGTCTCCGCCGGGGCGGGTTCCGGAAAGACCCGGGTCCTTGTCGAGCGGTACATCCGTCTTCTAAAGGACGTGGGGTGTGGCATCGAGGAGGTCCTGGCGGTCACCTTTACCCGGAAGGCGGCAACCGAAATGCGGGAGCGCATATTCTTGCGCCTTCAGGAGTACCACGACGACGCCCACATTCGAAAGCAGTTGGCGAATTTCGAGAACGCCCAGATTAAGACCTTCGATAGCCTCTGCGGCGAAATTCTGCGAAGCTCGTCGGCGGTCCTGGGCGTGACCCCGGACTTCGTCGTCGACGACGACGCCGTGGTCGAGGGCGCCTATCCCCAGACGGCCCGCTTTCTTCTCGAGCGCCTCGATAACCCCGCCCTCGGGCGCTTGGTGGCGGCCTACGGATTCACTGCGGTAGTCCGGGACTTTTTTCTCCGGCGGCTTCGGGATGCCTTCTATCTCGGGCACCGGGTCGATCTACCCGCCATGCGAGACAGCCAACGGAGGCTCTTGGAAGGGGAGCTCGCCGCCGGCCTCTCCCGGATCGGGTCCCTTCTCGAAGCGCTCTCTCGGATCGAGCTTCCGAAGAACATCAAGGCCTCGGCGGACCGGGAAGCCGTCGCCGCGCTTGCCGGGAAAGAGTGGCCGGGAACGTCGACCGGCGAGCTGCCGGAGCGATTAAGCGCCCTCCGGACCCTCGCCAAGCCTGGGGGGACCGCAAAGGCGCCGGAGGCGGCGGAGTACCGGGAGATAGTGGACGGACTTCGGGCGGCGGCCGACCAGGCCGAGGCGTATCTCGAAACGCTCGGTCTTTCGGAGGATATCGAGAGTCTCTTCGGCGTCCTCGAGGAGTACCAGCAGGAGGCGCTCCGGTGGAAGCGGAGAACCGGCGTTCTCGGCTACGCCGACGTGGTCCACGGCGCTATGCGCCTCCTCGAGGACGTTCCCGACCTTCTCGACTCCTACCGGAAGCGCCTCCGGCACATCCTCGTGGACGAGTTCCAGGACAACAATCAGACCCAGAAAGAGTTGATCTACCTTCTAGCAGGATTGGCCGGCACCGACGATCCGGCCGGGGCCCGGGAGAAGATCCGCCTCTTCCTCGTCGGGGACGACAAGCAGTCGATCTACCGCTTTCGGGGGGCCGATGTCTCTCTCTTTCAGGAGGTCACCGAGGACTTCAGGCGCCGGGGCGGAACCTCGGTGGTCCTCCCGACGAACTACCGGAGCGCAGAGAGCCTTATTCGCTTTTACAACCGCGTCTTCCCGGGGGTCTTCGCCGGGCTTCTCGAGAGCTTCGGGGCAATCGGCGTCTCTCGTCAGGGGATCAACCCCGGGAGCGTACGGGTGCTCCTCCACGACGGGGACGATACGGGTTCCCCCGAGCCGGATTCCCCGAAGCTCTCCGAATCGGAGGTTCTCGACGCCACGGAAAGCGAGGCCTACCACGTTGCTCGGGCCATCCGGGAGCTCGTCGAGGGAAGCAATTACACCTACGACGATGTCGCGGTCCTAATGCGCTCGACCTCGAATCAAAACGCCTTCGAGAGGATGTTCCGCCGTTTTCGCATACCCTATCAGTCTCGAACTCTCCGGGGCCTCTTTAGCGAGGCTATCGTATCGGACTTCTACGGGCTATTACGTCTCGTCGTTTATCCCGAGGACCGCCTCGCCTACGCCACGGTCCTCCGCTCTCCCCTCGTCGGGCTTTCGGATCGAGGCTTCGTGGAGGTCCTCGCCCGCCGGGAGGAGCCCTTTGCCCCCGTCCCCCTCGCCCCGGAAGACGAAAGGCGGTACGCCGCCGGAGGGCGCCTCTACGATGATCTCCGGGACCACGCGAAAACCGCGCTGCCGTCGGAACTCCTCGAAACCATCTGGTACCGCTACGGGTACCGGTATCACTACGCCCGGAGCGCCCGGGGACGGAGCTACCTCGAGCACTACGACTACCTCTACAGCTTCTGTCTCTTGAGGCCGGCGGAAGGTCTCCCGGACTTTCTCCTCCGGCTGGGGGACCATCTCGGGGAGTATCGACGGATGTCCGAGCTTCAGGCGCCCCGGCGGTCTGCCGAAGGGCTTCAGCTGATGTCGATCCACCAGGCGAAGGGACTCGAGTTTCCGGTGGTGGTCCTGGCCGACGCGTCGAACAAGGGGCGGGACGACCGGCCGGGGGAAGACCCCGCCTACCTTACCGAGGCCCACGGTATCGTCATCAACGCCGCCGCCGGGGGCGAGCGGCACACCCACGCCTTGGGACGGGCGGCTTCGAAGGAGTCGACCGAGCTGAGCCGGGAGGAGCTGCGGCGCCTCCTCTACGTCGCCTGCACCCGGGGGGAGGATCTGCTTATCGTGAGCGGCCGCTTTTCCAAGCGGGACCGCCCCAGGGAGAGCAGCCTTCTGGGAATCCTCCTCGAAGCGATGGGTTTTCCCGGGGGACCGGAATGGAGCCCCGGAGAGGACCGAATTGTCGATCCCGAGGGCCTCTTTGTCCTCGAGCGGCTGCCCCGGGTTCCCCGGGCCCTGGAGCCCCACCGGCGGGAGTCGATACCCTCCGTCGGGGAGCTTGCCCGGCGTATGGCGCCGATGGTCCGGCCGCGGCGTACCTTCCCCTCCCGGGACGTGACTGCCACCGAGCTCTCGGAGCGACACTGGGAGCGTCGCCTCGCCGGGACCGACGGAAGACCTCCGGTCGATCCCAAGAAAGCGGAAATCCTCCCCGGCTTGGAGATAGACGAGCTCTTAACCGAGGGACGGTGGGAGGCTCTCTTCGGGGAGGTCGTCCACCGCCTGATCGAGCTGCTTCTCGGGTCCGGGAAGGTTCCGGAAGACGCGAGTGCCCTCGGGATTCCGAAGCTCGGCGCCATGGAGTCTTCGGCCGACGCCCGGCGTCTCTTCGACGCCGGGCGGGAGGCGGTCGAGGGGTTTCTCGAAGCCGCGCCGGAGCTTGGCTTGGGGTTCTCCGGGGGTTCGGAAATCCGAACTGAGACCCCCTTCCTCCTGCGGAGGTCGGGTCCCGACGGTCCCCTCCTGGTCCGGGGGAAGATAGACCTTCTCATGCTCTTTCCGGAGGAAGTACGGATTATCGACTTCAAGACCGACCGAGCGCTGCTCCCTGAGCGACACAGCCTGCAGATAGCCCTCTACTGTCAGGCGGCGGAGGCGCTCTTCGGACGCCCGGCGACCGGGTGGCTCTACTACGTCCGGGCCCGGCGCTTCGTGAAGCCGGCCCCGGAGGAGCTCTCGGGGGAGCGTCATTAACTTGTTTCTGACGTAATTCTTAACTATTCTTTACCGAACCATGGTTTTCTTAGACTTTTTCCGTCCCTGGGGGCGCTTTTATTCCCGATGGGCCCTCGGGCAATCGGCGGGAACAGTTGCAATCGGGGCGCTCTTTCTTCTCGGCGTCGACCGGGTCACCGTCGCGACGATGCTCCTATTCTTTTACGGAGTTTCTCTGAGTCTCTTGGTCCTCTCGGGCCGGCATCCGGTCCGACTGTGCAACGTCGTTACGGCGACCCGCTGGCTTCTCGGTTTATCCGCCCTCGCCTGGATCGTAGGTCTCGAGCTCTTCTCCTATTCCCTGGCGGGCAACCTCCGATGGGCAATCGCCGGGTTGCTGGCCCTCGCCGAGGCGACGGACGCCCTGGACGGCTACCTCGCCAGGCGTCGTGGTCCGACGAGCTTCGGCGCCAAATTGGACATGGAGACCGACTCCGCTTTCGCCTTTATCCTCTCGTTTGTCGCGGTCGCCTACTTCGGTATGCCCGGCTGGGTTCTGGCGATCGGGCTCTTCCATTACGGATACTTCCTCCTGTTTCGCTTTACGGAGGAGCCGGAGCGAAGCGTCCCGGCGTACAAGGGTTTCGCGAAAATAGTCTGCGCCTTCTTGATGATAGGGCTTATCGTCTCGCTTGCCCCGCCGATCAGCCACACCGCCAAAACAACCCTCAACGCCGTCTCCCTCGGGCTTCTTATCCTTTCCTTCGGCTGGGATCTCTATCTTCGCGTCGCGCCCCTCCAGGTGGTCCGTTCGTAGGGCAACGGCCCCGGGACTAGGGACGGTACTCGAAGGTTACCAGACGATAGTTGATTAGACCCACCGTCAGGGCTCGTTGAAGGGCGTCGCCCCCGAGGAAGTTGTCCCACCACGGCGTGTTCTCGCCGAAGGGACGGAACAGCGGGACCGCCAGCCGAATAAGCCGGTCCCGAAGGCGGTTCAGCCTTAGGTACGGCGTAAGATCCCGGCTCTCGAGGAGGTGCATGCCGAATCCGGAAAGGAGGCTCTCGAGCTCCTCAGGTGTCATCAGGCTGTTGATGTGCCATCCCCTACGGTAGTTCTCGACGATCTGGTCCCCCGACTGCCGGCCCATTCGTACCGTCGAAAAGGAGTCCCGGGGCATCCCGAGGAGGTCGTCGCAGACGTAGACCCGGGCCCCCGGTTTGAGACGGGACGTGAGAAGGCGAAAGAGGAGCTCCGGCTCCGGAGCGTGAACCAAGGATTCGATAAAGTAGGCGAAGTCGAGGCTCGCGTCCGGGATTCCCTCGTAGGATTCCGGGGTGCAGAAGTCCCCGGCCCGGACGGAGAGACGTCCGGCCACGTCCGGCGGGAGTTCCGACAGCCGCTCACCCGCGATGGCGGCCTGGGTCGAGCTGATGGTGATGCCGGCAAGAGAAGCCCCGGTTTGCCGGGCTATCCGGACCATGCTCGCTCCGACCCCGCATCCCAGGTCGAGCCCCCGGGGGCTTTCTGGGAATCTGCCGTTAACGTCCGCCGCGATCCGGTCGTGGACGTAGTGAGCGGCGGCGGCCGGGTCTTTCACCTCCGGCGCCCAGACTCCCCGGTGAACCACGCCGATCTCTCCGAGGCGCCCGAATCGCAAGAATCGGCGGGTGTTGCTGTCGTAGTAGTCAGCGACGTTCACTCTTTGCCCGGCACCTCGCCTCCACTATACTGTCGCCGGCGTTGTTTGTCCCAAAGAACGAACAGTCGAACCTATTTCACCTTATTTCGGGGCACGCGGTGTCGACCCTCGGCAGCAGTATCTATCTCCTCGGGGTGACCCTCTACCTGAAGGATCTCACCGGGTCCGGCGTTGTCCTCGGGGTCTATCATTTTCTCGCGCTCTTGCCCCCGGTACTCATCGGCCCCTTCGGCGGGGCCATCGTCGACGCGTTTCCCCGGCGTCGAGTTCTGGTGACGGCCGATCTGAGCCGGGGGGGCATCATGCTCCTTCTCGCCCTTATCCTCCGGCTGCACCCCGGTGCAATCGGGGCTATTTGGGTTCTGACCTTTCTCGGCGGGTTCGCCCACGCCCTCTTTGTCCCCGCCGCCCGGGCGATTCTCCCGGAGATCGTCCCCCCCGGCCGATTGCGTCCCTCGAACGCGCTGCGAACAGGCATTACCCAACTCGCCAATCTCGCAGGTAACGCCCTCGGCGGTCTTGCCTACGTTCTCCTGGGGCTTCCGGTTCTCCTTCTGGTAAACGGTATCACCTTTGTCGCGTCGGCGATCGAAGAGACTCGGATTCGTCCCCCCGGGGCCGTCGTGACGGAGGCGCCCCAGCCGGCCGTTCCGATCGGGCGCCTCCTCCGGGACGCCCTTGAAGGGCTGCGGTTCGTCTTGCACCACCCGGGAATCCGGACCCTCGCCCTGACCGGGTCCGCAGTGCAGTTTATCGCACCGCCGCTGGTTATCTCGCTACCATTCGTGGTCGCCGACGTCCTCCGGCTTCCGGAGCGCTATCTGGGGTACTACTTCGCCCTGATGCTCGCCGGGGGAATCGCCGGGTTCGTCCTTCTCTCCGCGCTGAACCTCTCCCACCAGGGAGAGTACCGCTCCTTTTTCGGGGCCCTGCTTCTCTTCGCCGTCGCCGCGGCCGCCGGGGGTCTCTTCCTTACTCCGGTGGTCCTCGCGGCGGTGCTCTTTGCCGCCGGCTTTTCCATCGGGGTTGCGACGGTGCTGGTCCACACCGTTATCCAGCGGTCGGTGGGCTCAGAGAAGCAGGGGAGAGTGTTTGCCGTCGTCGAGATGATGGCCGGCTCCTCGGCACCCCTGGCGTACCTTGCCGGGGGCATCGTAATCGACCTGGTTCTCGCGGATATCCGGCTTATCTATCTGTTCGTGGCCCTCTTGGTGGGCGTCGTAGCCCTCGGGGCCGGGGTCAGCCGCCGGTTGAGGACCTTCTTTCTCGCGGCCTCCCCGGACTAGGTGATCCTCCGGTTACGACATCGCCCCAAGGGCGCATCGACCGGTCGGAGAGGTATTAGCCTCGGTACGCCGTCAGCATCCAGACCGCCTTCTCTCTCTCCTTAAGGAAGGCGATGGCGTCGTCGGCCGTGCCTTCGTCACCGTGATCCTGAGCCAGGGTGATGGTTTCCCTGAGTTGAGTGATGAGTACCTGAAGATCGGAGATTAGATGGTCTGCAATCTCCTGCCCGGTGTAGGCGTTGCTGTCGATCTCCTTCAGCGTTGCCACTTCGAGGTAGTCGGCCATTCGGGCGAGGGGCCTTCGACCGATCTTGAGGACTCGCTCGGCGACTTCGTCGATTTCTGCGGCCACTGCCTCGTACATCGCCTGAAGCTCTTCGTGGAGGGTGTAGAAACTCCCGCCCTCGATGTTCCAATGGAAGTTGTGTAGCTTGGTATACAGAACGTGCAGGTTTCCCAGGTATTGGTTCAGCTTGTCGCTGATCGCCTCGGTAGCCGCGTCGTTCAATCCCACGTTTGTCTTGGTTTTCGGTGCTTTGGTAATAGTCATGTTTCCTCCTAAACGGAAAATAATCTGCCGTTGCTCCGGCGTCAAAAGAATCGGCAAACCGGGCAAGCCGGGCCCGCGTTCGTCGCGATTGATACCACCCCGCGATTGTGTTAGTTTTGCACCCGGTGAGTAATTTTCCTCTCCCTGCGGTCGACCTTTCCGCCCAACAAGCCTTAGCGGTCCGTCTCGTTGATGCCCTCGAATCGGTTATCCGGGGAAAGACGGAGGAGCTGAGAAAAGTCGTAACCTGCCTCTTGGCCCCGGGGCATCTTCTTATCGAAGACCTGCCGGGTCTCGGCAAGACCACCCTTGCGAAAGCGGTATCCCGCCTGATCCAGGGGGACGACGGTCGGGGGATCGCGTTTCGGCGCATCCAGTTTACCCCGGACTTGCTGCCCTACGACATTACCGGGGTCGACGTTTTCGACCCGGACAAACGAGAGTTCGTCTTTTCTCCCGGGCCGGTCTTCGGAAATATCATTCTGGCAGACGAGGTAAACCGCTCGACGCCCAAGGTGCAGTCCGCGCTTCTCGAGGTGATGGCGGAGCGGCAGGTTACCGTGGGCAACAGGACCCACACCCTCGACCCCCTCTTCTTCGTCGTCGCGACGCAGAATCCCATCGAGATTCACGGTACCTATCCCCTGCCGATAGCCCAGCTCGACCGCTTCTTGATGCGCCTGACCCTCGGCTATCCCTCTCCGGAGGAGGAGCTCAAGATTCTTACCGAGGATCCTTCCGAGTACGTACTCCCTACGCTTCAGCCGGTTTGTAGCCGGGAAGATATCCTCGCCGCCCAGAAGAGCGTCGGCCGGGTCTACTGCGACGAGAAGCTCCTAAAGGCTGCCATCGACATTTCCGGCGCCACCCGGAATACCACCAAGCTGAAGTACGGAGTCTCCCCCCGGGGTACGCTTATGCTCCTCCGGGTGGCTCGGGCCTACGCCCTGGTGCACGGACGGGACTACGTAATCGACCAAGATATTCTGGACGTCGCGGACACGGTCCTCCCGCACCGGGTTGTTCCCCGGGAGCCGGACACCGATACGCGGGACGTAATACGTAAAATTGCCCAGGCACGGTTACAAACCTTACACCGATAGAGCCTTTTCGCTTTCTCCCCTGGCCGGAGCCCTCCTTCTCGCGGCGGGGGGCCTCTTGATGCTCGGTATCCGCCGTGCCGAGCTCGCCTCCCTCCTTTGGGGTGGGACGTTTCTGGCGCTTTTGGTCTTCGCTCTTCTGGGGACGCTTCTTCAGCGGATGCTTCTCTCGAAACGCGCCGCCGGCTTCGAGGCAAATCTCGAGCCCAGTTGGGTCCGTGTTGGAGACCCAACCTCGCTCAGAGTCGTCGGGCGACTCGAAGCCTTCCGCGTCCCCGGTGTCCGGATCCTCTACCTCGGGCGTCTGAGCTGGCGGGGTCTCCGAGACCTGCGTCTCTCGGTCCCCCTGAGCTCCCGGATCGTCGATTCCCATGGGGAGGCGCTGAGGCCCCCTCGAGGGCTCTACCGCCCGGGGGAGGGGCGGCTCCTGATTACCGACGCCCTCGGCTTCTTCCGGTTTTCCCTAAGTACGACGGCACCGTCGCTTCTGACCGTCGCGCCTCGGCCCCGGGAAACCCGGCAGGCGACCCTGGTGAGTCACCGGGAAGGGGAGGAACCCCAGCGGAGCGACCGGCGGATCCGAACCGAGGAGCTCGTGGAGGTTCGTCGATACGTCCCGGGGGACGACGTCCGCCGGATAAACTGGAAACAGTACGCCCGGTGGGAGGAGCTCTTCCTGCGGATAGGGGAGGAGGTGCCGCCGGCGGCTCAGGAGGTAACCCTGATTCTCCGGGCCGCCGGGTCGATCGGGGAGATCCTGCCGGTGGATTACTCCCTCCGGGCCTTGGACCGTGCCCTCGGTCTTCTGGGAGATCTGGCGGCAAGCTTCTCTTCCGACGGGCTCTCGGTGCGGTACGCCCTCAGGGAAGACGTGCCGCCGGAGGCTCTCGGGGATCTGGACGCTCCGGAGTTTCTTCGGGCTCTCGCGGACGCCGGCTGGTCGACCGGGAGAATCCCTTTCGGAAGCCTCCGGGGGAGCCGGTGCATCGTCCTGGCGCTTCCGGACCCCGGCCTGGGGTCCTACCTCTTCGAGTTGAGCCGCGCCGCCGCCTCGGTGACCCTCTTGCTCGTCGAGCCCCCGGGGGGCACCGACCGCGGGTACACCCATCGGTGGCTCCTCCGGCCCCCGGGAGAGCAGCGTCGAGACATCCGGCGTCCGGAAGCGCAGGCGCGGGAACGTTACACGACCCTGCTCGAGAGTGCTATAGTTGGTCTTGATGGTAAGGTTAGAGCGTTCCACCGTGTCTAAGCCCGGCTCCGAGATCGAGTGGCTCGACCTGTCGCTCCTGGCTCTGTTGGGCTACCACTACTACCTCCGGGTAGACTCGATTCTCCACCCGGCCTTCGCTCTCGGCGGCTTTTTGCTCGGCGCTCTTGTTGCGGTGCTTCTCGCGGGCTCTCGGCTTCGCACCTGGGCCGCGCTTTCCGCGGGAATAGCCCTGTTGATGCTGGTCGGCCCCTTCGTGGAGTATATCCTGGGTTTTCTTGTGGGGCCCGAGACTGCTCCTGAGGTCGACAGCTTGGTTGTCGGGTTTACCTCCCAGTGGCAGCTGACCCTTCCCGTTGCCCTCGGGGTCTTCATCCTCAATACCTTAAGCCGGCGAATGGGACGTGGCCGGGGGATCATGTCCATTGTTCGGGGCGGGCTCTTGGTGGCGCTCTTCTGGAGCGAAGCCTACTTCGACCTTTCCCTCTACCACCATCCGATGGTCCAGGCGATCGTCGTCGGAGCCTTCGTGATCCTCGAGGTGCTGTTTCTGGCGTTTCTGGCCGCCAGGCGGGACCGGGCGTTCCTGGGCGCCCCGGCACTCGCCGCGGTGCTGCCGATAGTCTTGGTCGCCGTCCTCTTTCTTCTCGGGCGCTACAACGACGCGTCCCTCGCCGGGAGCGGCGGACTTATCCGACCGACCCTCTTCCAGTTCGACTTCTCCGACTACTTGACCCTCGAGAGCGAAATCTCCCTGAGTCGGGATCTGGTGCTTCTCTACCGGCGGGATGGGAACGTCGAGTACGACCTTCTCCGGCGCTACGTCCTCTCGGGCTACGACCAGCGCCGGGGCTTCTTTCGCGATCCTTCGGCCCCCGACGGGGGTGTCCCCGACGCCGTTCCCCGCAGACCGACCCTTCTCCCGGTGGAAGACGATCTCCACCGGGAGCCGATCACCCAGGAGTACTTCCTGGTCAACTTCGAATCCTCGTCGCTCCTCGCCCTGAACGACCCGAAGCGGATAATCCCTCTCACGCCTTGGGAAGGCGCCTCTTTCTCCGGAATCTATCAGGTCGAGAGCCTGGTGCCCCGGGGGACGATCGCCCAGCTCGGCGCGTCGAACGCACCGACGATCGATGACCCACCGGAGGGACGAAGCAAAGACTCGGATTGGATTAGCTACTACACCCGGTACGGAGAGAGCCCCTCGATTACCGCCCTCGCTCAGCAAGCGGCGGGTCAGGGAAGCGACTTCGCCCGGGTTCGGAACATCGAATCCTACCTCAAGGAGAACTTCTTCTACTCCCTGAAGCCGGGGATTGCCCCTGACGGAAACCAGCTCGAGCACTTTCTCTTCGAAAGCCGTAAAGGCTACTGTTCGTACTTCGCCTTCGCGATGACCGAGATGGTTCGGGCCGTCGGTATCCCCGCCCGGGTGGCGGTCGGTTTCTTCGTCGATCCGAATCTCGAAGTGCTCAACTTCTACAGCATCCGGGCGGACATGGCCCACGCTTGGGTCGAGGTCTACTTCGATGGAATCGGATGGGTCGACTTTGACCCCACCTCCTCGACCCTCCATCCGGAGGAGGAGTTCGACCTTGATTTCGCGATGGACGAAGACCGTCTGGCGGCGCTCCTCCAGGAGATACTCCAGCACCAAGACGAGCTCCAGGTGCAGGAAGCCCAGGAACCGGTGGCCCGGGAAGAGGCTCCCGGCCGGAACCTTCTCCTCGGGGTCGTCCCCTTCGTGATGCGCTTCTGGTGGCTCCTCCTTCTCATTGCCTACCTTGGTTCTCTCCTCGGGTATCACTACGGGCCCCTTGCCGGGCTCCTGGGTCCCGTTTCCCCGGAGCGCGAGGCCCGGGCGTACTACCGGGTAGCCCTCCGGCGACTGAGAGCTTTAGGCCTTCCCCCGGAGCCGCGGGAGTCGCCCCTCGAGTACGCCCGGCGCCTCGAGGAGGAGCACTCCGTCGCCGCCGAACCGCTAACCCGGTGGTACCTCGAGCGGCTTTTTCGGTCCCCAGAGGCGCCGGTAGGTTCGGAGGACCGCCGGCGGGTCCGAAAGGCCTTCTATACCTCCCTCCGGCGACGCTTTTCCCGGGAGCGTCGGCCGGCGGCCCTGCTTCTGCCTGTTCTTCGTTTCAAGCCGAAAGCTTTCCACGCCGATGCCCCACGGGAGGAGGGTGTGCTCCGTGACTAGGTGGCTTCGGCGAACTTCCGTCTCCATGGGAGTGGTTCTGCTGCTCCTCGGGCATCCCGGCTCGTGGGTCCATGGGCAGGTTCACCTTCCGTCCGGGGAGACCCCGGACGACTACGTAGCCGACGCCCGGGACGCGATCGAGAAGGAGAACTATCAATACGCGGTGGAGCGTCTCACCGAGGGGGTTCGGCGTTTTCCCGAAGCGGTCGATATCCGGGTGGAGCTTGCGGAGCTCTACTACGACAAGGAGCTCTTCGACCTGGCCTTGGAGCACTACAAGGTTGCCGAAGAGCTCTCGCCGAACAGCTACTCGATCCTCTACGATACCGCCTTTACCCTCGGGCGCCTCAACCGGGAGGCGGAGGCCATCACCTACCTCAAGCGGATCGAGAATATCTATCCGGGGTCCCCGGAGCTCGCCAGCGACCTCGGGTGGCTCTACTTTAAGACCCAGCAGCTCGACGCCGGGGAGGACGTGCTTTTAGAGGCCCTGTCGACCTACGGGGAAGACCGGAGCGTGGCGATGACCCTCGGAACCGTCTACGCGGCGATGTACCGTTACGGAGAATCCAAGCGCTACTATCGGGAGGCTATCGACGCCGCCCTGCAGAACGGCCTGAGCTATTTCGCTTCCGTCGCCTACTACAACCTGTCGCTCCTCGAGAAGAGCTTTTACCGTTTCGACAACGCATTGGAGAGCACCAACCGCTCCCTCCTTCACGCCCGGCGGGCCACCGGCTTTCTTGCCCGGGGGGAGCTCTACGAGATGCGGATGGATCTTGTCTCGGCCCATAAGGAGTACGAGAGGGCCTTTACCTTGGACGAGGAGACACCTCTCCCGGCGATTAATCTATCCGCCCTCTATCAGCGAAGCGGCCACCTCGACAGGGCCCTCTCCCACGCTCAAAGGGTCTACGACGACGAGGATCTCTCTTGGATGTTCAACTTCGGGATCGACGAGGTCCGCCACTCGAAGGATCTGAACGAAATTCTTGCCGATACCCATCTGGGTCTTGCACGGGAGACCTGGCGTACCCCGGCGGCGGGAATTCTTCCCCGGCTTCGGCGCCTCGGCTCCTATCTCCGGCACCGGGCCCTCGCCTGGTACCACCGCCATCGCTACGTCCAGCTCGCCGATAAGACCGCCGGGACCTATCTGGACCGGTCCAACTACCTTGACGCCTATTGGACCTACTACCTCGCCGCGCGATCGAGCCCCCGTGTGGCGGAGAAGTATCTCTCCCTTGCGAGAGAGTTGGAGCTGGAGGTAATACCCGAGTCCGCCGGATCCTACGACCTGGAAGAAGCCCTCTTGAGGCGGGATCCCCGGCTGATTCGCCGGACTCTGGAAACCCTCGACCCTGTTTGGGAGAGCGCCCGGATAGAATCGGGCTTGAAGGGGCTTCTGGGAGAAGCGAAGCCTGGGAGTCCGGAGTATAACCGGGCGGCCGTACGGCTCTACGAAATCAACCCCGGGGCTTTCCGGCAGAACGGCTTCTTCGTCCCGGCCCGCGTTTCGACCGCCGGCATTGCTCCGAGGGAACGGCGCTTGCTCATCCGGCATCTCCGCCGGGCGGGGTTCTACCCGAGCGACGAGTCCCCCGCAGTGACGCTCGATGTTTCACGGGCGGGGGATGTCCCCCGTGTCCGGGCTTTCGGTTCCCTCCACGGCCCCGAAACTGTCGACGCCGAAGGCTTCTCTTCCGCCGACCTGGCGGAGCTTGCCGCTGCCGTCGCGGACCGGATGCTGCGCTACCCGCTGACCTTTTCCGAGGTGCCCGGGTCTCAGGACGCCGTGCCCGAAGCCCCGGGGCCCGAGACCGCCTCGCCGGAAACCACTACCACCGGATAAGGTTTCCACCGTAGGATAGCCCCGAACCGAAGCCGACGGTTACCAGGACGTCGCCCGGCGTTAGAAGCCCTCCCGCCGCCAGCTCTTCCATCGCAATGGGAATCGAGGCTGCGGAGGTGTTGGCGTAGCGCTCGAGGTTGGTAAAGAATCGTTCTTCCGGGAAACCGGCCCGCTTGCAGGCGGCCTGGATAATCCTCCGGTTGGCCTGGTGGGGTACGACGTAGCTAACGTCTTCCATGGTTAAGCCGTTCCGGGACAACAGCACCTGGATGGTCTCGATAATCGCCGACACGGCAAAATTGTAGACCGCCCGGCCGTCCATCGACAGGAACCGGTCGGTTTCGTTCTCCGGTGCCACCGGATTCCGGCTGCCGCCCGCTTTGCGCCAGAGGGTGTGGTGCCCGGAACCCTTGGACCGCAGATAGCCGTCGAGGATTCCCCGATCTTCGGCGGCCCCGTCTTCTACGGCGCTTACCACCGCGGCTCCGGCTCCGTCCCCGAAGAGGACGCAGGTCGAGCGGTCCTCCCAGTTGAGGATCCGGGAGTACACCTCGCTGCCGATAACCAAGACGTTTCGCGCGGCCCCCGAAAGGACGTAAACCCGGGCGGTGTCGACGCCGTAGACGAAGCCGCTGCAGGCGGCCACAAGGTCCATCGCCCCCGCCCGGAGAACTCCAAGCCTGTCCTGGACAATCGACGCCGTCGCCGGGAGGCCCGGGTAGTCGGGGGTGGAGGTGGCAAGGAGCACCAGATCGATCTCTCCCGCCTCGATCGAGCTTCTGCCTATCGCCTGCCGGGACGCTTCTACCGCAAGGTCCGACGCTGCGATAGAGTCGTCGGCAATCCGGCGCGCCTTTATCCCCGTGTGGGAGTAAATCCACTCATCGGAGGTGTCCATTACGTGGGCTAAATCGTCGTTGGTTACGATCCGTGGCGGGAGATACGCTCCGATGCCGTTAATGACAGGCTTCACCGACAGTCCTTTCTCGACGCGACGTGTTTCCCGGGAATATACGGGGCCCTCTCTCCCGGGGTCAACGCTCGGCCGCTTTTGTCGGTCGCCGACCGAATACTTGACAGTGCCGGTTCCCCTTGCTAACCTCCCCTGCGAGCTAAGTAATGGGAGGGCGCATGTCCGTAACATTCCTCTTTCCGGGCCAGGGAGCGCAGTATCCCGGTATGGGAAAGGATCTCTACGACGCATTCAAAGAGGTCCGCGACCTTTTCGACGCAGCTTCCGAAGCGGTGGGTTACGACGTCGGGACCATGATTTTCGACGGCAGCGAGGAAGAGCTCAAACAGACGGACAAGACTCAGATAGCCGTCACCCTGGTCAACCTAGCCGCCGCCGCCGGGCTGTCCTCCCGGGGCATCGCCCCCGACCGGTGCGCCGGGTTTTCTCTCGGGGAGTACGCTTCCCTGGTAACCGCCGGAGTCATCCCCTTGGAAGACGCGTTCGGGGTGGTCAAAGCGCGGGGTGAGATTATGGAAGCCGTAAGCCGGACGGTGGATACCTCCGGAGGAGCTTCCGGAATGGCCGCGGCGATCGGCCTGAGCTTCGACGAAGTGTCTGCCGCTCTGGAGACCGTTCCCGACGCGTACCCGGGTATCTACAACAGCCCGAGCCAGACCGTAGTCTCCGGGACCGCCGAGGGGCTTGCCGCTGCCGAGACTGCTCTCAAGAATGCCGGGGCGAAGCGCTATATTCGCCTCAAGGTATCCGGCCCCTTTCACTGCCCGCTGATGGCCGATGCCCGCCGGCAGTTCGAAGAGGTGCTCCGGGGCGTCGCCTTTGCCGACCCGAAGCTGCCGGTCTACTCCAATGTGACCGGGGAGGTTATTGCCACCGGAGAGGAAGCCCGGGAGCTCTGCCTCGACCAGCTGGTCCGAACGGTCCTCTGGACCCCGGAAATGGAGTCCTTGGTTCGGGACGGATCGAGTGCTTTTGTAGAGGTTGGCCCGGGAACGGTTCTCGGGGGCCTTTGGAAAGCGTATGCTAAGACCAAAGAGGGGCTCGAAATCCCGATGTACCCCGCCGGAAAGCTCGAAGAAGTGGAAGCGATACCGGCTTAGAAGGAGAAAGTAGTGTTACTCGAAGGAAAAAAGGCACTGGTAACCGGAGGATCCCGCGGAATCGGGCGGGAGATCGTTTTGGCGTTTCTGCGAAACGGTGCCGGCGTGTATTACGTCGATTTGAATCCCGGTGAATCTCTCGATGAGTATCAGTCCCTAGCCAAAGAGATGGGCGTCGAGGCCTTCTACAAGGAAGGAAACGTAGCCGACGAGCAGACCATAACCGCGACCACCGAAGAGATCCTCGCCGAGAGCGGGGGCATCGATATACTTGTCAATAACGCCGGGATTACTCGGGACGGGCTCATATTCCGGATGTCGGCGGAAGACTGGACAAGCGTGTTGAACATCAACCTGACCAGCGCCTTCTACCTGTCGAAGGCAGTCTCCCGGGCGATGATCAAACAGCGGAGCGGCTCAATCGTCAACGTCGCCTCTATCGTCGGGATGATCGGGAACGCCGGGCAGACCAATTACTCCGCCTCCAAAGCGGGGCTTATCGGCTTTACCAAGAGTCTCGCCCGGGAGGTCGCGGGACGAAACGTCCGGGTCAACGCCGTGGCGCCGGGCTTTATCAAGACCAAGATGACGGAGAATCTCAACGAAGAACAGCAACAAGCCCTCCGGGCGCAAATTCCGATGGGCCGCATCGGCGAACCCGAGGAGGTCGCCAAGGCGATCGTCTTTCTCTGCTCCGATCTCGCCTCCTACATAACCGGCCAGGTGATTCAGGTGACCGGCGGAATGGGGATGTAGCCTATGGCACACCGCGTCGTCATCACCGGACTGGGGACCGTCAATCCGCTTGGGAACTCCACCGAAGCCTTCTGGGAAGGCATAAAAGCCGGGCGGAGCGGCCTCGGACCCATTACCAAGTTCGACACCACAGAGTACGCCACCAAGATCGCCGGGGAGGTCAAAGACTTTAACCCCTCGGACTTCATGGACAAAAAAGAGGCCCGGAAGATGGAGCCCTTCTCCCACTTCGCCGTCGCGGCAACCCTCGAAGCGATGCGGGACTCGGGACTCGAGACGGGAAAGAATATCGACCCGAGGCGTATCGGTGTTATTCTCGGGGTCGGAATCGGCGGGTTCCAAACCATCGAGGATTCGTACATCGCGCTCCTCGAGAAGGGGCCCTCACGGGTGCCCCCGATGACCATTCCCAAGCTGATCGCGAACATCGGACCGGCGAACGCCGCCATCGCGATCCAGGCCTACGGCCCGGTCTACTCCATGGCCACCGCCTGCTCCTCCGCGGCGGACGCCATCGGGAATAGCTTCCGGTGGATCCGGGACGGGATGGGCGACGCGATGGTTGCCGGCGGGGTAGAGGCGTGTATCACCAAGCTCGGGGTCTCCGGGTTCAACGTTATCCAAGCCCTTAGCACCCGTTTTAACGATGAGCCTGAAAAGGCCTCCCGTCCCTTCGACAAGGACCGGGACGGCTTTATTATCGCCGAAGGGTCCGGTGTGCTGATCTTAGAGAGTCTCGACCACGCGAAGGCCCGGGGCGCCCACATCTACGCCGAGCTGGTCGGTTCCGGCATCAGCTGCGACGCCAACCACCTTACCGCTCCCCACCCGGAAGGGCGAGGCGCCATCGAAGCCATCAAGATGGCCCTCGACGACGCCGGCATAAAGCCGGAGGATGTCGACTACATCAACGCCCACGGCACCTCGACGCCCTTAAACGACCCCTTGGAAACCATGGTTATCAAGGAGGTTTTCGGGGAGCACGCCTACAAGCTAAAGGTGTCCTCGACGAAGTCGATGCACGGGCATATGATCGGCGCCGCCGGAGGCGTGGAGGCGATAGTCTGTACCTTGGCGATACGCGACCAGTTTTTCCCGCCGACGATCAACCTCGACGAGCCGGACCCCGCCTGCGATCTGGACTACGTGCCGAACAAGGGCGTCTCCGGGCGGATTCGCTACGCCGTGTCGAACTCCCTGGGATTCGGGGGACACAACGGCATCGTCGTCATCAAGGAATTCGAGGAGTAGCCAAAACAGAAGATGGTTGCCTACATTCCCTTTCCCGACTGGCTCGGTGCCGAGATAATCCCCGGACTTCCCTTCCGGTGGTACGGCATGATGTATATGGTTGCCTTCGGCACTACCTATTTGCTCTTTGTCTATCAGCTAAAGCGGAGGCAGATCGACTACGACAAGGACGACGTGGTCAACATGTTCTTCTGGGCCATTCTGGCCCTGCTGATCGGCGCCCGCATCTTTGCTGCCCTCCTCTTCGACCCGACGAACGCCTATTGGCGGGAGCCCTGGCGCATCTTCTGGCCCTTCGCGGACGGACAGTTTACCGGTCTCCAGGGCATGAACTACTACGGAGGTCTGCTTGGGGCCGCCGTCGCAATGATTATCTACGCCCGGAAGAAGGGCATCGATATCCGGGATTGGGGCGACATGATTATCGCCGGGGTCCCCCTTGGTTACACCTTTGGTCGACTTGGCAACTTCATAAACGGCGAGCTCTACGGTCGCATCACCGATGTACCCTGGGCGGTCATGTTTCCCCACGCCCGGCGCCTGCCGGTGGACGATCCCTTCGTCCGGGAAGTCGCCGCCTCTATCGGGATGGAGCTCCCGGAGAGCGGTCTGGTAAACATGCCCCGGCACCCGACGCAGATCTACGAGGGACTTACCGAGGGGGTTCTCCTCTGGGTCGTCATGTGGTTTGTCTTTCGAAAGATGAAGCTCCGGAAAGGAACGCTCCTGGGCATCTACCTGATCGGCTACGGGCTGCCGCGCTTCCTCATCGATTATCTCCGGGTACCCTTGCGGGGGCGCTTCGCACTGCGTCTTTCGGACATACCCCATCCTCCCTACGTCTACCTGTCGCCCCTCAACTTTATCGCGAGCCAGTTCTACGCCCTGGGGATGATACTCCTGGGCATCGGCATTATCTGGTGGATCTACAACAAAGAGCCGGGACTCGAGTCAGCGGCCGGTGGAAGAGGCCACGGCGGCACCCAAGGCGCCGGTGGCGGCAAGACGGCGGCGTCGGACGCCGCACGCCGCCGGCTGCGAAAGAAGCTGCGAAAGTAGAAGCGGCGGGGCGTCCAGCCCCGTTGTATACTTGTGAAGGAGGAGTGCGGAATGGCGCAATTCGTCGATCACAAGCTCAAGCTTACCTACGAAGATCTTCGGCAGATCCCGGAAGATGATCCCTTCCGCCACGAGATTATAGACGGTGTCCACATTGCCTCGCCGTCCCCGACCTACGGGCATCAGCGCATGTCCAAGCGACTCTTCGTTCAGCTGCACCGGGGTATTGAGGTAGCCGGGTTTGGAGAGGTCGTCTACGCCCCGATGGACACGGAGATCGGTCCCCACGATATCCTCGAGCCGGATATCCTCGTTATCCTCAACGACAACAGGTGGATTATAAGGCCCTCGCATGTCGTGGGCACCCCGGACCTGGTGATCGAAATTCTATCGCCTTCCACCGAGGCCCGGGATCGCGGTGTAAAGGTCGAGCGCTACGGGGTACACGGTGTGCCGGAATACTGGATTGTCGACGGCGACAACGAAGTGGTCGAGGTCTACCGGCAGATTCAAGGCGTTCGGCCTGTTCTCGCGTTGGCATCCCGGCACCACGAGATATTGTCCTATAGCCCGTCCGGACTCGAGCTTGAAGTGGTTGTGGATCTCACGGAGGTCTGGAAGGAGTAGCCTCTTTCTTCGCGCCGGCCCCGACGGTGCCGACCGCTACTCCTCGGGAGTAAACTCGTCCTTCGGGGCCCCGCAGACGGGGCAGACCCAGTCCTCCGGGAGGTCGGCGAAGGCTGTCCCCGGGGGAATGTCCGCGTCGGGGTCCCCCTCCGACGGATCGTAGATATATCCGCAAGCGTTACAAACGTAAAGCGTCATACCGGGTCCCTAGGGCCACTGGACGTCGGAGATGAGGGTAAGCTTCGACCGGGCACGTTCGTCGTCGGGGTTTATCTCCAGGGCCTTTCGGAGGCTTGTCATCGCGCCGGTGGTGTCGTGGAGACCGAAGCTCGCGACGCCCATCATGTAATGAACCTCCGCAAAATTGGGAGTCTCCGCTGCCAGCTCCTTCAAGAGCTTCCGCGCGCTGTCGTACTCCTTCCGCTTTATCCGGAGCTGGGCAAGGTAGTAGTTGGCGATCATCGACTCGGGTGAGAGTTCCCGGAAACGCTCGAAGGCAACCGCGGCGCTCTCGTCGTTCCCGAGAAAGAAATGGATTAGGCCGACGAAGTAGGCCGCCATCGCGTGGCTCTCGCTCCCGGAATCGATAACCTGCTGGAAGCTCTCGAGGGCTTCGGTGAGCTTCCCCATGCGGTACTGACATACCCCCAACTTGTAGAGGGCAATTCCAAATTCGGGGTGAATTTCGACGGCCTTCTGATACTCCTCTACGGAGGTGTCGAGCTTCCCGAGGGAGTAGTAGATGTTACCAAGGATAAGATGGGCGAAGGCGGAATCCGGATAGCTTTTTCTAAGCTCCAAAA
This sequence comes from Spirochaetaceae bacterium, assembly GCA_046541715.1. Taxonomy (GTDB): domain Bacteria; phylum Spirochaetota; class Spirochaetia; order DSM-27196; family PWMO01; genus CAYPUT01. Next base: position 31,557 of record JBKHCS010000020.1, read on the forward strand.
AGGCCTTCTCGGCCTCGGTCCATTCGCCGGACAGGTAAAACGCCATCGCCTCCTGGTATTTGGGATCCGACTGGATCTGCATGCGCGCCCCCTCAAGCTGCCAGGTAGTTTTCTTAGTATAGGTGCTCACTTTCCGCTTTGCAACATGCTCCGGGGGTCGAGGATCTTCTCGACATCCTCCGCCGGGAGAACGTCGGCTTCGAAAACCACCTCCCGAATGGTGCGCTTCTCCTTGTATGCCCGGTACGCGAGCTTCGCCGCCTGATCGTAGCCGATCCGGTTCGCCAGAGGCGTCACGAGGGCCAAGCTCCACTCGAGCCAGAAACCCATCCGCTCGGTATCCGCCTCGACGCCGTCGATGCAACGCTCGGCAAAGACCCGGCAGGTGTTTGCCAAGACGCTGATGCTCTCTTCGGTTTCCATGGCGATCAGGGGATGCATCATGTTGAGCTCGAGGGGGGCGTTCTGCCCGGCGGTCGTTACGCTGACGGCCTTTCCCATTACGTAGGCGGCGACCTGAATAACCATCTCCGGGATAACCGGGTTTACCTTCCCCGGCATAATCGAGCTCCCGGGCTGGAGCGTCGGAAGGACGATTTCTCCGAGGGCGCCCCGGGGCCCGCTGGCCAAGAGCCGGAGGTCGTTGGCAATCTTCATCAGGCTCGTGGCGATTACGTTCAGGGTCCCCATCAACTCCACCTGGGCGTCCCGGGTGGCTATCGCCTCGAAGCGGTTCTCCGCAGGGCGGAAGGGAAGCCCCGTCTCCTCGGCGAGAAAGCCGATCGCCAGGTCGGGGAAGTCCGGGTGACAGTTGATGCCGGTCCCCACCGCCGTGCCGCCCAGGGCGAGCTCCTCGAGGTGGGGAAGGGTGTTCTCCACCCGGCGGATTCCCTTGCGGATCTGGTCGGCAAATCCGGAGAACTCCTGCCCGAGGGTCATCGGTACGGCGTCTTGCAGGTGGGTCCGCCCGAGCTTGACCGCGTCGGCGAACTCCCGGGCCTTCCCCTCGAGGCTCGTCCTGAGGACCGCGAGGGCGTCGAGAAGGTGGACCAGGCTCATGCGGTTGGCGACGTGCACCGCAGTCGGAATAACGTCGTTGGAGGACTGTCCCCGGTTTACGTGGTCGTTCGGGTGGACCGGGGAGCGGGTGCCTAAGGGGGAGCCGAGCATCTGATTGGCCCGGTTCGCGATAACCTCGTTGGCGTTCATGTTCCAGGAGGTGCCGGAGCCGGTCTGAAAGACGTCGATGGGGAAGTGGTCGTCCCACTCGCCGTCGATAACCTCCCCCGCGGCGTCGACGATCGCGGCAACCAGCTTCTCCTCCACCGTCCCCAGTTCGCCGTTGGCCCGGGCCGCCGACTTTTTTATCAGCCCAAGGGCGCGGATCATAGACGGGGTAATCCGGTTCTTCGAAACGCCGAAGTTCTCCACCGCCCGCTGCGTTTGGGCTCCCCAGTAGGCCCATTCGGGAATGGCAACCTCTCCCATCGAGTCGGATTCGTGACGTTTCTCTTCTTCTACCATGACAGCTTGCTCTCTTTCGGTTAGGTTAATTGCTGAGGCTTACCCGGCGGCGTATATTACCGAAAGGAGTAGGAAATGGCAAATATTGGCATCGTTGGAGGCGGGAATGTCGGGGCAAACACCGCCTTTTTTCTCGCAGAAAAGAACGTGGCGGACGTGTTGCTCTACGACATTCAGGAAGGACTTGCTACCGGAAAAACCTTGGACATGATGGAAGCCGCCCCGGTCCGGGGCTACCAGACCAAGCTGTCGGGGACCGATTCTCTCCAGGACGTTCTCGACCGCGATATCGTCATCATCGCCGCCGGGGCCATCCGGGAGCCGGGGCAGAAGCGGGACGACCTTATCGACAAGAACCGGGCCCTCGTCGAAGAGCTCGCCGGGAAGCTTAAAGGACACAAAGGCATCGTAATCATCGCCACCGAGCCGGTGGACGCCCTGACCACGCTCTTCGTCAAAGTTTCCGGTCTCCCCCGGGAACGGGTTCTCGGCGTCGGCGGCGTCCTCGACGGCGCACGGCTTCGCTACCTTATCGCCGAAGAGCTCGGCGCATCGACGGACGACATCGCCGCCACCGTTATCGGACCCCACAACGATGCGATGCTTCCCCTCATCGACTACACCACCGTCGCCGGAATCCCCGTCTCTCGTCTCTTACCTGCCGATCGCATCCAGGCTCTCTTCGAGGCGACAAGGAGCGCCGGAGACGACCACTTAGCGGCGGCCAAGCGCTCGAGCGCCTACTACGGACCCGCCGCCGCGGCCTGCGACCTCGTAGAGGCGATCGTCGGAAACACCAACCGGGTCCTGGCGGTCTCCTTTGTTCTCGACGGTGAGCTCGGCGTTTCCGGTGTGGCGGCCAGCCTCCCGGCGACCATCGGGGCCGGTGGGATTACCCGGGTGATGGTTCCAAAGCTGAAGGACGCGGAGAAGACGCAGTTTGCCGACGGCGCCGCGGCGGTAGCAAAGATTCTTGAAGGGAGCAACAGATGAGCAAGGTATCCGTAATAGGTGCAGGAAACGTCGGCGCTACGGCCGTCTACTATATCGCAAAGCGAAACATCGCCGATGTCGTCATGGTCGACGTCGTCGAGGGGCTTCCTCAGAGCAAGGCGGCCGACTATCTCCACGCCTCCCCTTTACAGGGCTTCGACGTCGAGGTCGTCGGCACCAACGACTACTCGGCTATCAAGGGTTCCGACGTCGTCGTCCACACCGCGGGAATAGCCCGGAAGCCCGGGATGGACCGGATGGACCTTCTCAAGACCAACGTCAACATCGCCCGGCAGGCGAGCCGCGCCATCGTCGAGCACGCCCCGAACGCCATCGTCATCGCCGTAGCCAACCCCTTGGACGTCATTGCGATGGCAATGCTAAAGGAAACCGGCTTTCCCGCTCACCGGGTCGTCGGCATGGCTGGTATCCTCGACTCCACGCGGTTTCGCTACTTTATCGCCGAGGCCCTCGACGTGCTCCCTTCAGACGTCCAGGCGATGGTCCTAGGGGGGCATGGTGACACCATGGTCCCCGTTCCGAGCTACACCTCGGTCGGCGGCTTTCCCATCGTCGACCTCATCGAGCCGGAGAAGCTCGAAAAGCTCGTCGCCCGAACCCGGACCGGCGGCGGGGAGATCGTCAACTACCTCAAGACCGGTAGCGCCTACTACGCCCCGGCGGCCTCCGCAGCCAAGATGGTCGACGCGGTGGTTACCGACAGCAAGTGCGTCGCCGCCTGTAGTGCCTACCTCGACGGCGAGTACGGCTACTCCGGCGTCTACCTCGGGGTCCCGGTCCTCCTCGGCAGAGACGGCGTGGAAAAGATCTACGAGCTCGAGCTGACCGCCGAAGAGAAGGCGGCCCTCGACGACTCGGTGGCCCACGTACAGGAAGGGGTCGAGACGCTCAATAGTCTCTGGTAGCGCCCCCGCCGACAGACAATCTCCGCCCCCGGACAACACATGAAAGCGAAGCCCCACGGGTCCACCCGCCTGGGGCTTCGCTGTAAGAACAGAGGCGCCCCAGGCGGCTCGGCCCCTGCGGCT
>JBKHCS010000118.1:0-8995 GCA_046541715.1 Spirochaetaceae bacterium
AGAGAAACTTCTGGACATCGCTCTAGGCCCCGGGTATGCTCCTGACCAATGCCCCAAGGAAAGCGTTACGCATACATTTTGGACGGACTAACCGAAGAGAAGGGGGAGATAATCGCGAAGAGCCTCCGCGCTATCCCGGACATCTTCGAAGTGGAAGTTACGCCGAACCGCGGGGTCGTCCACGTGCGTGCCCGAAAGGACGTGGAGGATCAGATCCGGATGGCCTGCGATATCGCAAGGGTCCGGTTCCGGACCAAGATGAAGTAGATTCCCGTCCCGTTATCCGGTTCGGGGTACGTAGTACGATCCCGCACGTGTAAACTTCGGAAAGCTCAGAATTTCCTCCTGGGTGTAGAGCTCGCTCAAGGGGCACGGCTCCGGAACATAGTCCCGGGAGATGCCGGGACTCAGCTCTTTCCGCCAGTCGGCCTTATCGTTCCGGTTCTCGTACTCTATTCTCCGTCGGATCTCGACGACGGTATTCTTTCCTCGTCGTTCTTCGTAGACGACACCGAAGTTGCCGTCGCCGATGTAGCAGAGGCGCTCATTCTCTCCGAGCTCTTCGTTCCGGGAGACCCGTTCAATCGCGTGCTCGAGGATTGCCGGGCGGCCGGTTTCCGGGTCTTGTATTGCGGAATAGATGTGCTCGATCGGCTCTCCGGAGAGGGGACAGGGTCCGTATTCGCGCTCCGGAGGCTTGGGCGGCATATAGGACCGCAACGGATCGTCGGATCTGTTTCTCCGCTTCCGAGAAGAAGACCGCCGGGGTTTGTATGAACGTCGTGCCATGGGTACATTGTACGGTATAGAAAATGTCCAACCGTAGCAAACCCCCTTCCAAGAAAAGGACCCTCCGGGGCGCCGTTTCCATCACGAGCCGAGGATTCGGCTTTGTCACCCAGAAATCCGGTCCCGACATCTTTGTCAGCTATGACAACCTTGGGACCGCCATGGACGGCGACACCGTCGAGGTAGAGCTCCTTTCCTCCCGAGGAAAGAACAAGCCGGCCGGCCGGGTAGTCTCGGTAGTCACCCGGTCGGAAGAGCCCATCGTCGGAGTCTTCAAGGAGACCCGGGCCGGCGGTGTCGTCTACCCGGAAAACGAGCGTCTTCTCTCGGAGCTTGTTATCCCGAAAGCCGCCCTCAAGAAGAGCGGCTTCCAGCGTCGCGTCAGGAACGGCCACGTCGTCGTCGCGCACTTGGTCGAGTGGGAAAGCCGGGAGAGCACGCCTCAGGGAACGATTACCGAGATTCTCGGAAGTCAAGACGAAAGCGACATCGACGCAAAGGCGGTCGCCGCAACCTACGGACTCTCCCAGAGCTTTCCGAAAGAGGTGCTCCAGGAAGCCTCCTCCCAGGCAAAGCAGAAAATCGCAGACGAGCTCTCTCGCCGGAGGGACCTCCGGGACCTCACGGTCTTTACCATCGACCCCGAGAGCGCCCGGGACTACGACGACGCTCTTTCAATTGAAGTCCTCGAGGCGGGCGGCTTCCGCGTCGGGGTGCACATCGCCGACGTCAGTCACTTCGTCCCCGAGGGCTCTGCCTTGGATGCCGAAGCCGAAGAGCGGGGAACCTCGGTCTACTTTATCGACAGCGTCGTACCGATGCTTCCGGAAGAGCTCTCCAACGGCATCTGCAGCCTGGTCCCTGACGAGGATCGTCTGGCCTACACCGTCTTTATGAACGTGACCGGGCTCGGTCAGGTCCGCTCTTCGGAAATCGTCGAAAGTGTTATCCGAAGCAAGGCTCGGATGACCTACCGGGAAGCGGCGGACATTCTCTCCGGGAAGAAGAGCGGGCGTCACCAGCGGGAGCTTCATCTTCTTGCGGCCCTGAGCCAGGTGCTGATGAAGCTCCGGCAGGAGGAAGGGAGCATCGACTTCGACATTGCCCAGAAACAAATCGTCCTCGACGAGGAGGGGGTTCCTCAGCGCATAAAGCCGGAGGTCCGCCTCCCGTCGATGCGCCTCGTCGAAGAGTTCATGCTCCTGGCAAACCGGGTCGTCGCCCGGCGCATCTCTCAATTGGAGCAGTCCTGGAAGGTGGATCTCCCCTTCGTATACCGGGTCCACGACCGGCCGAAGGAGGAGGAGTTCAACTCCCTGGTCTCGATTCTCGATACCCTCGGAATTCCCTTCCGCGTCTCGGAACCGGTAAGCCCCGACGACTACCGGAGACTCTTGTCTTTCGTCGGCGGCGGGGAGTATGGGCCCTTCCTCGAACGGGTCGCCCTCTACACCATGACCAAGGCACGGTACGACACGGAAAACCGGGGCCACTTCGGCCTGGCCTTCGACGAGTACACCCACTTTACCTCGCCGATCCGTCGGTACCCCGACTTGGTGGTTCACCGGCTCCTAAAGCGCTATCAGGCCCAGGGAAAGCCGAAGCGAACCGAAGACCTCGCGAAGGCCCTCGACACAATCTGCGCCCACTCGACCGAAGCGGAGATCGCCGCGACCAAGGCCGAGCGGGAGTACGCCAAGCTCAAGTCCCTGGAGTTCCTCACCCAGAAGATAGGCCAGGCGTACGCCGGGATCGTCTCCGGCGTGACCTCTTTCGGACTCTTTGTCGAGGTAACCAAGTACGGCATCGAGGGATTGGTGCCCCTCGAGCGGCTCCCGCAGAAGGATCTGAGCTACAACAAACAGCAGCACGAACTGACCGACAAGAGCGGCAAGACGGTCTACCGCCTCGGGGACCGTCTTCGGGTCCGGGTAGACGCCGTAGAGCCGTCGGAGCGACGGGCCACCTTCTCACCAGCCTGATTTCCGGTGGCAAAGCAGCGCTGACTTCGGTACATTCATGATCGGATGGTTAAGAATTATTCGGCATTCCACGAGAAAGTTGCCCTTAAGTATCAACTCTATAACGCTCTCTTCTTAAGCCTTCCTTTCGAGCGGGTCCGGAATGCGGGAATTCTCCTCCCTCTCTTTGCCGACTTCGTCACCGAGGGGCTCGAAGCCGGACGCTCCCCGGCGGAGCTGGTGGAGGAGTTCTTTGCCGAAGGATCCCACCTCCCGGAAGGGGCAACCAAGACCGACCTTCTGTTTCGTTTTCTCCAACTCGCCGAGAGGCAGGTCGTTCTTTTCGACGCCCTCGAGGACGCCGCCTTTCCGTCGATCCAAGATGTCGACGGCGCAGGCTCTCTAAAGGACACCATCAACCAAGTGATCCGGGGAAACAAGACGGAAGAGTACCGCCGAATGCTCCGGGACTACCGCGTCCGCGTCGTCCTGACCGCCCACCCGACGCAGTTCTATCCGGACGATGTCCTCGGAATTATCTCGGATCTCGCCGGGGCTCTCGAGGCGGACCATCTTCAGTCGATCTACGAGCTGCTTCTGCAGATGGGAAAGACCCGCTTCAAGAATAAGGCCAAACCAACGCCCCTCGACGAGGCCCGGAGCCTTCTCTGGTTTATCGAGCACGTCTTTTACGAGACCGTTCCCCGGATACAGCACAAGGCCCTCGCGCCCTTTCTCGAGGATCCGAGGGAGCGGGTTCATCACCCTCCCATCGTCGAGCTCGGTTTCTGGCCCGGGGGAGACCGGGACGGAAACCCCTTCGTAACCGCCGATTTGACCTTGGAGATCGGCAACCTCTTGAGAGCCACGGTCTTGCGCCTCTACAAGAAGGATCTCCGGGAGCTCCGGCGCCGTCTGACCTTTCCGGGCATCCTCGAATCCCTGGACCGGGTGGCCGAGCGCCTGTCGGAGACCGCCGAACCCTACGCCTCGGCGGAGGAACTGCTCGAGGAGCTATGCTCGATCCAAGAGCGACTCCACGAGGACCACCTCGGCCTCTACGCCGACCGAATAGAGGAGCTTATTCTCAAGGTCCGCCTCTTCGGCTTTCACTTCGCGACGATGGACATTCGGCAGGACAGCCGGGTCCATACCCGGGTCGTGTCCCAGCTGTTGGCGGCGGCGGGACTCCGAGGGGAAGAAGAGTACGAGGCTCTGCCTCCGGAGGATCGGCTGACTGCGGTAACCGAGGCTCTCTGCGACCTCCAACGCGTCACGGAAGCCCGAATGCGGCTCCCGAAGGGAATCGCTTGGGACACTCTCGAGTCCCTCCGCTCGGCGGAGATCCTACGGAAGACGAACGGCCCCCGGGGTGTTCATCGATACATTATTAGCAACACTCGCTCCGCGGCGAACGTCCTCGAGGTCCTCCTCCTCGCCCGGGTCGCCTGCGGACAGAACCTGATTCTCGACATCGTGCCCCTCTTCGAAACGATCAACGACCTTGCCGGAGCAGAGCGCATCGTGTCGACGCTCTTGAATCACCCCCTCTACGCCGACCATCTTGCTTCCCGGAACATGGTCCAGACAATCATGCTCGGCTTCTCCGACGGCACCAAGGACGGCGGCTACGTCACCGCGAACTGGGAGATATTTCTCGCCAAGCGACGGCTAACGACCCTCTGCCGGAGCCGGGGCGTCCGTCCGGTGTTTTTCGACGGCCGGGGAGGCCCCCCCGCCCGGGGAGGAGGCAATACCCACCTGTTCTACCGGAGCCTCGGAAATGAGATCGAGAGCACCGAAATACAGATAACCGTCCAGGGCCAGACGGTCAGCTCGAAGTACGGAACCCGGGAGCTTGCCCGGTACAACCTCGAGCAGCTCGTCAGTGCGGGAATCGCAAACCAGCTTCTCTCGGGAAACGACAACCGGTTATCCGGGGACGACATCGAAAGGCTCTCGCGTCTGTCGAAGGCGAGCCGGGACTGCTATCAGGAGCTCCGAGAGCACCCGCGCTTTCTCGACTACCTCGCGGAGATGACTCCCCTCTCCTACTACGGTCAGACCAACATCGCCAGCCGGCCGACGAGCCGGGATAGCTCCGGAGAGCTGAGCCTGGAGAATCTCCGGGCCATCCCCTTCGTCGGCGCCTGGAGCCAGATGAAGCAGAACGTCCCGGGCTACTTCGGCCTCGGAACCGGTGTCGAAGCCCTCTGGAACCGGGGGGAAGGGGACGAGCTGCAGGGGCTCTATCGCCGGTCGCTTTTTTTCCGGACTTTGGTCAACAACGCGATGCAGAGCCTCCGAAAGACCTACCTCCCTCTTACGGCCTTCCTTCGTGACGATCCGAAATATGGAGAGTTCTGGGAAACTCTCAAAGAAGAGGCCGGGAGAACCGAAACCATGCTTCGACGCGTATCCGGGATGGACGAGCTCTTGGCGGAGGATCCCACAAATCGCGACTCCATCGCGATGCGGGAGCAGATGATTCGCCCGGTCCTCGTTGTCCAGCAGTACGCTCTGTCTGTCTTACGAAATCTAAAGGATGTCGATGACCCGGACGCGGCGAAGCGACGGGAGATCTGCGAAAAGATCGTGATCAAGTCCCTGGCTTCGTCCGTCAACGCGAGCCGAAACGCGGTATAAGCCGGGCCTACCCCTCGTTCGGCGCATCGCCGGCGGGTTACTCGCCGGCGGGTTCGACCGTCTCGAGGTCGTCCTTTTCCGCGTCGCTGTAGTCCTCCGCGATAACCCGTCCCGAGTCCCGGTCCAGCCGGAACCGTGTCGGTCCCCGAGGCTCTTCGACCCGAAAGGAGCTCCGGCAGATTTCGACGACGGTTCCGGGATAGACTGCCTTCCGGGCGACAACCGGAGCGTCCTCGTTCCGGTCGAGCTTGGAGACCAGCGTGCTCATCAGAACGGAGTACTTGTACACCGCGTCCGAGAGCATCGCCCGGCGCTTCTGCAACTCCGCCGAGGAGCCTCGGGTAAGAGTCTTGTCGAGTTTCTGAAGCTCGAGGGTTAGCTCCTGAAACTTCTCCTTCGCGGCGGCGAGCTTGCGCTCGACGATAAAATCGATTCCGGTCATCACCTCGGTGACAACCCCGGCCTCGTTGCCGATTTCGTCGGTCACGACCCCGTGGGCGCACCGTACCTGCCCCCCGATGAGCCTCCCCTTCTCCGCCATTACGAGGCGGTCGAGGGTAAAGATCCGGGAATTGAAAACCGTCGCGTGGATGTAGACGCTCGACTTCGACTCGACGGTGCAGTTCTCGACGTACTTCGCCTGGACCCGGCCGGCAACCCGGACGAGGGCGCGCTGCCGCCCGATAATCCCGTCCTTGGCGATTAAGTCCTTCCGGCAAAAGACTTCGTAGGCGTCGACGACTCCCGTCGATACGATGGAGCCCCCGATCCAGAGACGAAACCCGTCGTGGACGGTCCCGGAGAGGTAAAGGTTCCCCGGAAAGGTGATGCTCCCGGTATGATAATCGACGTCCCCCTTGATCTGGAGGTTCTCCTCGACCCGGAACTCTTCCCCCTTGAGAACCACCATGCCGCTCTTGGTCGCGACGACCCGGTCGCCTTGCCGAGCGGTGTTCTCGCCGGGCTTCAGAAGCACTATCTCCCGGCGACCGTGGGCGATCGGGGAGCCGTCGACGGCGACGCCGTCGATTCCCGGCATCTCGGGCTCCTCCCGGGCTATGGTCTCTCCTGCCATCACAATCGGAAGTTGCCTGGCAGCCCGGTAGTTAACCCGTCCGCCTTTCTCCACCGGAATGTCCGGGTTATCTCGAGGGGCAAACTTGGCCGCAAGAACAAGATGCTGGGGATTCAACCGGACCGGGGGACGCCCCCGAGCAACAATGACGCCGAGACGAGCCCGGCCGTGCTTATTGCACTCTTCGATCGCTTCGTCGATAACTTGCCAGTCGATACCGAAAAGAACGCCGTTCGTCGAGAGAATCGTTTCGATGTACTCCCGCGCCAGTAGCTCGCCATCGCCGAGGGCCGGCAGAAAGTCGGCCATGGCACTCAGGTTGTCCTCGGCAACGGTAACGCGGAACCGGGAGTCGCGCCCCATTGCGGTCGCATGCTCCCGGGCAGATTCCGAAGTCATACCCTTACTATACAACGAAATTAGAGAAATTCACAATAGTATTGTGATGGTCTAGAAACGGGGCCTAAACAGACGCCGCCCCTCGAAGGTGTCGTTCGGCTGGAAGAACTTTCGGAGCTTCGGCGCCGCGAAGTGCATCGACGTATCGGTTGCCACCATGCTTCCGGAGAGGGCGTAACGATCTCCGATATGGAAGATGATGTTCACCGCGTCGGAAACCACGCTCCCGGTCCTGCCCCGGGGGCGATACTCCGTCGAGCCGATGTGGTGGACCAGCCGAAACGAAACCTCCGTACTCGCGGCAAACTCTTCCACGGCTATCAGCCGGCGGTTCAGGTGCATCCTGAGTGCCGGCACGATTCCCGCAGCGGTCGAACCATCGAAGGGAAAGAGCACCAGGCCCCCGAAGTCTCGCCAGATCCAGATCCTTCCGCCGAAGGGATCCACATTCTGCTCGAGAAGGTCCCGAAACAGGCGGGTAGTCTTTTCCAGACGCTGGGAGCTCAGGGTGTCGCGCCGGATGGTCGTCTCGTCCAGATTGGCGAAGAGCATTCCAAAGGTATACTCGGACCCCGACTCCACGCCGGCCCACCCGGAGCCGCTCGGCTTGTAGACCGCAAGCCCCGGGGCGTCCTCGGGATGCCGGGCTGTTGCCGTAATCGGCTGGAGAAGCTCGACGAACCTTTTGATCGGGAGTCTCTTCTTGGCGATGCCGGGCCCGAGGTAGTCCCGGGCTCCCCGGGAAAGAAGCGCCACCGGGTCCTCGATCCTTCCTCCGGGATCCACCACTGCGAATCGGCCGTTCAAGGACTTTGAAAGCGAATCGAGAAGCCCCTTCTCCTCGGCTGCCTTGACTCCCTGGAGGGAGACGTAGACGTAAGCATCCTCCGGGAGCTCCCGCCACTCCGCCGTCGAGAGCTCCCGGGCCTCGAAACGGAAGGTGCGGCTCCGTTGAACCGTCTCGAGAGCGGGAGGAACGGTGGCGCCCCGTCCAAAGAAGTAGACGTTCACGGCTCAGGCGACTCCGACGGCATACCGGTAGACCTCTTTCGACGAGGCCGGAGACTGAAACATACCCGCGATCAGCGGGTCGAGGGCGGAGTACGCTGCGGATGTAATCGTAACCGAGTCCGGCGACGCGTACTTCCCGTCAACCTCCCGGAGCCGCTTTATCACTTGACTATCCATCTTACGGAAATCGCTCCGGTACTCACACTGTCCGGTGTGACAAGTAATCCTGAGGCGAATCGGCGTCCGCAAGTCCGAGGCGACGGCATTGTAGAGCAACAGCTCGTGGAGAATCTCTATCGCCGAGTGGACGGCCGCGCCGACACTGTCATCCCGGTAGAAGGCGGCAACCCCGCCGTCCCCCTCCCAGGACCAAACGCGCCCGTTCCGCGCCAGGACGCAATCGTCGACGAAGTATCGAATGTCTTGATAGATCCGCCCCATCTGATCCTCGGAATAGTCGCGAACCATGTCGGAATTGCCCGCTACATCGATCGAAAGAAAGGTAAAGACGTGATACTCACCCTCCCGGATAACGCCCCAGTTCCGGGTTGTTCGTTGTCCCTGGTTCTCGACGAAAGCGCCGGTTTCCCGATCGAGGGAGTATCCCATCTCCTCTACTCCACGGATTAGCTCCCCGAGTCCGGAAACGCTGTACTTACGGCCGATAAAACCCTTTCGCTCTATGTCGACGAGAAGGGCCACAAAGGGGAGAAAGAGCTCGGCTTCGACCATATCGTTTACGATCTGAACCGCCGCCTCCTGATTCGGGATAGGGACGCTCTTGGGGTAACCGCTGCGTTGGTGAACGTCGTAATTCGGCAGCAGCCTCCGAGCGAGGGCGACCATGATCTTTACGGACATAGACTGTACCAGAGCCCGGGCACACTGATTCCGGAGCTTTGTCTTGATTCTCACCGACGCAAGGGTATCAGTAGTAAGAGTAAAAGAAAAGACGAGCTCCGTCGTAGGCCTCTGCTACAACGGAGCTCCAAAGAAATGGTAGGGTCGCCAGGAGGCGCTAATTCAGTAGAGGATCGACGGACAAATCCGCCGTAGACCGCTCCTCAAAACGTGCGGTAACGGACTCGATCGGATCGAATCGATAGGCGCTGCT
>JBKHCS010000119.1:0-8989 GCA_046541715.1 Spirochaetaceae bacterium
GTCATGAGCGAAGCGATCGACACAATGGAGATGCAGGGCGAGGCTGCGGTGCAGCTTATTCAGGGTGCATCGGAGATGACCTCGTCTCAACCCATTACTGATCCCGCCCTTGGCCAAAACGTGGACGTGACCGCGTAAGCCTATCTATCTATTCCAAAAGGGCCGATTCGTCGGCCCTTTTTTTGTTTGACTGCAGCCGTACTGAAATAGAGGATGTCCATGGAGTTTCGGGTATGGCCCGGCCGGTCCTATCCCCTTGGGGCCACCTGGGACGGTAGCGGCACCAACTTCGCTCTTTTTTCCGCCCACGCCGAACGGGTGGACCTGGTCCTCTTCGACGACGAGGGCTCCCGGGAAATCGGCACGATAAGCCTTCCGGAGTACACTCACGAAATCTGGCACGGCTATCTTCCGGACATTCGGCCGGGGCAATTGTACGGCTATCGTGTCCACGGTCCATACAAGCCGGAGGAGGGACATCGATTCAATCACCACAAACTGGTGCTGGACCCCTACGCCAAGGAGCTCTCGGGTGCTCTCCGGTGGGACGACTCCCAGTTCGGCTACGTAGTGGGCGACGAAGCCGCAGACCTCTCCTTCGACACCCGGGATAACGCCGCCTACATGCCCAAGTGCCGGGTTATCGACCCGGCGTTTACCTGGTCCGAGGAGCCGCCTCCGAGAACCTCCCCGGATCAGTCGATTATCTACGAGCTTCACGTCCGGGGATACACCAAGCTCCATCCGGAGGTCTCCGCCCCGGCGCGCGGTACCTTCGGGGGGTTGACGAATCCCTCGGTGGTCTCCTACTTGCATGACCTCGGGGTTACGGCGATTGAGTTGCTCCCTGTCCACGCCTTCGTTCAGGACCGCGTACTCGTCGAAAAGGGGCTGCGCAACTACTGGGGTTACAACAGCATCGGCTTCTTTGCCCCGGAACCGCTCTATTTGGGGAAGGACGGGCTCCGCGATTTCAAGACCTTCGTCCAAGTGATGCACGACAACGGAATCGAGGTTCTCCTCGACGTCGTGTACAACCATACCGCCGAGGGGAACCATCTCGGTCCGACCCTCTGTTTCCGGGGTGTCGACAACCGGTCGTATTACTACCTCTCGGAAGAGAATCCCCGGTACTACAACGACTTTACCGGCACCGGGAATACTCTCGAGTTGAGGCACCCCCAAGTTCTTCGGATGGTAACGGACTCGTTACGCTATTGGGTAGAGGAGATGCACGTCGACGGATTCCGCTTCGATCTGGCGACAACCCTTGCCCGGGTCCACGGTAAATTCGACCAGCACGCCGGTTTTCTCGACGCCATCTCCCAGGACCCGGTGCTCTCGGGAACCAAACTGATCGCCGAGCCCTGGGACACCGGCCCCGGGGGATACCGGGTCGGCGAGTTCCCGCCGAATTGGGCCGAATGGAACGACCGATACCGGGATACCGTCCGCCGCTTCTGGAAGGGCGATCACGGTCAGTTGGGAGAGTTCGCATCCCGCCTTTCCGGCTCCAGCGATATCTACGACACGAGAGGCCGGCGCCCCTGGGCGTCGATCAACTTCGTGACGGCCCACGACGGGTTCACCTTGCGAGATCTGGTGAGCTACAACCAGAAGCACAACGAAGCCAACCAAGAGGGAAACCGTGACGGCGCCGACGACAATCGAAGCTGGAACCTAGGGGTCGAGGGAGAGACAAAGGATCCGACGATTCTCGCCGACCGGCGGCGGCAGGCACGGAACTTTCTCTTTACGCTTCTTTTGTCCCAGGGAGTTCCCATGTTCCCCGCGGGAGACGAGTTCCGGCGAACCCAAGGGGGGAACAACAATGCCTATTGCCAAGACAACGAAACCAGTTGGATAGACTGGACCGGAGCAGAGGACGAGGATCTCGTGTCCTTTACCCGAAGGCTTATCGCTCTGCGGAGGGAACATGTGGTTTTTCGTCGGTCGCGGTTCTTCCACGGGGAGAAGATCCCGGGGACCGAGACCAAGGACGTTACCTGGATTCGGCTCGACGGCAAGGAGATGACCACGGACGACTGGGTAAACGGCAAGTGCCGCGTTCTGGGGGTTCTCTTGAGCGGAGAAGCCGGTGCCCGATTTTTGACCGAACGGGGGGAGCCGGAGCCGGACGATACCTTTCTCATGCTCTTTAACCCGTCGCAGGAGAACGTTCTCTGGCGTCTGCCGGGTGAACTGGCGGCACCCTGGCGCGTCATCGTCGATACGGCGGAAGCATCCGGGGTCGAGAGCGTCCGGGTTTCCGGCCGGAGCATCAAGCAAGGTAGGATGAGCGCCCTCTTATTGGTATCCGAAAGACCGGGGGATAGATGACCGAATATGGTTTCGGACCCCGGAAAAGCGACGCCGGAACAGAGTTCCGACTCTGGGCCCCGGCGGCCGAGTCGGTAACCCTTCAACTCTACGACGACGCCGTCAACAAGACAGACCGTCTCCCCATGAGGCCGGCCGAAGGCGGGTGGTGGATATCCGAGGCGCTCGAAACCGGTGAAGGAACCCTCTACCATTTTGTAATCGACGACAAGCTTGTGGTTCCGGATCCCGCTTCCCGCTTTCAGCCGCATGATGTCCACGGCCCGAGCATGCTCCTTGGGACCTCCGGCCCCGGCTTTCGGGCTTCCTCCGGGTGGCGGGGACGCCCTTGGGAGGAGACCGTTCTCTACGAGCTGCACCTCGGAACCTTTACCCCCGGCGGAACCTACGCCGAGGCGCAAAAGCGTCTTCCGCATCTCGCCGGCCTCGGTATTACGGCGGTCGAGCTTATGCCCCTTTCGGATTTCTTCGGAAAACGAAACTGGGGGTACGACGGGGTGCTTCCCTACGCGCCGGACTCGGTGTACGGCCGGCCGGCGGAGTTGATGTCCCTCATCGAAGAGGCCCACGCCCTCGGGATGATGGTCTTCCTCGACGTGGTCTACAACCACTTCGGTCCGGAGGGGAACTACCTCCACGTCTACGCTCCGCAGTTCTTTACCGACCGGTTCGACACGCCGTGGGGACCGGCAATCGACTTCTCCCGGCCGGAAGTTCGGCGCTTCTTTATCGAGAACGCGGTCTACTGGCTCACGCAGTTCGGTTTCGACGGGCTCCGTCTCGACGCGGTCCACGCGATTGAAGATCCTTCGGAGACCCATATTCTCGACGAGTTGTGTACCCGGGTGCGGGAGGTCGTAGAGCCCGGACGTCACGTACACCTGGTCCTGGAGAACGACGCAAACCAAGCGCGGTACCTCGGAGAACGCCCGGGTATCGGATACGACGCCCAATGGAACGACGACGCCCACCACGTGTATCACCTAGTCGCGACCGGGGAGGACGACGGCTACTACCGGGACTACGCCGAAGGATGGGAAGAGCATCTTCTCCGCTTTTTGACGGAGGGATTCGTCTATCAAGGAGAGCCCTCCCCGTACCGCGGCGGCGAGGCCCGGGGAGAAGCCTCTATCGGCTTACGGTCGACGGCCTTCGTGGACTTCCTTCAGAACCACGATCAGGTGGGGAACCGCCCCTTCGGCGACCGGATTACCAACCTTGTTTCGGGTATGCCCGGCGGGCTGCGGCGGATCGTTGCGCTTCAGTCGATCCTTCTGCTCTCCCCTCACATCCCGATGTTGTTCATGGGGGAGGAGTGGGGGAGCCGCACCCCCTTTCTCTATTTCTGCGATTACCAAGGCGACCTCGCCGAGGCGGTCACCGAGGGAAGACGACGGGAGTTCGCCGGTTTTTCCGGCTTTAGCGACCCGGCCTCCCGGGATAGAATTCCCGACCCGAACGCCGGGGAAACCTTCGTGAAGAGTGTCCTCGACTGGGACGACCTGGAAGCTTCGGACGCACGGGAGTGGCTAGGTCGCACGCGGGCGCTGCTCGAGGTCCGCCGGAGGCAGGTGGTTCCCTTGCTCAAGCGTAGCTTCCCGGGGGAGATGTTGACCCCGGGAGCACAAGCATCCCCCCTCCCCGGCGTGGTGCTTGTCCGTTGGGAGGCGCCCGTTGGAACGTTGACCCTGACGGCGAATCTGTCGGAGGAGCCCCGGGACACGGAGTGGGACTCCCGGTATTTTGGGGAAGACCGGGCCGAAGGCGAAGCTTCGGTCATTTGGAAGGTGGGGGTTCAGGAGTCGAAGGACGACGGAGTCCATCTCGGTCCGTGGAGCGTCACCTGGCGGAGCCACAATGGATAGAAAAAGACCCCCGAGGGCTACCTATCGCCTTCAATTCAACAAGAGCTTTACGTTCCGAGACGGGGAGGCCCTGGTACCGTATCTTTCCGCCCTGGGTGTAAGCCACGTCTACGCTTCTCCGCTGTTGAAGGCCCGCCCCGAATCGCCCCACGGCTACGACATCGTCGACCATGGGAGCCTTAATCCGGAGATCGGCTCCGAGGAGGAGTTTCGGAGCTTTATAGAGGCCCTCCACAGCCGGAACATGGGGCTGGTGATGGACTTTGTTCCGAACCACATGGGGGTTAACCACTCGGACAACTCCTGGTGGCTCAACGTTCTGGAATGGGGCCGAACGTCGCTTTACGCGGATTTTTTCGACATCGACTGGGAGCCCTCGGAGCGCAGCCTCCACGGAAAGCTTCTCTTGCCGGTTCTCGGGAAGCAGTACGGCGAGACCCTTCATTCCGGAGAGCTCTCGCTCCGGTTCGACCCGGAATCCGGTACCTTCTCGGTCTTCTACTACGACCATCGGTTTCCGATCGCACCACCGAGCTACCGGCAGGTGCTCGCCGAGGCAATCCGCCTCGAGGCGCCGGCAGTCGAGACGCTCCGGCACCTCCGGGACGGGTTCGGCCGATTGCGGGCCGGTGGGAAGCGTCCCCGTCATTACGGAGAGCTGCTCTCCCGGTCCGAACAGCTCAAGGAAGAGCTCGCCACGCTGTACGAGGGCGACGGTGCCGTCCGGAGCGCCCTGGATAAGGCCGTGTCGCTCTACAACGGCGTTCCCGGAGAAGCGAAGACCTTTGACGTCCTCCACCGGCTTTTGGAGGCCCAGGCGTACCGGGTGGCCTATTGGCGCCTTGCGGCAAACGAGATCAACTACCGCCGTTTCTTCGACATCAACGACCTTGCGGGTATCCGCATGGAGCGCGAAGAGGTGTTCGGCCTTACCCACGAGCTCGTCATGCGACTTCTCAAGGAGGGGGTCCTCGACGGCCTGCGACTCGACCATGTCGACGGGCTTCGGGACCCGAAGGCTTACCTCAACGCGCTCCAGGACGCGGCGGCCTACCGTCGCGGCACCGAAGAGGGGGGCGACGATCACCCGGGGTACCTCGCGGGGCTCCCCCTGTATCTCTTAGTAGAGAAGATCCTTGCACCCCACGAGCAGCTTCGGGAGGAGTGGCCCGTTCACGGCACCACGGGGTACGAGTTCATGGGGCTCGTGGGAGAGGTCCTCACCGACCCCGGGGGAGAGGAGCCTTTGACCCGCCTCTACCACGACGTTGTTCCCGACGCAGCCGTCTACGAGGAGGTGGTGGTAGACGCCAAGTACCGTGTGATGGTCGATAGCCTCGCCAGCGAGCTGAACGTTCTCGCAAACCAGCTTAGTCGCCTTGCCAAGGGCGACCGGCTTACCCGGGACTACTCACGCCTCGGTATTCGGCGGGCTCTCGCCGACGTAATCGCTCACTTTCCCGTCTACCGCACCTACGTCGACCATGCCGGTTCCTGGGAGACCGACCGGCGCGACATAGACTGGGCTATCGGCAAGGCGGCGAAGTTGTCCACCATGGCGGATCGAAGCGTGTACGACTTCCTCCGGAGCGTGCTGGTCGTCGATCCGAGTTTTCGGGGAGTCCGTCGCCGAAGGGTCGTCGATCTCGCGATGAAGGCTCAGCAGTTGACAGCCCCGGTTACTGCGAAGGCCGAGGAGGATACGGCGTACTACCGGTACGTTCGCTTTCTCCCGAGATGCGAGGTCGGCTCCCGGCCCAATCGTTTCTACTCGAGTACCCAGGCCTTCCACTTGGAGAACAAACGCCGGGGTGCCAAATGGCCCTTTTCCCTCTTGTCGACGGCGACCCACGACCACAAACGGGGGGAGGACCTCCGGAGCCGCCTCAACGTCTTAAGCGAAATGCCCGAGTTCTGGGAACAGACGGTCTCGGGATTACGAGAGATTTCCCGGCTTCTCGCCGGTCGGGAAGGTCCCAAAATATCGGCGAAGGACGAGTACCTCCTGCTCCAAACGATCGTGGGGGCCTGGCCGCCGGACCTTCAGACGGGAAATCACTCGGGAGTTGAGATGTTTCTCAGCCGGTTGAGCGAATACGCCGTAAAAGCTGCCCGGGAGTCAAAGATGGAGACGACCTGGACCGCCCCGAACCATGAGTACGAGGATGCCCTTCGGTCCTTCGTTGAGGGGCTCCTGTCGCCGGAGAAGGGCGCCGTCGCTCTGCGGCGCATCGAGGAGGCGGTAAGAACGATCGAAGTTCCGGGTATCGTGAACAGCCTGTCCCAAACGCTCCTAAAGCTCACGGTCCCCGGAGTGCCGGATATCTACCAAGGCTGCGAAGGGTGGGATTTTTCCCTTGTAGACCCGGACAATCGACGGCCCGTCGATTTCGGCAAACTGGGGGAAACCGTTTCCGCCTTCGAAGCCTCCGCTTTGCCCTTCGGTGCAGAGGATCGGTTGCTTCAAGAACTCGTAAGCGGATGGAGGGACGGGAGAATCAAGACCTACCTGGTATGGCGAACGCTTTCCTTCCGCCGGGATCATCCGGAGCTCTTCTATGCGGGGGAGTATGAGCCCCTCGACAGCTTCGGAGAGAGGGGCGAGAACCTCTTGGTCTTTCTGCGAAGCGTCGAGGAGAAGCAGGCTCTCGTCGTTGTTCCGCGCCTGGTTGCGGATTGCGTCGGCAAGGTTCCCCTCCCTCACGACTGGAGTGACACGGCAATTAGACTTCCTGAGGAGTCCCGGGGAACGTGGGAGAGCGTACTGGACAAGAGCGTCTTCCACAGTAGTCAGGGAGAGGCCGGTCCGTTTCTTCCGGTTTCGGAAATCCTCGGTCGGTTCCCGGTGGCGCTGCTTACTCGTCGGACGACGCCTGGGCAAGGATAAACTCGAGCCCCCGAATCGGAATGCTCAGCCAGTCCGGGCGGTTATTGATCTCGTAGCTGACCTCGTAGACCGCCTTTTCCAGTAAGAACACGTTGAGCGTCTGCTTGAGCGCCTCCGGATCTTTCGGTACAAAGGTCGCCGTGTTGACCGTCTCGAGATAGGCCGAGAGAAAGAGCCCGGCGACGTAGCCGTACCAGACGTCGACCGAGTGGCGCAGCGTTTCAGCGTCCTCCGGACGCGTCTGGGCGTGGAGGAAGTATTGCTGCGAGACCGCGTAGTGGAAGGAGCGAATCATCCCCGCAACGTCCCGGAATGCGCTGAACTTTAGCCTGCGTTCCCCCAGGGGCCTCGCCGGCTCGCCTTCCAGATCGATGATCACAAAGTCCTTTCCGGTAAAGAGTACCTGGCCCAGGTGATAGTCGCCGTGGATGCGAATCTTCTGGGCATCTATCTTGCTCTTCGTAATGTTCGCGAATTGCGCGAGTATGGGGCCTTCGAGGTCGATAACCTTCTGAAGCCACCGTTGTTCTTCTTCCCCCGCGCGCCGTTTCTTCTGGTTGACTACGGTGATCACCCGCTTAAGGAGGCTTCGGAGAGATTGGTAGACCGACCGCTGATAAAGGCGAGAAAACGGCTCGGGGACAAAGTCCTTGTCGATCTTCTCCGAGGCGAGTTGGAGATGGAGCTCGCCGGTTCGTTTGCCGAGGAGCTCTACCATCGACAGGAAGAAGCTTTCCGCGAGGAGCGCAAACTCGTCGGGAATCTCTTCGGGTCGCACCGAAAAGAGATCGGTGGGCTGGGCCAACCGGGGATTGCTCTCCGGAAGGGAGAGGATGTTCTCGAAGTATCGAGAGATTGCCTCGAGGGTGTAGGACCAGGCGTCCCCCTGGCTCGGAACAAAGCTTACCAGCATGCCGAGGGCTGCCCCGGAATGTCGGGGACCCTGATAGTCTACGCTTGCGGCGTAGGCGGGGACCTGGGGGAAGCGGTGTTGGTCGCTTAAGTAGCGAAGCATCTCGATATCCGGGTTGATCCCGTCTTCCAGCTTTCGGTAGAGCTTGAAGAAGAAGACGTCCCGGTAGAGAAGCGACGTGTTCGACTGTTCCGCCCTCAGGACCCGGGAGGAATCCCCGGGGTTTAGACCCGCAGCCAGTCGCTTGGCTGCCCGCCCCCGGCTAAAGGTCAGGACCCCCTCCTCGGTTCGGACGGTATTACGGTTTAAGAGATACCCGAGAAGCTGTTCTCGCACCTCGGGGTTGTAAACGGCGTCGTAGATGACCCCCGGCTCGTTTCCTACCGTCACGTTCGCGATGACCGCCTGGGGACTCTCCTCGGCGATAGCCTCTGCTTCTTCCTTGACCGCGAGGGCCGCAGGCACCAGGTAGGTCTCCGACCGGTCGTCGGCAAAGTCGATTGCCGCGAAGAGCATCCAGGACCCACGGTCCCGGCTCCCAAGAGCGAGGCGGTCGACGATCTGCACCTTCCGAACCGACCGGGACTTCTCCCGGTACCACCTCGAGCGCGTCAAATAGCTCTGCAGAACCCGGTCTTCGAGAATCTCCGACAGGGTAGGGGAGAAGCTCTCCCAGTCCCGGGGAGAAATCGAAAGCTGAGACGACGCACCAAATTCCCCGGCGTCAAGCTCCGGATCGCCCGGCCGAAGCTCGAACCAGTAATAGTCGTAACCTCCGATACTGAGTCCGTAGGGCTGGTCCTCGAGAATCCGGGGGAACTCGTTCTGACTAAATATCTCCACCGGGACGCTCCCCGGGCTGTTGCCGAGCTCGAGATAGGACAGCTGAGGGAATCGAGAGAAGTTGGCCACGACCAGGAGCGTCTCATCCTCCCACTGCCGCACAAAGGCGAAGACGTGGCTGTTGTTCGTGTTCAGGACCTG
>JBKHCS010000120.1:0-8860 GCA_046541715.1 Spirochaetaceae bacterium
CTAAAAGCCGCCCAGGGCTTGCCGAGCCACCGGCTCCGGATCAATGCCAAGGAAGCGGTAGAGCTTCAGAACCGTAAAGCGGTTGCGAAGATAGTGGGCGTATTTCAAGGCCCGCGAGACGGCGTCTTCGGCAAGCCCGAGCTCTTCGGCGCGGCGCGGGGCTCCTGCCGTGCCAAGGGAGCGTCGCACCTCTGCGGGAGCCGGCACCTTGCCGGCAATCTCCAACACACTGTTCCAGCGGTCCGCTATGCGACGGCGAAGCTCCCGGCGAGCCGCGTCGGTTAGTGAGAGAAAGGGTTTCTGATCCCGGACTAGCTGCGCCGCCACTTCTTCGGGGTAGCCTTCCCGGATACGCGCCTCGTCGTCTGCAACCTCCAGCGGCTGTGTACCCGGATCCACCGAGAGAAGGTGGTGATAGAGCGCCGCCGCAATCTGGGTTGCGTACCCGACCATTGCGCCGTGGAGGGGCGGCACCTCGCCCTGCGATAGGAAGGACATCTCCCAGAAGTGGGAAAGGTGATGTTCCGCGCCGGAGGCTGGGCGCGACTCGCCGGCGTCCACCATGCACGCGCCGGACTCGATAAGGAGGCGCATTAGGCCACCAAAATCGTCCGCGGCCACCTCCAGAGTGTTCCGGGAAACCGAATAGAGGCTGTTTGAAATCTGCTGGTCGAAGGGCTCATCCCAGAGGAGAGCGCCCAGGTTCCAGTCGGCCCAGGAGGTAAGCTTTCCAAGGAGGTCACCGAAGCCGGCAGCGGTAAGGCGTGCCGGAGCTCTCGAAAGAACCTCGGTGTCTGCAAAGAGCGCTACCGGGGGACGACAGATAACGGTGCGCTTGACCCCCTTCAGGATAAGAGGAGCGCCGATGGAGTAGAAACCGTCGACGGATGCCGCAGTGGGCAGGGATACGAAGGGCCGTAGCCCCCGGTGTGCAAGAAAGCGCCCGATATCGGTTATGGTGCCGCTTCCCACCGAACAGACCACGTCGATCTCGGGAGTCAGGGAGACAAAGGCTTCGACGACGTGGACCTCGTCGGCGAGTACGTGCGCGCCTTCGAGGACCGCGGCTTTAGCGCCACACCCCGAAGTGGTGAGGAGTCGTTCCACCTCGGCGGCGTGGGCCGCGTGAGTCTGTGTGTCCGAGAGGAGCAGCACCATCGAATAGCCCCGTTCGCGGAGCCAGGGCACCAAGGCCGCAGCCGCCCCTTCGGAAACCACTGTCGTTTCCGGATAGCTTCCCACCAGGGAAGCATACCCGAGGAAGGGAGCCCGGTCCACAGCGGGGCAAAGGCCCTCGGAAGTTTGCCTGAACATATTGGTCTTTAAGTAGTTGGGTGGTATACTGGAGTTAATTGTGATAGTGGTGTCAACGAGAGTGTTGACGCCGAGGGGAGAGTCAATAGTGTCTTTATCGAACACCGAGCCTGTTGTACTGATAGCGGAAGACGACGAGATTGGCCGTTTAGTAGTAAAGCATCTGTTGGACCAGCTCGGAATCAAGAGCTTCACGGTAGTCAACGGACGCGAGGCTCTCGAGGCCGTGGAGCAGGAGCGTCCGGACCTCGTTCTCATGGACATTCGTATGCCGGTCATGGACGGTTTGGAGGCGATTCGACGTATACGCGGTCTCCTCGACGAGGAGCGGTCGAAGGTTCCGATTATCGTTGTAACCGCGCATGTCCTTGCCGGAGACGATGTGTCATTTCTCGAAGCCGGAGCGGACGGTTTTCTCCGGAAACCGCTCAGCCTCGCCGAACTAAGAGAGGCAATATCACGGTTCATTCCGGCGGGCGCACAGCACCGACAAACCGGCTAACCACGCGGTTTCAGAAGACATGTCGAATCGCTTCATCTGGAGTTTCGGGAAGCACGTAGCGTTTCTGACCGGAACGACCGCCGTTATTTCCTTCGCTATCCTTACCATCGCGGGAATTCATCATACCCGGGAAGCCCACCGTGAGGGCTATGAAGTCCTGGGCCGAATCTCGGTTGAGCTGCTGCGGCGAATCGCGACCATCGACGACGACCTGAGGATTCTGTCGACCGGGGTAAGGACGCCGGACCAACTCGCCGAGACGGTCACCAGGGCCGAGACTCTTCTCGACTACCGACCCTATTACCTCGGTCTGCGTATCCTCGGCCCGGAAGCTGTGTTCGAGCACACTTCGGAAAAGGGAGCGAACGACTCCCTATTTATCTCGGCGGTAGATATTCGAGCCAAGGGAGATAGCGATAGAACTCGGTTTGCCGTCGACCTGGAGGCACGGCGTCCGGTCGGAGCCGCGCCTTCCAAACAGCCCGAACTCCTTGGATATCTGGTGCTCTCGGTTCACTACGCCCTTTTTCAAGAGGCTGTCTTTAGAGAGGACGTCCTGACTCCGGGCCGACTCTCCCTTATCGACCCCCTGGGTACTGTAGTCTACGGCCCGCCCTTGGGGGAGGAAACATTGGCGGACTTATCATCGGAACCGATGCTCCGGCGAGGCTGCTACTATTTGGCGCGTGCGGTTACTTTCCCGGGTATGGCGGGAGAATGGACCGTGGTATCGTCGCTTCCCGTTTCGGTTCTCCGTAGCGAACGCCGAAGAGAACTAAGTACGGTGTTGTTGTTGGCTGCCGTGATAGGAGTCGTACTGGTTGGTGTTTCGTGGAACCTTGCCTTCGAGTCGACGCGGCGCCGAAAGTACGAATCGAGGCTCCGGCAGAAGGTTCGAGAGGCGTCGTCCGCAAACCGAGCCAAGACGGCGTTCCTGTCGAACATGAGCCACGAACTTAGGACGCCCATGAACGGCGTGGTGGCGATGGCCGATCTTCTCTACCAGCAGTCTCTCGACCAGGAGCACAAAAGCTTTGCTCAGCTTATTCGTCGGTCGGCCCTCCAACTGCTCTTGGTGCTCGAAACGATAATCGACTACGCCCGGTTGGACGGCGAGAGTGTCGAATCCGGTCAAACAGCAACCGACGCCTCGCTGTTACTCCGGGAGGTCGTCGAAACCTACGCCGACACGGCTGATGTCTGCACTAGAGACATAGAGATTGTTCTCTATGCCGACCCTCGGATCCCGGCAGGCCTCTCCGCAAATCCCGAACGTCTCCGGCAGATTTTCGTGTCCTTGGTCGATAACGCGCTGAAGTACACTCAAGTGGGGCACGTTACCGTATCGCTCTCCCTTGCGGAGGACCTCGGAGCTGCCGTGCGGATCAGGTTGTCCGTGGAGGACACAGGGTGTGGAATGTCCGAAGAGCAAATGGTACTGGCTTTTACTCCTTTCTGGCAGGCCGATCAAAGTGACTCTAGAAACTTCGGCGGCGTGGGCCTGAGCTTGGCAAGCACCAAGAAGCTCGTCGAACTGATGGGCGGAAACATTTCCGTCGAAAGCGCCCCGGGTTACGGTTCAGTCTTCGATTGCATGTTAGAGCTTCCGAAAGGGCCGCAGGTGGCTGCGGCATCGGATCGGGTGCCCGGGAGCCTTAAGGGACTCAGGGTTGTTACTCTTGGATTGAGTAACGCCCTCGTTCACGTCGTCGCGGACTATTTGGACTACTGGGGATGCGAGTCTCTTCATCTTGACAAAACCTCACTCTCGGACGCTGAAGCACCGTCACTCCTTCGGCCGGACGTCATCATTGCCCAGGGGAATCCAGAAGGCATTGCACAATTTCAGAGACAGGGGGTCCGAGTTATTCGAATCGGGCATCCTCGCTACGGAAGGTCGAATCCGGGGTGTGCAGATGACGAGCTAACCCAGCCGATCGTACGAGAGAGCCTGTTCTGCTTGCTGGGACGATTGCCGGTAACGGAGGAATGCTCCGGGCAAAACAGCGTGCGGGTAGCCACCCCTCGGAAAACCGTTCTTGTCGCCGATGACGATGCGATGACCCGGGAGGTCGTGGAATTGGTTCTACGAGACCAAGGTTATTCCGTCTTTTCCGCAGATAACGGGCGACGCGCGGTTGAGATAACGCGTCGGATCAAGCCCGATTTGGTGGTTATGGATGTCTCGATGCCTTTTCTGAGTGGGCTCGATGCCACCCGGGAGATTCGGGGTCTGTCGGACAACCGGGTTGCTTCGATCCCGGTCATCGTGCTTACCGCACGTGTCTTTCCCGGCTCCGCAGCCCAGGCGACCAGGTACGGAGCCACGGCGTTCTTGGTAAAGCCGGCGATAAATGAGCGCCTCGTGGACTTGGTAAGGGATCTTATCGGCTAAGGTGGGGAGTTGCCCCTCGTCCTCAGTCTCAATACCCTCTCCGCAGGAGGACTGCCATGCGATTAGACGGAAAACGGGTCGGCGTATTCATCGGACCCGGCTTTGAGGACCTGGAGTTCTGGGTTCCGCATATGAGAATGCAGGAAGAGGGGGCGGAGGTACGGGTTATCGGGAGCGCCGCCGGAGAGACCTTTTCGAGCAAGCACGGCTGCCTGACGGCGACAAGCGAGGTAGCCGCGAAGGACGAGAAGAGCGACGACTACGATGCCTTTATCGTCCCCGGCGGGTGGTGCCCCGACAAAATCCGCCGGGACCCGGACGTCCAGCGCTTGGTTCGGGAAGCCTACGCCGCCGGTAAGATTATCGGTATGATCTGCCACGCCGGTTTGGTCGGCATTTCCGCCGGCATTGTCGAAGGACATCGCGCCACAGGATCGGAAGGTATCAAGGACGATCTTATCAATGCCGGAGCCGAGTGGGTCAACGAGTCCGCCTTCCGGGATGGAAGTATCGTCTGGGGCCGGGTGGTCGCAGACATTCCGGCGTTCTGCCGGGAGCTCGTATCGGCGATCGAATCACCATGATCCTGAATCCCCTCCGTAGAGCGCTCCGGGGTGCATCGCTCTACGGAGTGGTAGCTCTTGGTTGGATTCTCGTTTCCGACTGGCTCCTTTTTACCGTCATCGGATTCGACGAGTTATCCATACTCCTGGGTACGGTCAAGGGAATCGTCTTCGTCTTGTTTACCGCGACCTTGCTCTTTTTCTTGTTGCGGCAAAACATTGCCGAAGCGCAGCGGCTCTCGGAGTATCAACGGGCTCTCATCGACGCGGCTCCCTTGGCAGTCTTCGATCTGGATGCCGAGGGCCGAGTTCGGAGCCTCTGGAACGCCGCGGCGGAGCGCGTATTCGGATTCTCCGCCGAGGAGGCTATCGGCCGGCTCCTTCCCAGCCTCTCCGATGACCAGGGGGAGGAGCTCACCGAGTTGCGAAGACGGGTATTCGCCGGAGAGTCGATAACGGGTCTCGAGGTCCGACACCTTCGGAGGGACGGAAAGACCGTGACGGTCCTGCTGGGAACCGCGCCGGTGCGAAATTCACGGGGCGTTGTCGATACCTCCGTCTCCGTAGTTGCGGACATAAGCGACCGAAAGGCGGTCGAGGTTTCCCTCGAGGACTCCCTCAGGGACAAGAAAGAGCTCCTCCAGGAGGTCCATCACCGTGTCAAAAACAATCTTCAAGTCATCCTAAGCCTTATTCGCATCCAAGTTGCCCAGCGGGATAGCGACCCTGCGTCGAGGCCGGACAACGATCTGGAGCAGTTGCGTCGCCGGGTCAGGACGATCGCCGTTGTCCACGATCAGCTCTCCAAACCGGAGGACCTTCGGGGCATAGACCTCCGGCGCTGCCTCTACGATGTCGCGGCGGATTTTCGATCGGCTGTTGCCGACCGGGGGCACAATCTGGAAATTCGAATAGACGCCCCTGCTTGGCTCGTTAGCCTCAACACTGCCGTCCCCGCCATGCTCCTGGCCGGAGAGCTTATCGACGTCGCGCTGGAGAATTCTCCGAAGGACCAGGGAAAGGCTGTTGTCGAGGTATTCCTCGACCCAACGAGGGACCCGTTTTCGATAACGGTATGTGCGACGGCGGCCGGTAGCAACCGGCGCACAGATCCCAAGGCCCTCGCGCCGGCGGAGAGCTTAGCCGCGCAGATCGGTTGCACCCTGGTGTGTTCCGTCGATGGGGGGAAGCTCTGCTTCGTCGCAGAGGGTGCCGAACGAGGGTAGGGGGGTGTAATCTAGGCGGTTGTGGGCTGGGCCCTTGTACAGTACCATTAATGTATGAAGACAATTACGGTCAATGTATCCGAGCCGGTGTACGCCGACTTTCGGGAATACGCAAAGAAGATGGACCGTCCGACCTCCGAGCTTATTAGAGAGGCCATGGAGGAGTACAGGAATAGACGTATCAAGAGCGGTGTGAGTATCCGCGACATCCATCCCCTGGGGCTCGAAGCGCGCAGCGACGCTCCCCCCGAGGGCGAATCCGGTCGCGACCTCCTGGACGAGATGTTGCATGATCTACGGACTTGATACGACCGTTCTCGTTCAACTGGAGCTTGCCGACCACGAAATGCACGCGAGAGCCGCTCGCCTGCGGGACCGGCTTCTCGGCGAAGGCTGCAGCTTTGCCCTGGCGCCGCAGGTCCTCGCCGAGTTCGTCCATATCGTCTCGGATTCGCGCCGATTCGTTAATCCGGCGCCGGTGCCCCGGGCGTTGGAGCAGTCCGAGCGATGGTGGAACGCCGAGGAGATCACGAGAGTCTTTCCCGGACCCGACGCTGTTTCCACATTCCACCGATGGATGCGCGATGCGGAACTCGGACGAAACCGTATTCTCGATACGCTCCTCGCGGCAACCTATTCCGCTGCCGGTATCACCGCCGTCGTCACGAGCAACTTTCGCGACTATCGATCCTTCATGGAAGTTGTCGTTACGCCCTGAAGGGCCGGCGCTTATGGCCGTGCGCTTCTGCCGGTGGACTCCTTCGGAAGGTGGATACGGTATGTCGTGCCTCTCTCCAGGGACACTTGTACGTCTGCGTTTAACTGCTTGGCGAGCTCGTCTATCAGCACGAGGCCGAGGGTGCCCCCGGCGCGGGCCTTCGGCGGTAGTCCTACGCCATCGTCGGCAATGCAAATTGTGGCGCCGTTATCAATTGAGAGGTCGATCCGAAGTAGCCCACTCTCACCGCTCGGGTGAGCGTGCTTAAAGGCGTTCGAGACGATCTCGTTTACGAGGAGTCCGAGAGGGAGGGCCGTTCCGAGAGGCAAGCCGATTGCCTCCGTGTTAAACTCCAACCGAGTGGATCCAGTGTCATAAATGAGCCGAAGCTCGTTGACCAATGCGGTTAGATAGTCATCAAAATCTATCGAGGCGAAGTCTCGAGCACCGTAGAGCATCTCGTGAACCAGCGCCATCGATCGAACCCGAGCTTGCAAGTCGACAGCCGCCTGTTCGCCGAGTTCGTGGCGCTTCAGGCTGACAAAGCTCGATACGAGCTGCAGGTTGTTCTTTACCCGGTGATGGATCTCCTGGAGCAAAAGCTCCTTCTCGCGAAGCGAGTCCCGCAGCCGTTTCTCCGCCTGCTTACGCTCTCGAATATCACGGACGATCGAAAGATGCCGTGTCTTTCCGTTCAACGTAAAAAGATGCGAGCTCACTTCTACCGGAATGCGGGTTCCATCTTTCGCAAGGTGGATTAGCTCGATCTGTTCGTGGCCCTTTTCGCGTAACTGGGCCATGCTTTCGGCGATATCTACGTCGGTCTCCGGGGCGTCGAGCACTGCCGGATCCATCGCGAGGTACTCCTCCCGACTGTACCCGAGGCGGCGACACGCTACCTCGTTTACCTCCAGGATACGAGCCGGCATACCGAGGTCGTCCAGTTCGAAGAGGTAGATCGCATCGTTGGCGTTCTCGAAGATCTGCCGGTACTTCTCTTCGCTTTCTCGGAGCAATCGCAGTGTGTTCGAATCGCGCACCATCTGTGAGCCAAATGATAAGGAAAGCGATTGCCGGCCGCAATAGAAGGATGCTCTCAGGCCGGTCCTGCTTCGAGGAGCTCCTTTTGCTCCGATGTTTCCGGCCAGGAACGCACCCGGGCGATTTCCTGCGATGCCTCTTTGACGTCTTTCCCCATGGTCATAAGAACGGCGACCGCGAAGGTTCCCGTTCGTCCGATGCCGGCTCCGCAGTGGACAAAGACCCGGGAGCCTTCCTCTAGTCTGCGGCCCGTCTCGGCGGCCAGGCGCCAGAATGCCTCAACATCTTCCTCTGCCGGGGCGGAATAGTCCTCGATCGGGAAATCCTGAAGTACTATCTCCCTCTTACCTAGGGAGAGAAACGTTTGACCGTCCCGGCTCTGGGCGTCTCGTCGCAGTTCGGCGTAATCGGGAGATTTCTTGCGAATTTCGGCCTCCGATGTCAGGCAGACGATCACGTCGATCTTGCTCTGCTCCATGTCCCTTATCCAGTCGGCGAGGGGCCCGTACCGCCCGGGCATCGCGTCCAGAAACAGCGTGTTGTTCCATGTCCTTATACTCATATCCCGAGTATAGCGGGCCTCCTGCGACACAGAGTGTCGCAGACCATCAACCGTAACGCTCCGCCGCCCCGGCAAACCAGTGCCGGGCCCGTTCCCGGAGCTCCGGCGGTTCCAGGATCTCGGCGTTGGGCCCCCACTGGGAAATCCAGAAGAGGACCTGGGACTGCTGGTTGGTGCGGAAGCGAACGATGATGCTGCCCCCAGGGAGGCGTTCTACAGTTTGGTCGTAATGCCAACGCCGCTCGGCGATCTTGCTTGCCGCCTCCCCGTCGAAGCGAATCGCGATATCTACGGCATCTTCGTTGATGAAGACGCCGAAGGACGGGTCGATGTAGTTCTCCACGGAGAAGCCTGCCGGGCGGGTAAATCTCTTGTTCCGAAGGCCGGCTTTCTTTATCCGGAAGAGGGCGTAGACCCGCACCTCTTCGTGGTGGTGGGACCAGGACAGCAGGTACCATTCGCCGCGGTGCCCCACGAGATGGAGAGGATCGACGATGCGGACCGCCGGGTCTTGGTGTCCCGGAGCTTGGTAGTGGATG
>JBKHCS010000121.1:0-8828 GCA_046541715.1 Spirochaetaceae bacterium
CGGGGCCTTGATTGTTGGTCCTTCTTCGGCGTTCTTGCACACCATCCGCGGCCGCGGTATTCTGGCCCCACCATGAGTTCCATCAAGCTTGGTTTTGGTTTTTATCAGCATATGTTGAACACCGAAGGTTACCGCTTCGCCCGGCAATGCGGGGCGAGCCACGCGGTGGTGCATCTGGTCGACTACCTCTACAAGGCAGACGAAATGCGGGCCGAACGGCAGAGGGATGTCGTTGACAATCAACCCGTCGGGGGTGACGAGGGGTGGGGTATCGCCGGGGCGACGGTCCACCTCTGGGAGGTGGAGTCGCTGCGCCGGATCAAGAAGGAAATGGCGGACCACGGGCTAACCTTCCACGCCGTGGAAAATCTCGACCCCGTCTTCTGGTACGACGTCCTCCTCGCTGGGCCCAAGCGGGACGAGCATATCGAGAACGTAAAGCGGATTATCCGTAACCTCGGAGAGGTCGGAATTCCCATTCTCGGCTACAATTTCTCCCTCGCCGGAGTCGCCGGGCGCATTTCGGGGCGTTTCGCCCGGGGGGACGCCGAATCGGTCGGGGTCGACGGCGGGACCGACGCGCCGATTCCGAACGGGATGGTCTGGAACATGGTCTACGACCGGAACGCCGAGCCCGGCGTCCTGGAACCGATCAGCGAAGAAGAACTCTGGAACCGGCTCCGCTACTTTCTCGACGCGGTGCTCCCGGCGGCCGAAGAGGCCGGGGTAACCCTGGCGGCCCATCCCGACGACCCTCCCTTCGAGCGGGTGCGGCAGCAGCCTCGGCTGGTCTACACCCACGACCGCTACCAGAAACTTCTGGACCTCACGCCGTCACCCAACAGCAAGCTGGAGTTTTGCCTCGGGAGCTTGATGGAGATGCCCGGGGGCGACATTTACGAGACGACCCGCCGGCACGTCGCCGCCGGAGATATTGCCTACATCCACTTTCGCAACATCGTCGGAACTGTTCCGAAGTATCACGAGGTCTTCCTCGACGAGGGGGATATGGACATGGTGCGGATCGCCAAAATCCTCCGGGAGGTGGGCTACGACGGGGTCGTAATTCCGGACCACACGCCGCTCATGGACTGCGACGACGGCTGGCACGCCGGCATGGCCTGGGCGATGGGCTACATGCGGGCGCTGTTACAGGTGCTGCAAGGATAGGGCGGGCCGGCGCCCCCGGGAGGCTGCATGAAGATAACCGACGTCGTTCCCTACGTTCTTTTGGCACCGAATTACGATATCGGAAAAACCTCGAGCGCCCAGGACAGCTTCGTCCTGGAGATCCGGACCGACGAGGGGCTTGTCGGGATCGGAGAGACCGACGCCAACCCCTGGATCATGAAGGCGTGCATCGAGGCTCCGGGAACCCACACGATGAGCCGGGGTATCAAGCAGCTTGTTGTCGGAGCAGACCCTCTCGAGATTTCCGCTCTGATGAGGCGCCTCTACGTCGGCACCGCGATGGACGGCCGCCGGGGTGCCTTGATCCACGCCCTCGGCGCGGTAGAGATGGCACTCTGGGACCTGAAGGGTAAGGCCCTCGGCCGGCCGGTGTATGAGCTTCTCGCCGAAGAGACCGGACACCCGCTGCGAACCGGCGTAACCCCCTACGCCTCTCTCCAGCCAAGCGGGGCCTCCTGGGAGGAGTATCGCGACAGCCTGGTGGCCTGGGCCCTCCGGGCGAAGGAGATGGGGTTCCGGGCCGTCAAGGCCGAGGTGACGATGAACGGGCCCTACGCCCACAGCGGCCTCTCGGTGCCCTACGACCGCCACACCGACGTTATCGCGGCGGTGCGGAAAGCACTGGGTCCCGACGTCGACCTGATGGTCGACGTGCAGTACATGTTCGACGACTTCGATAGCTGCGCCGCCGTCGTCCGGGATTGGAAGGAGTTCAACCTCTTCTTTCTCGAGACGCCGATCTGGGTGGACAACCTCGATGACTACGGGAAGCTCCACGACGCGGGGTTGATGCCCATCGCCATGGGCGAGTGGCTTACCACTCGGCACGAGTTTGCAGAAGCGATGGACCGGGGAAAGCTGGACGTGGTTCAGCCGGACGTCGGCCGGGTAGGTGGGCTCTTGGAAACCCTCGCCGTCGCCGACGCCGCGGCGGAACGGGGGCGCCTGGTAGTGCCCCACTGTTGGAAGACCGGAATCTCGATTTCCGCGACGGTCCACATGGCGCTTGTCACGCCCCACTGCCCCTACGTCGAGTACCTCCCGCCGCAGATCTGCGAAGAGGTGCTGCGCCGGGAGCTCGTAACCGAGGATCTATCCCTCGTCGACGGGAGCGTCCCGGCCCCGACCAAGCCGGGGCTCGGAATCGAGCTAAACCGGGACGCCGTCAAACGCTTCCAGGTCGCCTAACCCGCGCCTCCGTAGAGCAGGTTCGGCAGGGCCGTTACCACCTCCGGTACCAACACAATAAGCACCAGGACCAGCACCAGGGGCAACAGAAAGGGGGCCGTCGACCGGACCACCCGCGCAAAAGGCATTCCCGACACCTGCGCCATCACGAAGAGCACGATCCCAAAGGGCGGCGTCAAAAGCCCGATCATCAGGTTCAGGACCATCACCACGCCGAAATGGACCGGGTCGATACCCGCCTGGGTAATGACCGGCATAAATATCGGCGTGAGGATCAGAATGGCGACCGTCGGGTCGAGAAAGCAGCCGATTACGAAGAGGAATAGGTTGATCAGGAGAAGGATCATCAGCGGGCTCTCGCTTACCCCCATCAACCCGGCGGCCACCCGGACCGTCAGCCCGGAGCGCATCAAAATCCACCCGTAGAAGGAAGACGCCGATACGATAATGCCGATTACCGCCGTCTCTCGGGCGGTTTCCATCAAGACGTGGCGAAACTCCTTGAAGCCGAGCTCCTTCAGGGAGAGCTTTCCGATAATCATGGCGTAGAGGACCGCGATCGCGGCGGCTTCGGTCGGCGTAAAGGCGCCGGACCAGATACCCCCGAGGAGGATAACCGGCGTCAACAGGGGCAAAATCGCGTCGAGGAGACTCTTGAAGAATCCGACGAAGGTCGGAAAGGGGAGCCGGGGATACTTACGTTTCTGGGCGAAGTAGGCAACCATCAGCATCAGGATCGCCGTCATGATTAAGCCCGGGACGACGCCCCCGAGAAAGAGGCGCCCCACCGATACCCCGGACATGAAGCCGAAGACGACCATCGGGAGGCTCGGCGGAAAGATCGGCCCGATGGTCGACGAGGCGGCGGTAATGGCCACGCTGAAGCCCTTGTCGTACCCGCCTTCCTCCATCGCCTCGAGCTCGATCTGTCCGAGCCCCGCAGCGTCGACGACCGCGGCGCCGGACATTCCCGCGAAGATCAGACTCGCAACCACATTCGCGTGGCCGAGACCTCCGGGAAGAAACCCGACGACGGAGTGGGCGAAACCGAAGATCTTCGCGGTAATCTTCGAGGTGTTCATCAGTTTGGCGGAAAGAATAAAGAGGGGGATCGCCAAGAGCAGAAAGTTGTTCAACCCGAACATCATGTTCCGGGAGATTGAGGTCCAGATGATGCTTCCGCCGGTATTAAAGACGTACCCGAAGAGTGCCGAGAGTCCCAAGGCGAAGGCTACGGGGACGCCGAGGGCCAACAGCAGAACGAGTCCCAGGGTTAGAAAATAGATCATGTTACGCCCCCCTCAGTCTCGACTTCGTCGGCCAGAGTAACCGGAGTGAACTTCCCCATAATGTCCAGAACAAGGTTTGCCAGCAGATAAAACAGCATGATGGCACCGCCGACGAAGACGACGAGGTAGATAATCCCGATTCGAAACCACGTCACCGTCGGCAGATAGTTGTTCCAGGTCGCCTGGATATTGGTGATGCTCCCGACTACCAGGATATAGACGAAGGGGATCATCAAGAGGCGAGCAATAATCCGAAAAATCCGCTGGACGTTGGAGGAGACGATCAGGGTAATGACGTCGATGCTGATGTGGCGTTCTTCCTTCATTGCTGCCGCCGAACCGATAAAGACCAGGAATACAAAGATGTACTCCGAGAGCTCCTGGGACCAGGAGGCAGGAAGCTGGAGGATGTTCCGGAAGACGATGGTTATCATCACCAAGAGGAACATCACCAAAAGAACGAACGCGTTTATCGCTTCGAGTATTCGCTTGAGTGTTTCCACAATGCGCCTCCCAAAAAGAAGCCGCAGCACAAGGCTGCGGCGTCTAATGGTATCTTAGTCATGCGGCCGGGGTCTAGAGATCCTGGAGTTGCTCGTAGAGGCCGGGCTTCCAGTCTTCCCGAGCGAGTTCCTCGAGAACCGGCTGCACCGCTTCCTTGAAAGCGTCCTGATCGACTTCGATCAGCTCCATGCCGTGGTCTTCGACCAGAATCCTTACGAACTCGGCATCGCCGTTCTCGGTAAGAGAGTTGGCGAAATCGGTAGCTTCCTGCATCGAGACCGTGATCAATCCCTGGTCCTCGGGGCTTAGGCTGTTGAACCAATCCATCGACATCTGGAACCGTGCGGCGG
Organism: Spirochaetaceae bacterium; assembly: GCA_046541715.1. Taxonomy (GTDB): domain Bacteria; phylum Spirochaetota; class Spirochaetia; order DSM-27196; family PWMO01; genus CAYPUT01. The sequence goes on from JBKHCS010000121.1 coordinate 4,523, forward strand.
AGTAGATGTGCTCCGTCTGGATAAGGTAGTCCTGCACTTCGTAGAACTTGTAGTTCAGGATGGTCTCCGGGGGATTCTCCTGGGCTTCGACCGTTCCGGTCTGGAGGGCAAGGTAGACTTCGGAGAAGTTGACCGGCTGGGGAAGCGCACCAAGGTGCTCCCAAACGGCGAACCAGGAACCGACCTGGGGAAGCCGTAACCGGAGTCCCTGGACCTCCTCGACGCTCCGGACGGGTCGGTTGGCCGTCAGGTACCGGGCTCCCCGGAGGACGACGCCGAGGGTTCGGACACCCCGTTCCTCTTCGATAAGGTCGTGGATCTCCTCCCCTAGGGGACCGTTCCAGTAGGACCAGAACTGGTCGACGCTGGAAAAGATGTAGGGTACTTCCGAAACGGCGTACTCCGGGTAGAAGGTCGAGATGTCGTTGGAACCGACGGCGCCAAACTCGACTTCGCCTGCGGAGAGCATCTCGAAGGTTTCCCGCTCGTCACCCATCGCGCCGCCGGTGTGGATAATAACTTCAAAGCGACCATCGCTCCCTTCCTCGACGAGCTCCTTAAAGCGATTCAGACCCTGGTCTTGGGGGGAGCCCCCGGGAAAGGTCGACGCCACGTTGATGACCTGAGTACCACCTCCTTCGGCTTCACCGCCGGCGAAGAGGAAAGCCGGAGCGAGTAGCAGTACTGCGACCGCTAGTAGGAACAAGCGTTTCTTCATAGTCTTCTCCTTTTTGTGACTCCGGCGCGACGACCGGGGTCAGTTTACTATAACCTCGATTATCGCGCTCGTTGATTACGGCGTCAACCGATACGTAGTCCGACACCTCTGCCCCTCCCGTGTCCTCCTAGGTTAGAACCGTCTTTTCGAGATACTCGCCGTACTCAGCGAGGGCTTTGAGTATCCTCTTGTCTTCTGCGGGTGTATCGAGGCGGGCGAGCCGGTTCGCAACCTCCCGGCGAAAGGTATTGAAGTCGATAACACCCTCGGGCTCCGGGGTAAGAATTCTCGCCGCACAGAAGCTCTTCCACCGCCGCTCTTCCTCGCCGGTAAGCGAGTCGGGAAAGTTTCGGGCGATGTAGCGCCGAAGGAGCTCCGGTCCCCGGGGGTCGTAGAGGGGCGGGGGGGTCGCCTTAAGAACCTCCGGCGGGGCGTTCCGGATTACGGCAAACTCCTCCCGGTCCTCATCCGGAAAGAAGTCTCCGGAATAGATCTGCAGCTCCGGGTCACTAAAGTGGCGCCGGGGAGGGTTTTCGTAGACCGCCCGCACCTTCTGTACCAGGTCCGGGCGTCCCCGGAGGGTCTCGGCGTGGGCGAGGCACCGGCGCACGTCGATGCCGAGGGCCCGAGCCCGTTCCACCGAGAGGGTGTTCCTGGGGGCGACCGCCGGGGAGCGGTTGAGGTGGATCCCTTTTAGCGGAATCCGCAGGTCGTCTTCGAGGTCCTCCCTCTTAGTAAACACCCGTCGGCGAATCTCCTCGACCGGCAGGTCTATCCAGTCGGCCGGATCCCGCCGGAGGTCGTAGGTTACCACGACGTTTCCCTGGGTGGGGTGGACGCTCAAGGGCAGGACGAGGGTAGTGCATCCCGCGGCGGAGGTGAACATTGCCGACGTGTGGACCACCGGCTCCATCGCCTGAAGGTTCAGAAGCTTCCGGACGGCGTCCTTCTTCCGGAGGCCGAAATAGTACCCGAAAAGCTTCGGCTGGGCGGTGTGGATACGCTCGGCCAGGGCTATCGTCGCCCGGACGTCCGAGAGGGCGTCGTGAACCTTCCCGTGCTCGAGGCCGTTGGCCCGGGCGAGCCCGTCGAGGGGGAAGGACGGCTTGCCGTTCTCGTCGGTGACCCACTCCACACCGTCCGGGCGGAGGTCCCGGCACATCCGCGCCAAGTCAATGATGTCCCACCGGGCGTTCCCCTCCTGATACTCCCGGCCGTAGGGGTCGTAGAAGTTACGGTAGAACAGGGCCCGAACGAACTCGTCGTCGAAGCGGATTGTGTTGAAGCCTGCGGTCGTCGTTCCGGGACGGCTCATCGCCTCGTGAATAGCGGCGGCGAACTCCCGTTCCGAGAGGCCCCCCTCGTTTACCTGTTGCGGGGTAATCCCCGTAACAAGGCAGGAATCGGGGTGCGGAAGGTAGTCCGGAGAAAGGCGGCAGTAGAGAACCTGCGGGGCCTCGAGTTCGCGAAAGCTACCGTCGGTACGAACCGCCGCAAACTGGGCGATCCGGTCCCACTGGGGATGCGTTCCGAAGGTTTCGAGGTCGTACCAGAGCAGTGTCGCCGCCATGGGCTTCTAGGTTATGAGTTGATGCATCGTAGGTGTACCGCCTTCTTCGGCGATTGTAGTGCACTCCCCTTGGCTTTGGACAGCCGGTTTCGGAAACCGGTGACAAGGGACAAATGCGTCGGTTTACCCGGGAAAACCTTGAAATCTTCGACGCGAGACGATAATCTTATTAGACAAAATGACTACATTAGATACTTCGGTTCGAAGACAACTGAGGGGCCTGGTGCTCCTGGCAGGGTTGGCTGCGGTTGCCCTTGTAGTCTTTGTCGTAATCGAATACACAAACCGCATCGAAGCTCGGGAACTCCGGAGCTACCTGGTAGCCGTCAACCGGGCGGTGGCGGCGCTTATAGAGTACCGGATCGCGCCCGGCTCTCCGGGGATGCCCGAGATCGTCGAGGCTTCCCAAGGCGTCCTTGACGCCATCCCCCGCGTTTGGATGGACGAAGCGACCGTAACGGCTCTCCGGAATCCCGAAGGGATCATCGAACAGATGGGTCCTGAGGCGTTTCGGTCGATGGTCGTCGAGCCGGCCCGGCGAATCAATTTGGAGTATATCCGGAGGCAGGAGCTTCAGTCGCTCTTTTACGGGCTTTCCATCGGCGCACTTCTTCTTTTGATCGGGGCCCTCTTTGCCGCCGTGGTGAGGGTGCATCGCAGCTACCGCCGGTTGGCGGTCAACGCCGGGAATCTGATGCGGCAAGTCTCCCGCCTTCTGCTATACGAGACCGAAGAGTTAGACTACGAGCCGGAGTGGCAGGAGGAAGAAGAGCTTTTTCTCGCCGCCGGTGCGATCGCCGAGGAGATCCGGGAGGACCGGGAAACTTCCGGCCGTTTCGTGTACGGAAATCTGGAGAGCTTTATGCCCAAGCTTAAGAGCCGGCTCGAGCGGACCATCCCCTGTGATCGCCTTGCCGTCGCCTTCGTCGACGGGCAAGGGGACGTTGTCGCCGAATCCGCCGCCATTTCCGGATCCGTCGTCCACCTCGAGCCCGGATTCCGAGAGGCTCTTAAGAACACGAGTCTCGGCCGTCTAAGCAGAGAGGGAAGACCTCGAATCATCAACGACCTCGAGGCGCATTTTCGAGATACCCACCAGTCGGAGGGAACCGAGCTGGTACTCAAAGAGGGAATGCGATCGAGCCTTACCTTTCCGATTACCATCCGGGATCGGTGCGTCGGATTTCTCTTTATCTCCTCTCGGGAAAAAGACGCCTACGACGAGCGCCATATTAGTCGAGGGGTGCGGATTATCAACCTGCTCAAGCAGCATCTCTATTTTCACTACCTCATCCAACAGATTGTCGCCTCGACGGCCAAAGCCTTCGTCAAGTTGATGGAGCGAAAAGACAACGAGACCTCCCTCCACATAACCCGAATGTCTCGATACAGCTACGCGATCGGGCGCCGTCTCGCGGATCGCGACCCCCGGGTAACCCCGACGATGCTGCGCGAAATACTCTGGTTCGCCCCGCTCCACGACATCGGCAAGATCGGCATTCCGGACGCCGTTCTTCTCAAGCCCGGTAAGCTGGACCCCGAGGAGCGGCGGGTTATCGAAGGGCACGTGCCCATCGGTGTAGAAGTCGTCGAAACGATGGACCGCGACCTCGACCGCATTATTCACATCTCCTTGCTCCGCACGGCTTTGGACATAATCTCCGGGCACCACGAAAAGTTCGACGGCACCGGTTACCCGGCGGGCTTGGCCGGCGAGGACATTCCGATTGCCGGGCGCATTACCGCGGTAGCCGACGTTTTCGACGCCCTCACCTCCCGGCGACCGTACAAGGACGCCATGTCGGTGGAGACTGCCTTGGAAATTATGCGAGAAGGGCGAGGGAGCCATTTCGACCCGAAGGTCTTCGACGCCTTTCTCGATGCTCTACAGGAGATTCGAGAGGTCTACGAAGAAAACAAGGAAGTATAGCCTACGCCTCGACGATAGTCCGGCGGAGCTCCCGGCGGAACAAGGGGTAGACGTTGGCGTAGAGGGAGCTCCGGAAGCTTCCGCCGAC
>JBKHCS010000122.1:0-8750 GCA_046541715.1 Spirochaetaceae bacterium
CCGTCGATAACCTCGGCCGGTGCGGTGCCCCCCGACGCCGGGGTCCCGGCCTCGGTCTCGGCGGGCGTAATCGTCGCGATCTTTCCGTCTCGAATCCCCAAGTCCACGGGGTTACCGTGGACCGGGGTTACGACGTTTCTTAGGAGGAGATCAAACGCTTGTGGCATGGTCCTGAGGGGCCCCCACCGCTTTGAGAATGAGGTCTAGGATGATATAGATAACCGCCGCGGAGATAATCCCGTTTATCGGCGGGATTCCCGGCGAGAAGTAGGCGATCGCCGAGGCCGCGACGTAGGCGACGAGGCCGGCGAAGTTGAACTTTCTTAGGCGGATCTCCGAGAGCTTCGGGTACTTTCCCCGGTGCTTGAAGAAGAAGTCCGCCATGATGACGCCCCCGATCGGCGGAATAAAGGTGCCGAGCAGGACAAGGTAGGGAACCAACCAATCGTAGAAGCCGAAAATAGCCAGCAAGGTGCCGATCGCGGCGCCGATGATGGTAAGAAGCTTCCGGTTCTCCGACCGGATCAGGTTACACCCGGCTACCGAGAAGTTATAGACCGTGTTGTCCTGGGTGGTCCAAATGTTGAGAAAAAGCATCAGGATGCCCGCCAAGAGGAGGCCCTGGAGGGTCAGGACGTTTACGATGTCCGGCTCTTGGTAGACGATGGCGCCGTAGGCCCCGGCGAAGACCATTAACCCATTCCCGATAAAGAAGGCAAAGAGGCTCGCGAGAACCGCGATCTTCGCCGAACGGGCGAACCGGGTCCAGTTGGTAGCTTGGGTACCGCCGCTGACGAAGGTACCGAAGACTATCGTTATCGCCGCGCCGAGGCTCATGCTCTCCGACGGGCTAATCGCCGTGAGCCCCGCCAATCCTCCGGCATCCCGGGAAGCGATCACGAAACTCCATACGATCAGGATAGTCATCAACGGAACCGAAAAGATCGACAGCTTTTCGAGACCCCGGTAGCCGACGTAGGCGGTCCAGGAGAAGGCGAATCCGAAGAGGATCATCAAGGGGATGTTCCAGCCGCTCGGAAGGTCGAGGAGCTGGGTAAAGACCAGGGCGATTGTCGCCGTACCCCAGGCGTACCACCCTACCTGGGTAAAGCCGAGGGCAAAGTCGGGCCACTTGCTTCCCCAGTCGCCGAAACTAAATCGTGCGAGGAGGACGGAGTTGAGGCCCGTCCGGAAGGCGATCAGTCCGAGAATGGCGACGTAGGCTCCGAGAAGCAGGTTACCGAGGACGATGATGCCCAGGAGGTCCCAGAAGGGAAAGGCGACCCCAAGGCTCCCCCCGCCCCACATGGTGGCGGTAAAGAAGGTGAAGCCCAGCAAGATGACGGAGGTTGACCAGAGACTCTTGCGGGACTCCATCGGGACTTCGGAAAGGGGAAAGTCCTCCTTCCGTTCGACGGCCAGACTTTTCGGCGCATCACTCATATGTGCGTCCTCCCTGAATAAACTTTCCCGGGAGTGTATAGATATTCAGTAGAGCTGCCAAGAGCACTCGGCTATACGGGCCGGGGTATCGTTCTCTTTCGATCGTCTTCGTAGATTGGTTTTTTGCGACGCCGGCGTGATAGATTTGGTTACCACCGTCATGAAAGCCGGTACCGCTGTTCTGAGCGCTCTCCTCCTCGCCCTCCTCTCCGCCTGTTGGAATCTGAACAGCCCGGTAGACCCCTTGGCCGATGATTTTTCCGGGGCCCTGAGCTTGCGCATAACCGACCTCACAGTAACTCCCTCTTCCGCCGACGTGTCCGGCGTCACCCCGGAGCAGTTTAGCCTTATCGCGACCTTCGAGGACGGCTCGACCCGGGACGTGACCGAAGATGCCAGGTGGCGGAGTAGCGACCAAGCCGTCGCGACGGTAAGTAATGGCCCCGGCACCCGAGGTTTGGCAACCGTGGCGGGGTCCGGAATTGCAACCATCGAAGCCGAGTATGGAGGCATTAGCACCACTCGGACCAACCGCTGCGCCACCTTTTCCGCCGACGCAATCTTTGTCTCGGCAACGACCGGGAGCGACGTGACCGGTGACGGCGCCCGGGACGCTCCGGTTGCCACGGTGCAAAAAGGCGTAGACCTTGCCGCGGCCATTGGGAGCAGCGCCGCGGTGCTCGTGGAAGCCGGGGCCTACCTGGTAACGACGCCGGTGGTTCTCGCGCCGGACGTCTCCCTCTACGGCGGCTACGAAATCGGGACCTGGCACCGCGACACGGAGCTCTACGTCTCCCGGATCGAGAACACTGCGGCGTCTAATCCATCCGCCCAGAGTGCCCCCGACGCGGCGGTGGAGGCGGGCCCCGAAATCACTTCCGGCAGCCGGATCGACGGGCTCCACCTCGTGGGCGGAGGTGGTATGGGTCCCGATGGCAGATATAGCGCCGGGGTCTTCTGCGACGGCGGGAGTCCAACCGTTGTCGGCAACACGATCTTCGGGGGAACCGGCATAGACCACGCCTACGGCGTCCTGGTCCTGAACGGCGGCTCCCCGACCATCCAGGGGAATACCATAACGGGAAAGACAGTTAGAAACGGGGACCGGAGCTACGGTATCCACGTGGTCGACTCCTCGGCGACCGTGGTCGGGAACGTCATCGACGCGGGCCCCCGGAGCCCCAACCGGAGCGCCGCCGTCCTCTTCTACGGTGCCTCTTCCGACGGAACAATCGCAAACAACTGGATAGACGGCGGCCTGGGCAGAGAGGCAGTGGGGATCGACTTGGCCGACGGCGCGACGGCGCGAATTTGGAGTAACACCGTGAACGCCGGGACGGCCCAGGGGGGGTACGGCACAGGCGCTGCAATCGCCATTGCCATCGACGGCGGCGGGCCGAGCATCGTCAATAACGTTCTCTTCTCGGACGGAGGGCCGGTCCGCTACGGCGTCTACGAGGAAGCGGCCGGCTCCGACCCGATACGGTTCCAGAGCAACGTGATCTTCGACACCCCCACGGCGCTCTACGTCGACGGCGGTTCGTCGAACTACAACACCGAGGCCGACCTGAACGACTGGACTGTAACGACCGAGGACGCCGGAAATCCGACGGACGGCAATCTCTTCCGGGACCCGGTTTTCGAGGACCGGCCGGGAGGGGACTGGCGTCTTTCCGCCGGCTCACCGGCGAGCGTTACCGAAGGCGGGTTCGACCTTTCGGGGGAAAGCGACTACCCCACCTCCGGGTTCCCGCCCGAGCCGATCGACTACCACGGCGATGAAAGAACCGTGCCCTGGTCGATCGGGGCGGCGGAGTACTAAGCCCGGCCCCCCGGGAGCCAGTCCCGGAAAGCGTCTTCGAGGGTCTGAATAACGACAGGCTTGGAGATGTAGTCGTCCATACCGGCGTCGAGGCAGCGTTCCCGTTCCCCGGCGATAACCCCGGCGGTCAGAGCCAACATGGGAACCCGGGGGCCTGCCGTAGCCTCGGCTTCCAGGGACCGAATCTTCCGGGCGGCGGCGTAACCGTCGAGCCTCGGCATCTGGATATCCATCAACACCAAGTCCGGCTTCTCACTCTGAAACAGCGCCACCGCCTCTTCCCCGTCCGCCGCAGCCACAACGCGGGCTTCCGGCAGAATGCGCCGGATCATCGTCTGGGCCACCAAGGCGTTCATCCGCTCGTCTTCTGCGACGAGGATGAGCGGGTCTCGGCGCGACGGTTTTGCCGGCAGGCCGGGGTGGTTTTCCGCACGGGGGACGCCGGCGGCGCCTGAGATACTCGACGCGTGGACGCGTCTGTTTCCGAGAGGGAGATCCACGACGAAACTGAAGGTACTCCCCTCTCCGACGGCGCTTTCGAGGCGCAGCCGGTCGCCCATCAACTCGATTATGCGGTTAGATATGGCGAGCCCGAGTCCGGTACCACCGAACTTTCGCGTAGCCGAAGGGTCCGCCTGGGTAAACGAATCGAAGATTACCTCTTGATTCTCCGGCGCGATGCCGATCCCGGTGTCTCGGACCGAAAACTCGAGACGGACGCTCTTTCGGGTCCGTTTCCGGAGAACGGTCTTGAGCTCGATCTCCCCTTCCTCGGTAAACTTGACGGCGTTTCCCAAGAGGTTGACGAGGACTTGGGTCAGACGAACGGAGTCGACCTCGACGAAGCGGGGCATAGACCGGTCCAGGTTCGGCACCAGGCGGAGTCCCTTCTTTTCGGCCACGAATCGCACGGTCTGGACCGCGTTCTCCAAAAGACCCGGCAGGTCGACAGGCCGAGGATCCAGGTCCATGCGACCGGCCTCGATCTTCGAGAAGTCGAGGATGTCGTTGATCAGGGACATCAGCGTCTCGCCGGAGGTGTGGATGTTCTCTACGTAGGAGCGGTAGGTCGGCGGCAGGTCGCTCTCGAGAAGGAGATCGCTAAAACCGACGATACCGTTCAGCGGCGTTCGAAGCTCGTGGGACATGTTCGCCAGAAAGCTGCTCTTCGCCCGGCTCGCCTCGAGGGCCGCTTCCTCCCGCTCGATGCGCTCGGTTACATCCCGGGCCGCGGCGTAAACGACCCCTCCCTCGGGGTGGGAGCGCCACTCTATCCACCGGTAACTCCCGTCGGCGGCGCGGTAGCGGTTTACGAAGTTGATAACTTTTTTCTGCTCCCCGAGGGCCTTCATCGCCTCGAGTGTGGCGTCGACGTCGTCGGGGTGGACGAAGTCGAGAAAGGGCCGACCTTCGAGGTCGGCGATCGGGTACCCGAGAATCTGCTCCCAGGCGGCGTTCAGGCGTTGGAAGCGGCCCTCGGTGTCTGCGATGGCCAGAAGGTCCAGGGAGACGGTAAAGAAACGCTCGAGCTCCGCGGTCTTTGCCGCGAGGGACTCTTCCATCTGCTTTCGGCCGGTTATATCCTCGAAGACCGTCGCGAAGAGCCCGGGACCGGGACTGTAGGCGGTTACCGAGAACCATCGCTCGAGCTCCCGGGAGTAGCTTTCGAACTGCATGGCCTCGCCGGTCACGGCCACCCGGCCGTAGCGCCCGATCCAGTCGGCGGGATCCGATTCGATGTTGGGCGCGAGGTCCCGGACGGACTTCCCGATGGCCGCCTCTCGGGTCAGACCGGTCATCTCTTCGAAAGCAGGATTCATTTCGAGGAACACGTAGTCCCTCGGGGTTCCCTCGGCGTCGGTGACGACCTCGTGGAGGGCGAATCCCGCCGACATGTTCTCGAAGAGGCTTCGGTACTTCGCCTCGCTCTTTTCCAAGGCCTCCTGGGCTTCCTTCTCCCGGGTGATGTCTTTACTGTGCTCGACGAAGCCGGTTAAGACGCCGTCGGGGCCGAACAATGGATGGGACGTCAACTGAATCCACAGGCGGTTTCCATCTCGGTCGGTAACCTCCCGGTCTGCGATCTCGACGCGGCCGCTCTTTCGGGAGACCGCCACGGGGCATTCATCGCACACCTCGGATCGCGCATGGAACACTTCGAAGCAGCGTCTTCCGGCAAGGGCTTCGGTGGCGCCGTACCGCCGCTCCATCCAGGCGTTCATCCTAAGAACCCGCATATCCGCATCGAGAATGTTGATGCCGTCTTGCATCCCGTCGAAGACGCTCTCGAGAAGCGCGTGGCTCTCGGCGAGCTCCGCTTCGGCGCGCTTTCGGGCGGAAATATCGATATGGGTACCGAATGCCCGCAAAGGGGACCCGTCGTCCGCCCGGGCGACGACCTGACCGCGGTCTTGGATCCAGACCCAGTGCCCCTCCTTGTGGCGCATCCGGAGCTCGCAGTCGTACCGGTCGGTTTCCCCGGAAAAGTGCCGTTCTAAGGCCTCCCCGGCGCGGAGGAGGTCCTCCGGATGGGTTAGTTTCTTCCAAGTCCCGATGGATGTCGGCATGAGCTCCGCCAAGGTGTAGCCGAGCATACCGGCCCAGCCTTCGTCGAAGACCGTCTCGCCGGTGGTGATATTCCACTCCCAGGTGCCGGCTCCGGTCCCGTCGAGGGTTGCCTGGAGCCGCTCGTTTGCCTCTCGGACCTCCGTCTCGAGGGACAGCCGTCGCAGCGCAGCGGCGATCGAGCTCGAAAGGGTCTTTACCAGCTCGGCGGCGGTCTCGTCCCAGTCGAGCCGTTCCCGGGCCGCGAATCCGACAAATCCGTAGAGCTCTGCACGGGCGGAGTAGACGGCAGCCACGAGAGCGGCTTCGACCCCCTGAGCCCATAGTCTCTCTCGTTCGCGGTCGTGATGCCCCGACAGCGTCGACAGGTCGGGAAGCATTATCACCCCCTCGTCGACGAGGAGTCGCTGCCAGGGAGCCCTGTGCCCATTCTCCGGCGCCTCGAAAACCGGCTCCATCGCCCTCAGGTCGCCGGCGTGCCACTGGTAGATCCCCGAGGGAATCGGAGCCGTCTCGTCGACGATCCGTAGAAAGGCTCTGTCGGCGCCGAGGGTTTCCCCGAGGCGTCCGAGGACTTCGACGACGTCGGTCTGAAGTTGCCCCGGGGTAGTCGCCCGGAGGAAGGCCGAGCTTGCCTCGGTAAGAATTCTCTCGAGGCGTCCGAAACGGAGCATTCGTTCTTTGGCCCGGTGGCTCTCGGTTATGTCGATCCCGACGCAGACTACGCGGTCGACCCTGCCGTCGTCGCCGATCTGCGGTGTCTTGGAAATCGATAGCAGCCGCGGCTCCCCCTTCGGGTCCACGAGCCACTCCTCGGTGCTCAACGGCTCCCCGGAGGCGAAGACGAGACGGTTTCCCGCCCTGCACGTTGCAACTGCTTCTTCCGACAGAATCTCCGACATCGGCTTGAAGGAAGCCTCCTCCGGCGTCAACCCGATAAACTCCGCGTGGGCGCGGTTGACCTCCCCGTAGGTATTCTCGTCGAGGAGGTACCAGACCTGGGCGTCGGTAGTGTCGAGGAGGGCGTTCAGCTGCTTGCCCTGTTCGGAAAGAGCGCTTTCGGCCACCCGGTGTTGCAGAAGACCCGAGGCGGCGGACAGAAAGTCGTTCAGGAATTGAATCTCCGGAAGCTCCGAACGGTGCCGGAGTAACAGGTGGACGGACGCGAGAAGTCGACCCTTCGACAAGAGGCCTGCCGAATAGACGGCTCCTACGCCCAACATCGTCCCAAGGTGGTGCGCAACCCGTGCCGAAAGCTCACTGCCCGAGAAGGCTTGAACACCGTCGTCGACTCGGGCAAGACCCTCCCCGTTGTAGATAGCGCGAAACTGCGGCAAAATGTTGAAGGTCTTACCGACGGGGTCGAAGCCGAGAACCGAGACGAACCGACCGAAGAAACCGGATGCGAGTCCTTCGATAGATTCGACCCGAGCGGTTCCCCGCCCTTCGTCGATGCTGTTGACGATTACGATCGCGTCGGAGATCAACGCGGAGAGAGCCTCGCCGAGACGGCGGAAGTAGGCTTCGTCGTCCGAGGCGCGGCTGAGGGCCGCAAGATGGTGGAGCGGCGTCCCCAGAGAGGATCGGGCCTTGGTTACGTCCTGATTCATTCGTTATTACCTATAAGTTTATTATATCCATCTTTGATAAAATGTCAATATCACCTTCAAAGTGTGTAGTAGTGGGCACTCCGCTCCGTGACGACTATCCGGGGCGGCGTATTGGCGAGTAGAATCGTGGCATCTATGCGCATAAGAAAGATAGAGACGATCCGTTGGCCCGAACTCCCCCGGATCGTCGTCGTCCGGGTCCACAGCGAGGGCGGGCTTATCGGCCTCGGGGAGAGCGTCGACAAGGTCCCCGGAACCGAGGCGGCGATTCACGGGACCGTCGCGCCCCTGGTCCTCGGCCAAGAAGCCGACGACATCGAAGGAATCTGGCGCTTCGTCATGGACAACATCATGTACCACGGCTACGCCGGCGCCGAGGTTCGCGCGCTATCGGCGGTGGAGATTGCCCTCTGGGACCTTCTCGGTAAACGCCTCGGAGCCCCGCTGTATCAGCTTCTCGGGGGAAAGTGCCGGGACCGGGTTCCAACCTACAACACCTGCATCGGGACCCCGGCCCTCCCGGACTACGAGGCCTGGCACGAGAAGCCCGGGGCCCTCGCGGTCAGCCTTCTCTCCGACGGCATCAACCGAATGAAGATCTGGCCCTTCGACCGCTTCAGCGAGACCTCCGGGGGCCATTACATTTCTCCGGGGGAGATCGAAGAAGGCCTTGCCCCGATACGAAAGATCAGGGACCGGGTCGGTCTCGATATGGAGATTGGCATCGAGATGCACTTCCGGTGGACCCGCGCCGCGGCAGAGCGGATAACCCGGGCCCTCGAGCCCTACTCGATTCTCTTCGTAGAGGACCCGATCGCCGCAGTGCACCCGGCGGAAATAAAGGAGCTCTCCCGGAGTACCTCGATACCCTTGGTCGGCTCGGAGCTCTTGATGACCCGGTGGCAGTACCGCGACTGGCTCGCCGCCGGAACCACTCAGATGGTTATGACCGACCCCCTCTGGAACGGCGGTATCGCCGAGACCCGGCGGATTGCCAATCTCGCGGAGGCCTACGGCACGCCGCTCGTCCTCCACAATGTCGCGAGCCCCATCTGCCACGCCGCCTGCATGCATCTCGGGGCTCACCTGCCCAACCTGGTCTTCGGCGAGTCGGTCCGGGCCTTCTACCGCACCTACTTTGGAACCATGTCCGGGTGGGAGCCGACGGTCGACCGGGGAACCTTAGACATCCCGGAAGGACCGGGGCTCGGGGTCGAGCTCCTCCCGGAGATGCTCGACCGCCCGGATGCCCTCAGCCGGGTCTCCGAGGGGCCGGGAAAGGCCGAAGGGCGCCGGGCGATGGGGGACCA
>JBKHCS010000123.1:0-8748 GCA_046541715.1 Spirochaetaceae bacterium
CCTCCCGCACCTTGGCGATCTCCAGGTCGATCGGCTTTTCGCAGAAGATGTGCTTTCCCGCGGCGGCGGCCTCTTCGATAATCTGAGCGTGAGTGTCGGTGGACGAGCAGACGTAGACCGCGTCGACCTCACTGTCGGCGAGCACGTTCTTGTAGTCCTTGTGGATCTTGGGGATGCCGAGAGCCTCAAGCCACTCCCGGGCGTTTTCGACAAAAGGGTCCGCCACGGCGGCCACGGTGGCGCCTTCGATGCGGCGCATAAGGTTGGTCGTATGGATCCGGCCGATCCGGCCCGTGCCGATAACACCGACGCGGATAGCATTGTTATTCGGGGAAGCGCTCATGCCTCGACTCCTTGCAAGGGTGCAATCGGGCCCGCGGTGGGGCGATTGCAACCGTTTTCAGTCCGCTTCGATTATAGAACGGCTTTCGTCCGCCGTAAACTCCGAAAGGGTGACGGCTACCGTCTTTCCGCCGGTAGAGATGCGGATGGTCACCGGTTCGCCCCGGACGCTCCCGGCAACGACGCCTCCGGCCGGATGCCACAGCGAAACCGAAAGAGCGACATCGACTTCGATGGTGATTCCGGCGACGGTCACCGGCGCCGGCGTGAAGGTTTCGCGGTGCTCCATAATGCCTCTCTGACCGTGCCGAGGACTATCCAACCGTCCCGGCGGAAGAACAGCCCTAGGAGGGTGGCCGCCAAAAGGATGGGTACCACCCGAATATGCCCCTCACCGTCAATTTCTATCTCCGGATCCTCGTTGTCGAACCGAGGCTCAACAACGATCCGGGCCGAGGACAGACGGCCGACCGCAAGGGCAACCGGGAGGATCCATCCGTAGGCCATGCCCGTGTCGGCGGGATCGTATAGTCCGAAGACGACCCGGAGCCTAAGCGTCCGGACGTCGACCCGGCGTAACAGCCGGGCGGAAAGGGAGAGCAGAACCCGTCGAAAATCCTTTCGCAAGAAGGCTTTGGGGTTCTTAACCCGGCGGCGTCGCTTCTTGTCGGAACCGCGACGTCGCTTGTCCCGGCGCCCCTTATCCCGGTCCGCCTTCCGGCGGCGCTTCCCGGGGGTACTGCGGTAGACCGACACCGCATCCCAGAGCCAGGTTACCCGGACCTCCCAGCCGCTTTCGGGCAGCTCGAGGCGAAAGCGGAATGCGAAGGGAGCCGCCAGGGCAATCAGAGCGACCGCCCCCGCCGCCGCGAGGATTATCAACAGGAGCGCTACCGCCGGCACGGAGGGTTCTTACTCGGTGCCGCCCTCGGTCGGGGTGTCGGAATCGGTGCCCCCCCGCTGCTTTTCGACGATGCGCCCGACGGCATTCGATACGCTTTCGGCGAAGGAGTCGGACAACCCTCTTAGGCGCTCGACCCGGGTTCCGTTCTTGTCGATAACGACGAGGGCCACCGGCTTGATACCGCCGGCTCCCCCGGCACCGCCGCCGGAGCCCGAGTCGGGCTTTTCGCCGGAAACGCCGGTGCCGGCACCCCCGCCGAATCCGAAGCCGTAGCTCGCTACCGGAACAATCGTCGTGTCGCCGATAGTCAGCGGCTCTCCTATTACCGAGCGGTCGGCGAGGAGCGCCTTCACCTGAGAAACAAGGGCTTCAATAAGTTCCTTTGAGTCTGTCATACCGTTAGTCTAACACATCCGGTCAAATGCTCGAGATAAGCGGCCGGAGCAGCTCCGCGGAGCGCCGGATATCCGCGTCGAAGGTCTCCTTGATATTGCCCTCGATACCCAGACGACCGGAGGTAAAACCGACGCGATCGAGAATCTCCATCACCTCTGCAAAGTCGATGGCGCCGAAACCCGGGAAGAAGCGGTTGTTGTCCGAGACATGGAAGGAGATAAAGTGATCGATGTGACGGAGGAGAGCTTCCTCCATGTCGGCTTCCTCGATGTTCATGTGGAAGGTATCCGGGAGGATGTAGACGTTCTTTCCTTCGAAGGGGGCCGCCAACTCCCAGGCGTCATCGAGGCTATTGGCCAGGGTCGCTTCGTAGCGGTTCGTCGCTTCGACCAGGAGGGGAACCTCGGATTCGACCGCGGCGTCGACCAGCTCTCCGAGGGAGCTCTGAAACCGGCGGGCGGCGGCGGCCTTGTCCTGCCCTCCGGGGCCTTTCATAAAGCCGAATATAATCCCGGCGCCGGTGCCCTTGACCAGGGAGATCATCTCCCGGGCTTTGTCCACCGCGAGGCTTCGGATCTTCTCGTCTTCGCTCGAGAGGGAAACACCAAAGGTCTTGGCCGTCAGTCCCGAGGCGTACATCGATAGCTTTAGGCCGAAGTCATCGAGAAAGCTCTGCACATCGGCAATGTCGAAGTCGGCCGGATCCGCCATGTTCAGCTCGACTCCCCAGAAGCCAAGCTCTTCGAGGGTCGCGAAATCCTGTTTGACTGAATCGTTTTCTCGGTAATCCGCCGGAAGAACCGTCTGGACCGTCAATTGGTAGGCTTGTTCCATAGAGCAACCATAATCGATGCACCCGGCTGCTTCCACCCCCGGGCGGACTCTGCCGCCCCGAGGGGGAAACACAACTCCGGGAGCACTCCCTAGTGCTTGTGAAAGGGGCCGATCATCGGAAGCTCGTAGACCGACTTCCACCCCGGGCTCCCCGGCTCCTTGAGATAGGGCTCGAGCTCCTTCGGATCCCGCAAGGTAACCTTGTCCACCGGTGGCACCGTTCCCGGGGGGAACTTCTCCAGGATCTCCTCTACGACCAGGGTCAGGTAACGCAGAATCGCGGCGATGGGGCGCTTGGCCTTCTCCGGTGTGGCCACCGACGGCTTGCCGACGACGCCCTCGGGAGTGCCCTTCATCTCGATGGCGAAGTGGCCCTCGCCCTCGCTCCACTTGTGGGGCCGTCTCCAGGGGTCGACCGATTTGTCGAAGTGGCCGTCGGGGAGGAAGGATTCGCCTTCTGCGTCCACGACGTACCGCATGTCGATCATCTCCGGGAACATCAGCTGGGCCACGGCGGTCTCGCTTTCGTCGGCGTGGACGAAGGTGGTCTCCAGGCCGTGCTCCCGGTCGGTGGGAATAAAGAACTCCCGGACCGCCCGGTGCCAGTCCATTACCCGGAAGATTCCCGGCAACATGAAGCGCTTGCAGAACTCCTGGACCGCCGTCTCCAGCATCCAGAGCATTCCGTGGTTGTTGATGATGATCTGTTTCCGGAAGCCGTCGTTCCAGAGCCCGAGCATCACATGGATCATCGTCTCCACCACAACTTCCTGGGGAAGCTGAATGGTTCCCGGCATTCCGATATGGTGGTAGGGATGGCCCCCGAAGGTAAGCGGATTATGGGTCAGGATGACCTCGTGGCCCTTCCGGGCGGTGTGGCGCCGGACGCCTTCGGCGATCATGCTGACCATGAAGTTGTCGAGACCGCTGTTGGCGTGGTCGCCGTGGTTCTCCGTGGTTCCCACGGGAATGATGACGATGTCGTTCTTCCGCCGCTTCTCTACCAGGTGCTTCCGGGGGGTAGTCTGGATGTAGGCACCGGCGACCCCGAGCTCCGAGGGGGAGGGGATGTCGTACTCGGCGAGGATCTTGTCGATCTCCGACATCGGGGCATCGAAGATCTCCTTCTTCAACCGGCCGACCGCGTTGTCTTCAAAGACGATCATCGGATGGTCGGTCGTTAGAAACTTTGCATCTCCACGAATCATGTAGCTCTCCTTACGCAGCGCCGGGGTTGTGGCAGCTGATCTTGCATTCTTTGCGATCGGTCCGCAGAAGGACGATGTTGTCGGGTACTTCCCGGAGGCCGATCTCCTTGGTCATCATGGGCAGCATGTTCATGCCGCCGGCCATTGCCGAAATGACCCGGGGAAAGGTGCCGTGGCCGGAGTGGCCCTGGCTACCGACAATCCGTGCCCGGCGGACCTGGAAGACCTCGCCGGTGGCGGGTATCTTGGCGTCGGCCCGGGCGACGATAACGACGGTGGAGTTCAGAGTCCGGCCGTTCCAGATGGCCTCTTCGATTTCCGGGAACACCCGGGTGGGAAGGCCCGTCGCCTCGAGGTAGAGGCTCGCGCCCATGCCCTTGGTGATGTCCATGACCGCTTCGGCAAACTTGTCCTTCGTCGGGTCGATGGTGGCGTCGGCGCCGAGCTTCTTCCCAATCTCCCGGCGGCCGGCTTCCGGTTCCGAAAGAATAACCTTCGCGGCTCCGGCCTTCTTCAGAACCGCTACCGCCGCCATGCCGATCGGGCCCCCGCCGAGAATAACGACGTTGTCCCCCGGGCGGATACCGCCCCCGCGCTCGATTACGGCGTTGTAGGCGACGCTCGTCGGCTCGACCATGCTCCCCAACCGGAAGACGTCGTCGTCGGAGTAGCTCTCCCGGAGCTCATCGAGGCGCCAGGCAAGCTTCGCCGGGACCTTGAGGTACCGGGTAAAGCCGCCGTCGATGTTAAAGCCGATCTCGTCGAGCTTCTCGCAGTGGTTCGGCCAGCCGTCGGTGCAGGGTTTGCACTTACCGCACCAGACCATCTCTTCCACGCAGACCCACTCGCCGCCCTTGTAGGGTTGGAGGGTTACCTTGTCCAGGGTATCAGGCCCAACGTCGACGACGACCCCGGACAGCTCGTGCCCTAAGGTGCAGGGAAAACCCGTCAGCCCGGGATACCAGATGTAACCGTCGTCGTCGGGTTGCGCCATGTGGACGTCGCTTCCACAGATTCCGACCTGCTTGCATTCGATGACGATCTCCCCGGGGCCCGGCTTCGGGAGCTCTACGTCTTCTACAACCAGCTTCGGGTTCCGCCAGACCTTGCTTCCCAAGTATGTCTGCCGTCCCTCGATGTCCTTCATTCCTAGACTGAAATCCTTCTTCGGTTCCCAGTCTGCGTACAGTCTGACTGCCGTCATTTTATCGGCCATACATGCCCTCCTCGGTGCGCCGTGTTAGGCGCGCGTTGCGTTGTCTACCGCGCCGACGGCGCGGCTGCTCCGGCGAACGATAAGCTCCGGCTCCAGGACCACCCGGTTGGGGCCGGGGGTTCCGGCGGTCGTGAAACCGGCGCCCTCGTCCAGCATTGCGTCGAACAAGAGCTCGGCGGCGATGCGCCCCATCTCTCGTTTTGGTTGTGCCACCGTGGTCAGTTGGACGTCTTGCAGCGACGCCACGGGGATGTCGTCAAAGCCGACCACGGCGATATCCTCCGGCACTCGGAGGCCTTGCTCTCGAATCCCTTGGATCGCTCCTACCGCGAGAAGATCGTTCTCGGCGAATATCGCCCGGGGGTAGCTGCCGGCTTCGATGCTCCGGCGAACCGTCCGGTAGCCCGTTTCGCTGCGAAAGTCCTCGAGCCAGATCCACTGTTCTTGAACCGGGATCCCGGCTTCGGCGTGGGCCTCCCGGAAGCCGATCAGCCGGTCGTCTACCGACGACTCGGTATCGGCCCCGATAAATCCGATCTCGCGAAAGCCCTCGTCGATGAGGTGTTTCGTCGCCAGGTAACCGCCCCGGACGTCGTCGATGGTTACGCAGCTCCGGCGCGACCGCTTCGGTGCCTTTGCGACGTAGACCACCGGAATCGGCAGGCCGTCGATCCCCTCCCTCGTAGCCCGGGACTGCCCGGAGACCGGCGAGATGATGATGCCGTCGACCCGCCGCTCGGTGAGGAGGCGCAGGTAGCGCTCCTCCCGCTCGGGGTCCCAGTTGGTGTTGCACAGAAGAACCCCCCATCCTCGAACCGCCGCCGCGTCTTCGATTCCCCCGGCGACTTCGGGATAGAAGGGGTTGGTGATGTCCGGGAGGATCAGCCCGATGGTGTGGGTCCGGCTGCTCACCAAGCCCCGGGCGATGGCGTTCGGCGTGTACCCGAGCTCTTCGGCGAGCCGAACGATCCGCTCCCGGGTTGCCTCGTTGACGCCGTACTTGCCGTTCAGCGCCCGGGAGACCGTTGCGTAGGAGACGCTTGCCGCCTTGGCGATGTCCTTGATCGTGATGGGCCTCATGGTGCTCCCTGAGAATCGTAAACGTTTACGATTTTAGCAAACGTTTACAAGATTGTCAATGTTTTTCCCCGAGCTTCCCTTCGGTCCCTGTGAGATGGGTTTTGTGATACTCTAATGCCATGCTCAAAATCGCCGTCGCACAGACGTCCCCCGCCTTTCTCGATATTGCCCGGAACTACCAGAGCGCCCTCGAATTGATCGGCAGCGTCGACGCGGACCTCTATCTTTTTCCGGAGCTCTTTCTCTCCGGCTACACCTTCTCCACCCACGAAGAAGTCGCCCGGGGAGCTCTGGAGCAGGACAACTTCTACTTCGACGGGTTCAAGAAGCTCTCCCAGGAGCGGGGCATCGCCATCTGCGGTGGCTACGCGGAGGTGGAGGGTCACGGCGCCCTTCCGGGGGGACCTCGGGCACGAGAATCCGGGGTGTGGCCGGCGGAGACATTCTACAACTCCTCGTTCTTTATCGCCGAGGGCAAACTAAAGGCGCATTACCGCAAGACCCATCTCTTCTTCCGGGAGACGCAGTTCTTTGCTCCCGGCAATTCCGGTTTCTCCGTTGTGGACTATCACGGGACCCGGTTCGGGATGATGATCTGCTTCGACTGGATTTTTCCTGAGGCTGCCCGGTCGCTGGCTCTCCTCGGGGCCCAGGTAATCCTCCATCCGTCAAACCTGGTGCTGCCGTACTGCCAGCGGGCGATGTACGCCCGAGCGGTGGAGAACCGGGTGTTCGTCGTCACGGCCAACCGGGTCGGGAGCGAATCCAACACCCAGGGGGACGCGCTGACCTTTACCGGGGCCTCTCAAGTCGTTGCGCCGAACGGCGAGTATCTTCTCTGTTTCTCCGAAACCGAAGCGGCAGTTAGGTCCATCGACATAGACCCGACGGTCGCCGACAACAAGGCCCTCAATCAATTCAACACGCTCTTCGAGGATCGACGGCCGGAGATGTATTCTCTCTGAAGGAATTTCCACATTTCCGATCGGCGCATTACTTTTCGGCTCCGTTTTCTCGAGTGGAACCGGCCCTTCGTTCGGGATATAGTAGTAGCAGGGGGACTGGGGCGGGGAGGCGAAGAGGAGGTTGACGATGAGGCAGCGGGTTCTTCCGACGATTGTGGCAGCGGCCCTCGTGGTAATGGTGATAGCCGGGTGTGCGAGTTCCGAGGCCCGGGCGGTTAGACGGGGGGATATCGACGCCCTTAGGGAATACGTCGCCGACGGCGGAGACGTCAACGCCCGGCAACGAAACGGCCGGACCCTGCTGATGATCGCCTCCGAGTCCGGGCAGTTCGATTCCGTTTCCTTCCTGATAAGCCAAGGCGCCACGGTTACCGCCCGGGATGACGGCGGCCGGACCGCGTTGATGTACGCCTCCTCCGGGGGATACCCCGCCATCGCCGAGCTGCTCCTCGACGCCGGGGCCGACGTAGATGGCCAGGATTCCGGCGGTATGTCTCCCCTGATGTTTGCCGCGGCCGGGGGGCACGTCCAGGTGGCACAGCTGCTTCTGGTCCGGGGCGCCGACGTCACGCTCCGGGCGAACGACGGCCGGAGCGCCATTTTCCGGGCCCTCGAGTCCGGCCGCCCGATGGTGGTCGAGCTTTTGCTCCAGGCAGGGGCGGACCCCAACGCGACCGACGCGCAAGGTCTCCACCTCGCTTTCTACGCGGTGGGACCCGGGCTGACCCCGGCCCTCGCCCTGCTTATCGACTACGGAATGGACAGCCGTGTCCAAGACGGCGCCGGCCAGACTCCGCTTATGATCGCCGCCGCCCGGGACGTCTCGGATAGCGTCGCGCTACTGATTACCGTGGCTCCGGAAACGATCAACGCTCAGAGCCGGGACGGGTGGTCGGCCCTCCTTCGGGCTCTCGAGGGTAGCGCCGCTCAGCCTACCGGGATCAACCGGTCGGCTCAGTTGCTCCGGGAGGCCGGGGGCCGGGTTCCCGCCACCGGAGAAGCCGTTTCCCAGGTGGCCTTTCGCGCCGCCCGATCGGGGAACGAGGAGGTGTTGTTGGTGCTCTTAGAGGCCGGGCTCGACCCCCGGCTGCGATCGGCCAACGGAGAGCAGCTTCTTATCGCGGGCCTCGCCGATCCGGGGGTTACCCGACAGCTTCTGAACGCCGGAGCACCGGTCGACGCGACCAACCAGCAGGGCGAGACCGCCTTGATGATCGCTGCCCGGGGCGGCAACCTCGAGACGGTGCGCGTGTTGTTGCAGTTCGGCGCGTCGCCGGACCGCTTCGGCCCCGACGGCCGAACCCCCCTGATGATGGCAGTAGTCGGCGGCAACGTAGAGCTCGCCCGGCAGCTTCTCCTCGCCGGCGCGACTCTCCGGCCCCGGGATAGCCGGGGCAACACCGCGCTTCATTACGCCGCCGAATCCGGAACACCGGAGATGGTCCGGCTCTTGGTAACCGCAGGGGCGGACGTGAATGCCGGTAACGCCGCCGGAGTTCAGATTATCGACCTAGCCCAGCGGAACCCCCTGAAGGAGGAGGTTATCGCGATTCTGGTGACCGCCGGGGCCACGCCCCCGACGGAGGTCGCCACCCCGGCCCCTCAGACACAACCGGACCCTGAGCCGGCACCCGAACCCGAGCCGGCACCCGAGCCGGCACCCGAGCCGGCGGCACCGGTAGCGCCGGACCCAGAGCCGGTGCCCCCGACGCCCCAGCAGCCTGAGCCTGAGCCTGAGCCTCAGCGTCAGCCTGATGCCCCGCCTCCGCCCCCGGGCCCGGGGCAACAGCCCCCTCCGACGAC
>JBKHCS010000021.1:0-34309 GCA_046541715.1 Spirochaetaceae bacterium
TCTGATCGACGGCGAAGAAAGCGGCACATTTCGCGCATTTACCGGGGGTTCGGCTCGAGTAGCGCCGGGGCCCCAAGCGGCGGCTCACACCCCCCAATCGTCTCCGTGTTGGTATCGAAGACCATCATTGCGGGGCTTCGCCCAGGGTCACATCCCCGGCAAGCCTGCTGTACTGCTTCATTAGCATCTGTAGCACATCGCGCCTGATTGCGATACTCGCGTAGGCGACGCCTTAATCCAAGGTACGGACGTTTATACGGATGCCGGCTCACGATATTCGATCTACGATGGCCTGAGTTATGCGAGCACACAGCATCTTAACGTTAGGTCTTACCACGTCGTTGATTCTAATTCTCGGCGCGTGCGCCGGATCCGGGGGAGGGTCCGACGAAGGCGGGGGGGAATCGCATCAGATCGTCGTTGCCGGGTTCATCGTAGAACCGGGCGACCCTCCGGCGACAAACTCGCGAGATGTTCTTCTCTCGATAGCGGTGGAGAACGCCCAAGAGATGCGATTCCGGAACGAATTGTCGCCGAGCTTTGAAGGCATTCCCTGGCACGCGGTGGAGTCAGACTTCCCTTGGAGCCTGAGTGAAGGGGACGGGGAGAAGACCGTATTCGCCGAGTTCAGGAATGGCTCGGGCGGCTATGCGGAGGCTTCCGACAACATCGTGCTCTCAACCCAAGGGCCCACAGTAGTCGAGTTCGCCGTCGCCGGCGACGCGCTCTACACCAATACCCGGTCCGTCTCGGTGTCGATGGTTGCTCCCAATGCCGCGACCATCCGCTTGGGGAACGAGAGCGCAGGCGGAAGCATCGAATGGGAAGACTCCGCGCTCCCCGCGGAAAACCCCAGGAGCTGGACGCTCACCCCCGGAGACGGGACCAAGCGCGTCTACGGCGAGTTCTCGGATGCCCTGGGAAACACCACGACGGTGAGCGATCAAATCGTCTTGGACACGGTTCCCCCGACGATCAGCAATTTTCGCATCAACCGAGATCCTCGGAGCCTCGACAATCCGCCGTATATCAACGACCGCGACGTCTGGCTCCGAAGCTCGGCCTCGGGGGCAACTCAGATGAGGGTCAAGGAGGGAACGGCGGCCTGGCCCGGTAATCCCGAAAGCGGCTGGGTGGCCTTTAGTGACTCGGTCGCCTTTACCCTGTCCGCCGGAGACGGAGAAAAGAGAGTCGACGCGCAGTACCGGGATGCTGCGGAGAACGTCGCCTCGGCATCGGACACCATCACCCTCGACACGACGCCACCAACCGGCTACCTAACACTCCGGGACGTGTCGAGCAGTTTGTACTCCTACACGGACAAGCGCATCGTTACTCTCGATCTGACGGTGAGCGGCGATTACCGGCCGCTGAAGTACACAGCCTGGTACCGCTACGCGAACGACATGAGATGGCAAACCTATGTCCCGAGTTCCGGTCCGGAGATCGAGACCGAGCTCTCACCCATTGCAGGTACCAAGACCGTTCAGATCCAGGTCCAAGACGATGCGCTTAACGTGGCCACCTTCACCGATACGATCAACTACTCGCCTACCTTCGCCTCGATCGATTCCTACGACGTCTACGAGGCAAGCTGGACCGACGACTTTGGTCAGTCCGTGATTCTTGCAGGGGCGGATAGCGGAAGCCGCAGAGATGATCTGCCGCAAGGTACCATCGTGGTGTTCAAGACCAACTACACTCCCCCGGGAGGCAGCGTGAACCGGGGTAAGCTCGAGGTCACGGGCCGCTGGGATGGGAATGACTTCTTCAACCATATCCGCATGCGAATGACCCTCTACCGGGGCCATACGAATCCACCGCAGGCGGTGGATACACATGAGCTCTATTTCCGGGGAGATCCCAGCCATCCCTACTGCTACGATTTGGACACGAACACGGAGTACAGTGACTGCTGGGATTGGAAGGACTTCCCCGCCGCGGATCTCTGTTGGACGGTCGGCAACTACTACGACGGCGTATACCGAAACTTCTCTCCGGTAAACGGCGCCGAGTTTGTGATCTATCGACCCGGAAACTGAACCGCCCGGCTTTCCAGTCGGGCGGTCTCTTTGTGGATCACTCGACAATACAGTTGTCCAGGCAAAAAGCCAACCCGAGTAGCGCATAACCTGCACTACAATTCGCATTGCTGACTCCGTCTAGCCAGTTCGACGTCGTTTTTGATCGATTACTGATGCCCGCTCCTATTCCGTAATCCCGACTCCAATTGTCGCAATCGTAACCGCTTGCGGTCCCGTCGTTGTTGCTCCCGGTCCAGAAGTAGACATGATCCTGCGTGCCTAACGCCGTTCCAATGGTCGTATCAATGGTGCCATCGGTAAAGTCCTCCCAGTTATCCGCCAGTTGATAGGTCGAATTGCCGGTGTCTCGAATAACGCCAATTACCGGTACATCGGAGGGAACGCAGTGATTCGAGGGAAAATCGGCAATCGCGTCACCGGTCATAGAGACAAAGCCGAGAGTCTTAAAATCGGACGTGCCGCTAAGTCCGTCATCTAAGAAAGGTTCCACCAAATGGTCGATATGGTGGCGGCTTCCGCCCATATCCGAGACCCAGGCTTTAGTTCCGTAATAGAGGAAGACCGCATTGGTGTCGGGCGAGATCGCGCCGCAATCGTAGTCTCGGGTGATACCCGTCACCGAACCCGAAAAGCCCGCAGTAATCTTGTCACCCGATTCCGTGTTGAGCTCTATATCAAAAACGTACTCAGAGCCGACTTCTCCCACGGCAATAGTTCCCCCAACAATGGTCTGCGTAGTAACGTAATCCGTTCCGAAGCCAATTTCCCCGGGCGTCGCAGCGTCAAGATCCACGGATTCTAGAATGTTGTTTTCAAAGTCATAGCTAACGCCGGTGGCGAGAAACACGGATGCTACGTCGTTGCCCTGGGGCGCCAACCGGACCGGATAGACACCCGGTTTTAGGGGGGTGGTCGGATCCCCATCGTAGATGCCCATCCGTATGTAGGTCGTGTCACTCATGGATCCGGTGAGGTATCCTTCTGCAACGAGGTCGATGGCTTCCTCGGAAGTAAGACTACCGCCTACGAGGTGAACCATCACCATAAAGTCTCCGTCCATGGTGGATTTCTCGTCCGTCAGAACCAAGTGCCGGAAGCTGTCTTGGGGAAGCGCAATGGTAGAGCCTCCCGAGACCTCGCCCCCACCGCCGGCGCCGCCACAGCCTGTCAAGAATGCGATAAACGCTCCAACCACCATCGAAAGCGCCCACATTCGGTATCCCTTAATGCTCATAAAGCACCTCCCTGCGATTTCGCTACGAAGATGCTGTTACGAAGAAGAGGCTTCCATACGTACTTTGATGACGCGTGAACTTGCCGTGCAAACATGAGCAAAATAGCCTACAATAGAGCGGTAGCGGCCTACGGCCAATCCTGGGAAGGAGTAGCGGCAGTGGCATCGAAGGACGACAGGACTATCTCTTCCATTGTGGAGATGTCCTACCGTATCGACCTACCGGCGCCTGAATGGCAACAGATTCTGACGAACCTCGCATTCGACGCCGCAGGGGGGCAGCTGGGCCTTATTTCCTATGAGTTTGACGCCTCGGATCGGGACTCGCCGCCGAAGCGTCTCGGAAGCCTTGCCATGGCCGGCGAGGTGCGCGCCTTCTTGGAAGAGACCGACCCCGTGGGACAAGAGCTGCAGGGCCGGTGGTTTCAACTCTTGATGCAAGGGGCCTCCTGCACCTGCGTCACCTTTACCGTCTCCGAGAAGCTGCAGAACCTCGGCTTGCGTGTGGCCGATTTTCCTCCGCTTGAGAGCCGGTTCCGGCGGCTCGGCTTCCGGGATCTCCTGCTTTCCTGGGCCGTAAGAGCGCCCGGAGCAGCCCTGGCCTTTGCCCAGCCGTTGACGCAAGCGCGGCTGCTGTCCGCCACGGAGGCGGCGCGGTGGGAGCGTCTCGGAAACCATGTGGCCTGCGGCTACCGGCTTCGCTCGGAGCTGGCCGGGACGGCTCCCCTCCACCGCGCCGCCGCGGTCTTTCGTCCCGACGGCCGCCCGGAGCAGCTTGACGGCGCTACGGCGGCCCGGCGAGAGGCCTTGAGTCACCTCGTCAGATCAATAGACAAAGCCCGGGCAGCCGATTTCCGCCGGGGCACGGCCTCTGTTGTGGACCTCTGGAAGGGCCTTATCGATGGGCGATGGATCCTCTTCGACCACGTCGATCTGGACGGCAAGCGCTACATTCTGCTTGTGGATGGGAGGGACGGGTTGTCAAAAATGCGCTCTCTCTCCCCAAAGGAACGTGCCGTCGCCCGGGCCGTCGCCGAGAATCGAACGAACAAGGAGATAGCCTTTGAGCTCGGCATCGGCCTTCCGTCGGTGGCGACCTATCTAAGCCGGGCCCTCGCCAAGCTGGGAGTCTCCAGCCGCCGGGATTTGCAGGCCGTATACGCAGCCTTGAAGAGCGCAGAAGGCAGCGGGACCGGAGATGGCAGTATTTCCGAGAGATGAGTCGCCCGGCCCGAGCTTCAGAGGCCCGGACCGGTCTTCTTTCCGCCGGCAGCCCGGCGGGTCGTCGGGAATAGCGCCCAGAGTCGCTACCAAGAGCCTGATATCGTCTGTTCTCCGTCTGTCAGCGCCCAATCTCCGTCGTTCCCGTCTTGGCTGATATTGAACAGAATATACTCGTCCACGCTGTCATTTTGATAGGTCTCTATTCGAGCCTCATATCTATTCGCGCCGTCGGTCAAATAGCGCCAGAATAGATCAATATGATCCCCGCTGGTAACGAATCGTGCTGTTCCAAGAATGGCATCGCGGAAGAAGGATGCAGAGAAGAAAGGAGACGTATCCGGCGGGTCCAAGTAGTAGTCAAATGCCCAGACCGCTTCTCCTTCCAGAGACTCAGATGTGATGCAAACCTTGTAATCCTCTCCGGGAGCCGACACTTCCCAACACCATCTTGCTGGAAAAAAGAACGCCGGATTGAGGGAAGCAGGACGATATGACCAGGTTACCGTCCATTCGGTTTGCCCCTCCTCAAAGGTGAAGGTCTCAGGGCTATCCTCGGTCCAGTGCTCGGTGGCTCTGTCCAGATCGCGAATAAAGCCTTCGGCCAAGCTATATAAAAAATAGTATCCAGCAGCATCAGGTCCCATGCTTTCCGACGCTCCGTCTCCTAGTGGAAAGAAGTCTATCCCTGGGAAATACGCCTCTCTAGGGTGAGGCACCGTCGCAGTCACCGTCCGCGACGGACCGAGATTGCCCACCTGGTCTCGCGCTTGGACGGTAAACTCGTACTCCCGTCTGGCCTTCAGGCCGTTTCGAGTATAATTTGCGACTCCATTGGCCACAGTAGCTGTTCCTCCGGCATCCGCAGGCGTCCAGGAGACTACGATTTCGTCCAAATCGGAGTCATTGGGATCGTCCCAGGTAAGTTGAATCTCGCCGATGGAAGCCGTGGCTGTGAGGTCGCCGACGGGTTCCGGGCCCTCCTTGTCAATCGTGACATTCACCGTGGTTGCGTTGTCGGACCTGTTTCCCGCCTCGTCGGTCTGTCGGGCCGTAATCTGGTAGGTTCCGTGGGAGGAGAGCGTAACGGGTCCGGAGTACGCGCTCCAACTGCTCCCGCCGTTGACCGAGTACTGTACCCAAGCTCCAGACTCAATGTTGCCTACGCTGAAGGTAACGTTGTTTCGGGTTACCGTTCCGTTGGAGACTCCCAAGATTGTGGGAGCCTCAGGCGGGGTCAGGTCCGGGGGATCGGCCTCAAGCAGCAGATCGATCGGCCCGCTGTATGTGCCGGTAACCGTGTTCCCCGTGTCAAGGTCAAAGGAGAAATCCAGCGTGTAGTTCGAGCCGGAGCGGCTGATCTCCAGCTGCCCGTCTTCGATATCGTAATCCCAAATCTGGCCGCTCCAGAACGGTTCCGGTGAGGTGGAACCGCCATGGTCGGAACCGAGATACGCATTGTTGGCAAAGTCCAAGCCGAGACCGAGGACGAAGTTTGCCGAGAAGGCGTTCCCGGAGGTCTCGGAGTTCGGTCTGATGGGGAAGGATCCGGTGGGGAGCTCCTGCGTCAGGCCGGGCTTGCGGATCTCGAAACTCACGAACCGGAGACCGCTCAGCGTACCCAGGTTCGGGTCCGGTACCGGCATCAGGGATGCTATGTCTGGTTGATCCCCGACGATGTTGACCACCACAGCCCAGCCGCTATCAGAATCGTAGTCTTCGAACTGCACACCCAGCCGGTGGAGGTCGGTCAGGACGTTTCCGGTAAAGGGTGTCTCTTCGGTGATTGTGACCCCGGCCGATGCGTTTCCCGCGTCGTCGACCGTCCGGAGGGTAAAGGTGTAGCTTCGTCCGTTGGTAAGCCCCGTCGCCGTGTAGCTCTCCGTTCCGGCGGATACCGACTGCCAGGTATCGCCGTCGGGATCCCAGCGTATCTCAACTCGATCGAGGTCGCTGTCCCCGGGATCCGTCCAGGTTAGGGTTACCCGCCCATCGCCGGGGGACGATTGCAAGGAGCTGACTTCTGCCGGAGCGTCAACGTTCGGTTCCTGGGGGGTGGCGGTGGCGGTGACTCCGCCGGAGACGTTACCCGCCGAGTCGACCGCCACGACGGTAAAGGTGTAGGCCCGGTCGTTTAAGAGGCCCGTCGCGGTGTAGGATTCGGTACCCGGGGTCACCGTCTGAGCGGCCGCCCCGTCGGGATCCCAGGTAATGAGTATCTCGGCCAGATCACTATCCGGCGGATCGCTCCAGGACAGGGTTATCAACTCGTCCCCTGCGGCCGTCGATAGCGAGGCGACGTCAGCCGGGGGAGTGGTATCCGCCGGGGTTCCTGCACCTGGGTCCCCCCCGGAGGGATCGCCTCCTCCGGCGCCGGCACCACCGCATCCGGCCAGCACAAGAGCGAGCGCCACCAATCCTGCGGCCACCAACCATCGACAATTACGCAACATAGCATACTCCTCCGGTAAGCAATAATAGCTGTATACGAAAAGGGCGGCTATACGTAGTTTGGTGACATGGCAGCAGAGCGTGCCTCAGGCCCCTGTACGTCCTCGACTCCCTTGACCGCCGACCCTTCCTGAGAGGTCAACGTGACGGTTCCCATAGCCAAGGATGAGAAGAGTGCCCTAGAAGGGCGCTGCGTTTTCGCTACGCGATACTTGTCTTGAAGAACTCCCGTAGCTCGCCAAGCCCGATCCCGAACTCCTCGCAGTAGCGCCGGATGATGCTCAGCTCCTCGGGTTCGACCTCACCGTCGGCAATCGCCACGGCATAGGCGATGCTCAGGCTCCGCAATTGCTCACTCCGGGCGGCCCGGCTGAGGGTCCACCGGATCGCTCCCTCCAGGTAGGAGAGAGCCATTGGGTAGTCCAAACCCGCTTCTTCGAGTTTCGACAGAAAGGCCGCAACTTTCTCCACTCCGAAGTGCTCACGAATCAGTGCGGTCTCCTCATCGCTGGGATCGTCGTCGGAAAACCCAACCCACGCAGAGAGCGCAATTCCTGCCTCGCTAAGGGTAAGCTCCAGGGAGTCGGGCACGGGATTGGTCTCCACCGCGACGCTCGCGGCGCCCTCGTCGCTGCTTGACTCGTCGATCTCCGGGATGCCGGAGGCGAGGGCTGCCTGAGCATCGGCCATTTCAACCTCGAGTGCCGCGGCAACTCGCCTGAGGAGCTTCATCTCCTCTTGGTCGGCCTCTCCGTCGGCAAGTGCCAAGGCAAGCGAGACCGCTACGGTGCGCAACCGAAACTCGGGTGGTGCCGCCTTGAGTGCCGCGACGATCGGCCCCTCGAGACCTCGAAGATCTGAAGGATAGGCGACGCCTGCCGCGGAGAGCTTTTCCTGAAACGACTCCGCGGTTGCGTGGCGATAGTACTTGCGAAGCACGACGCCCTCGGCCTCACTCGGATCGTCGTCGGCGAACGAAACAAGCGCCGCAAGGCCCACCGCCGCCTCGGATTGCGTTAGGTTGATGTTCTCGCTCACGGCGCGTCTCCGGAACGTAGGCGCCCGGTGCGGTAGGCCCACCTCATTGCAGGACACCAAAGTAGTCGAGCAAGAAGTAGCCGCCGACGAGGACAGCCGCCACGCAGAGCACGGTCAGCACGATCTTGATCCAACTTACGGGCCGCTTTCCCTGTACCTCTCCGGTTACGCCATTTATCACGACAGGGTAAAACTTCTTCTTGAACTTGTACTTGAGCGCGTAAATCGGAAGCAGGATGTACTTGAATGTTACATTTTTGTAGTTGGTGCTCATTGAGTCGATCTGCTGCGTGTCGCCGCCGATGGCGCGTCGCACAGCCTCCCGGATTGCCGAGTCCATGTCTCTTTTCGCGACGGAGAATCCGGCCGCCGGCTCTATAGAGTACGACTCGCCGGCGAAACCGGAGATATAGCTCGGCTGATAGGGGACGAGCTCCTTCAGCGGAAAGGTTGCGAGCCTACGGATAACATCGTCGTCGAGGGATGCGCTTGCAGGCACGAGGAGATCATCGAAGCTCCGGTGGACGCGTCCCCGTGTCGGATGCCATTGGGTTTTTGTGACGGTCTGGGTAACGGTCTTTCCCTCGCTATCCGTGGTCTCGACCGTCTCTTGATAGTAGATCCCCCGCCGGCCCGTGTACGAAGTCTCGGTGTTTGCGTCAAACGTCCAGAACGGATAGTAGACTCCCTTGATCGGTTCACTAATGCGTGCGGACTCCTTGAGCTTGTTCGGCGCAAAGCGGGTTTTGGCAATCCACTCCCGGAACCTCTTTCCTGCGGTGCTCTTCTCAATCTTGAACGGGAGGATGTACTGAGGCGCGAGCACCGTGTCTGCCTCGCCACTCGACACCACCTGCGTTCCGCAGTAGACGCAGTCGGCGGTTCTCGACGGTGGGACTATCGTTACCGCCGCCCCGCACCCTCCGCATTTAACGTTCACGGCTTCGACGGTCCCGGCCGATCGGGTTAGACTCTCCAGCGCCGACCGGTAATCGAGCTCCTCGTGCACCTCCGGTGTAGGGGCCCCCGCGAGGTTGTTCGTTGTCCCGCAGTAGGGGCATTTAAGGCTTTGTGTTCCGGGTGCGAACTCGAGGTTGCCACCGCAGTTGCTGCACGCAAAGATGGTCGTTTCCTTAGTTCCCTCCATGATTCCTCCTTAGCCCTCCGGCGGTGGTGGTGGTGGTGGTGAGGGGGCTGGTGTCGCCGAATCAAAGAGCGAGCCCAGCTCAGGTGCGTTGGCTGCCGGAACCCAGCCGGCCATTCCCTGTTTCCAAACATGGGTTTCGGGGGTAAGTTGGCCCCCGGCCACGAGTTGAGAAACGGCCTGATGGTCGAAGGGACCCTGCTGCCGGCCATTCACGTAGGTGTACCAGGCCGTGGGGAGCGAAGGCGGCGGCGGGGCCACTGCCATCCCGGGCATAGCGCCTCCCGGAGTAGCCGCAAACGCCCCGGCCATCTGATTCGCCATATTGAGCCCCATGCCCATACCCATCGCCTGACCGGCGAGATTCCCTCCGCCGGGGTTGCTTGCTGCGGCAACCATTGCGTCGGCGCGGGCCTGGCGCTCGTACATGTTCATACGCCCGTCGTTGAACATCACCTCGTCGCGTTTCTCTACCTTCTCGGCCGACCTCTCGGTTAGGTCAATGCTTTGAATGCTCGTGTCCTCGAGGGCGATTCCGTACTGTTCAAAGAACGCAACTTCAACTTTCCCCTTGAGGATCTCACTAAGCTCCGACATCTGCCCCGCCATCTCGTAGAAGCTCTTGCCGCTCTCGGCAATTGCGGTTATCGCCTCCGTGACAAATTTCTTGCGAAGCCGGTCGCGAATCTCTTCCTTCGTAAACTCGCCGTCAGTTCCGACAACCTTTTTGAGAAAGGTGGAAGGCTCGATTACGTGGAAGGAGAAGTGCCCCCGGGCGGTCATCTCGAGGATGCCGAACTCCGGATCCCGAAGACGGAAGGGCGAGGGCGTTCCCCAGCCGAACCCGGTAATTATCCTCCGGGTTATAAAGATGCACTCGGCCTTAAAGGGGCTCGCAAACCCGTATTTCCACCCTTTCAGGGTAGAGAGGATTGGCAGGTTCTGCGTCGTTAGCTCGTACATGCCGGCGTCGAACACGTCGGCAAGCTTGCCCTCGTTCACAAAGATCGCGGTCTGTCCCTCGCGGACTGTCAATTGCGCGCCATTCTTGATCTCATTACCGTAGCGCTCGAAGCGGTAGGCGATGGTCGTATCATCCTCTTCGAGCCATTCGATGATGTCGATGAACTCACCCTTGAGCTTGTCCAATAATCCCATACGCTACTCCATACCGTTCTTGCCGCCTAAACTCCGTACCGGGACGCAAGAGAGGTTTCCGGTTTCGTCCTCTCGAGTCTCACGCTACCTTCGACAACCAGCCCGCCCGAGATAGTTCGCTCACCTGCAGCAGAGCTTACTCCCCCGGTAAGCAATGGTAGTGGGGCCCGGCAAGGGAGGCCATACGTAGTTTGTTGACATGTCGCTCACGAGAAGCGGCTCTGGGTGCTGCTCCCCTCCGGCTCAACCCCGGTCATCAAATAACCAGAGCCGGGCCCTCGGGCGTAGTTCCCACTGCGGCGTCTATCTGCATGGAACCGCCATCGGCTTCGACACGAATCAGCTGGGTGCCGTCAGGCCGCACCAAAGGCACCAGCTTGCCGTCGCAGCAAGCCTCCAGGGCGAGATCTCCACCACCGAGGGAAAGGTCCGCTCCGGCGAAAGCCTCGGCGAGTTGCTCCAACTCCGGCTCGATGGCCTCCGGCGGATATCCCATCGCTTCGGCC
The DNA here is from genome assembly GCA_046541715.1 of Spirochaetaceae bacterium. Lineage (GTDB taxonomy): Bacteria > Spirochaetota > Spirochaetia > DSM-27196 > PWMO01 > CAYPUT01. The sequence goes on from JBKHCS010000021.1 coordinate 10,798, forward strand.
AAGTAGAGGAACTTCGGCCTAAAGAGGGAGACGACGGCGGCCCGGTCCCCGGCACGGATGACGCGCCCGACCTCGAAGAGATAGTCACCGACTTCCGCCATATCCGCCGGTTTCAGTGTCCCGAGCAAGCGGCCCAAGGGGCCTTCCTCCGCAGAAAAGTGATGCTCGACGGCCAACGGCGCCGCGCCCTCCGGTAGGGAGAATTGACCGCCGGAGCGTGTATCTACCACCGCGCCCTGGGCAACCAGATCTACCTTGCCTTTGAGGAAGGCGTCGGACCCCCGGCGGGAAACATCAACCTTAAGGATGTTGTCTCCCGCGAGAAGCAGGTGATTGAGGGGTCCGCTAAAGACGCCGCTACTCACGGTGTCGAAAACCGCAACAGGAAAGCCGTTTACCGTGGCTCGCCCGGTAAGGTCGGCATAGTTCAGGGAGTACTGATAGATCGTCACCATCCTTCTCCTCCTCGCCCAGTCATACTCCGCCGGTGGAAGAAAATCCATACGTGTTTTGGTGACCTTGACCGGAAACAGCTAACGCGGAGTAAAATAGCACCGGGGAGGAGCAGTTCGATGGGAGACGATTCCGAAAGACCCCGAGCCGACATCTTGGAGATCGACTCTCTCGGTCGCCGGGTAATGCTTCTAAGGATCGACCCCGGCGAAACGGACATTGAAGGGCTCACGCCGGCGGAGCGGGAAGTGGCTTCTTTGGCAATTCAGGGACTCTCGAATGCCGAGATAGCTACCAAACGCGGCACCTCGGTCCGGACGGTAGAAAAGCAGCTCTTTACAGTCTACCGGAAACTGGGCCTCGCAAGCCGCGGGGAGCTCTTGGTAAAAGGGCTCCACGGCTCCGAGGAACCTCGGCCAACCGGGTGATGTCGTTTCGCCGGAGTGGCCCCGGTATCTCAGACCACCCGGCCGCGATGAATCACCCAACGAGGAGCGGCGTGGCTTCGTAGTGCCTCGACGATGTCCGGCGCATCGAGGACGACCAGGTTGGCCACTGAGCCCACTTGCAGACGTCGGTCATGATGCCCAAGGACCTTCGCCGCCTGCCAGGTAATCATGTCGTAGATCTGCTGCATCTGTGCGCCCTGCGTCATCCAGAGCATATGCACGGCCAGGAATCCCACCTCCAGCATGTTGTTGCGTCCGAGAGGATAGAAAGCATCGGAGATGTCGTCCTGCCCCAGGGCCACCGGGATACCGGCGGCCAGAAGCTCCTCCACCCGGGCGTGTAACGGACCGGTATGGGGGTCGCTGACCACCCCGATTCCCGCCCGTCGGAGCTGGTGGAGTAGTCGGCGAAATGTGGGCTCGGGGTAGAGGGCCATCGCCCGGGCATGCTGCGCCGTCACCCTACCCTGCAGTCCCTCCCGGACAGTGGCTGTTGCCAGATACTCCAGGGTCCGGAGGTTCGGGTCCCCGGCGTCGTCCACCAACATCGAAACCCTGCGGTCGTACCGCGTGGCCAGGGCTAACATCCGGTCAACATGCTCCCGAGCCTCCTCGTCGGTGTACTCGATCCAGGGAATACCACCGACGCAGTCAGCCCCCATCTCGAGCGCTTCTTCCACGAGCTCCTCTGCCCCGGGGTCCCGGAGAACCCCGTCCTGCGGGAAGGCCACAACCTCGAGCTCCAGCTTTCCGGCGTACTCCTCCCGGGCCTGGAGGAGGGCGGCAACCCCCTCCAACGTGCCGGTAGTATCCACGTCGGCAAAAGCACGGATGGTGGCGGTTCCAAAGTGGACGGCCAGATCGCACGCCCGGCGGACGTTGTCGATAATCCAGGAGCGGTCGTAGCGCTTCTTCACCGCCGCCGCAAGCTCGATGGCTGTCATGGCCCCACCCATGCCCGCCCCGTGGTAGTTCGCCGGCGCCTGGTCCCCGACCATGCTCAGCGTATAAACCTTGTCCAGATGGAGATGCCCGTTGACGAAGGCCTCGGTGACGAGGGAACCTTCGGCGTCGATGGTAAGCTGCGCACCGGCCGCCTGTTCCGGTTCGGTGGCCAGGCTTCTCACGATTCCGTCGGAAATCGTTATGCAGCGGAGCTTCTCTTCGACGTCCCCAGGGAGCCGGGCATTGGTTATCGCGAGATCGATCTTCATCGGCGAGGAAATGATCTCCGAAGAGCTACCGGCAGATCAAGGGGTAGCGCTTGTCCCGGCGGTCCTGCGCCGAAAGTAGCCCACTACCGCCTTCCGAATTCGGCACCGGTCGCGGACCGCGCAGAAGACCAGCAATCCGCCGGTTATGCGTTCCATTCCACTATTCTGCATCGCCCGCCGGGCGTGATATTCTGCCGGCACGGAAGCGATCGGTGGCCTGGAGAACCACCAGGCCATCGACCGCCTATGCGCCTAACCGGCGCTTGACACAAAGACACAGTAACCTACTCTTTGTTAGTTCGCCGCGTCATCCGGCCAATATTCCGGGATCGTATCGACGATCTCGTTGATAATCGTAAAACTCTCCCCATCGTAGGTAAACACACGCCAGTACAGACCCGAACCGGTGGCCGGGATCGTTACCCGTTGGACGAATCCCGAAGCGTCGAAAATCTCGACGTAGGCTCCCCGTCCTGCCATCTCCGGATACCCACTGTAGTTGAAGACGTCGTAGAAGTACGTACCTGCTTCCTGATCATGGATCGTGATCGTCTCGGGACCGTAGGAGTCGACGTCATCGTAGTCCAAGATCGCGCCGCCGCCGGCGTCGTTGGCATAGTAGACGTGAACGCCAGTCGGCGTGTGAAGATGCGAGTCGAGATCCTCCGGCTCTTCTCCCCAGTAGAGGACGAAACGTACCCGGTTGCCCGTGAGGTCGGCACTCCCGTTGGCCTCCACGAAGACGGTTTCCCCGGCCACCACAATCACGTTTACATTGGGAACAAAGTATCCCGGTGCGACGAACCTAAGCGACTGAAGCCCCTCGGGAGCAGTAAGGGTAAAAAACCCAAACGAGTCGGTGGCGGTCGAGACCGATGTGTCGCTAAGGAGCGTCACGTCGGCGCCGGCGATCGCGCTATCCGCTGCCGAGTCCAGAACGACGCCCATTATCGTACCCGAAGCCCCGGTACCGCCCGACCCCGCTCCGCTTCCGCCACAACCGGAAAGGACAAAAACAAACGCCGCCGCAATGCCCGCCGCCCGGAAATACCTCCGAAAAGACGTGTAACTCAATCGGTCCACCTCCATGTTGATCCCCCCGAAGCCTCTGTTTCTTTGCTGACCAATTATCTCGATAATTAACTATCGATTTCGCTACTGCTTATGTTGTAATGCCATGCTCCCGCGGAATCAATAGATCCCCGTTCTATTGATTCGAAATCTGGGCGCCCTTTTCTCTCGAAATTCTGCGGAAAGAGAAAGGGGTCGGGCTGTTCCCGGTAAGCTTGAATCGTAGGCGCCCCTGCTCGGTAAACCAGCAGAGAACGACACTGTCACGCTCGGAATAGTTCTCCTCGGTAATGACGCCTTTCGGCTTCCTACGCTCGATCGAGACGAGCTCCAATCGGTCGACCATCTCCGTCAGTCCTGCACCCTGCAGGATTGTGTCTAGCGTTTTGGTTTGAATCTGAGTCGCTCTGAGATGAGGATGTTCATCGCGGCGGAAGCCGCGCGCCGGGAGGAGAAGGGATACTCCGCCGTCGAAGAGCGAGCACTTCGCAACTACTTCGAGGGTCCGGCCACAACCAAGGCCGAAATCGCCCGGCAGCGTTGGGGCTGCGAGAAGGGACAGACGACGGCGGATGCCGAACGCCGCCGCGTGGCGGCGGTGCGCGGAAATTGGCGGAGCGGCAAGGAGACGTGACCCTCCTAGACACCTCTGCCCTTATTGAGTTTCTGATCGACGGCGAAGAACGCGGCACATTTCGCCCACATACCGGGCGTCCGGCTCGAGTAGCGCGGGGACCGCAGGCGGCGGCCGGCGGGACCGGAAGTCGCCTAGCTCGGGACTATTCGACAGTATTTCTGTTTTACTGTATTATGTATATCATGAAAACAACACTTTCGGTAAACCAGCGAGGCGTCGTCACGCTTCCAGCCAAGCTCCGAAAGGCGCTGGGCATTAAAGGCGAAGACCTCTTGCTGGCCGAGACGACACCCGAAGGGGTTCTCCTCCGTCCTGCCGTCGCGCTCCCGGTCGAGGCTTACTCCCAGGAACGCCTGGATGAGTTCAAGGCCGCGGAGGAAGAGTTAGAGAGCTGGTACGAGAACAACGGGTAGCCTGTGAGGGTCTATCTTGATGCCAATGTGCTGTTCTCGGCCGCGGCGACCGACGGGGCCATTCGCCGGCTGTTAGACGACCTCTCCGAGGCGGGCCATCGGCTGGTTGCAGACGCTTACGTCTGGGCAGAAGCCGATCGAAACCTTGGCATCCACCGCCCGGAACGCCGGGATCGTCTTGAGGCCCTCCGGCCTAGGCTGGAGATCCACGACCGCTTCGCCGGTGCAGGCAATCCGATAGAGGACGTCTCCCTGCCGGAGAAGGACGTGCCTGTCCTCGCCTCGGCAATCTCACTTACCTCCGAAGCACTGGTTACCGGAGATCGGACCCATTTCGGCGCTTTCTACGGTCAGAAAATCGCTGGGGTAACGATCTTGAGTCCCCGGGGCTTGGCGGAGATGCTCTTGAAGAGGTGATGGGGCACGCCTAAGGCGGGCGCGGCGGAGCCGCCGATTTCCTATCGTGGCACTAGCCCGCGGTTCCTATCCCCCAAGCGTCTCTGTGTTGATGTCGACAAAGCGCTCGGTGAGGGCTTCGGTTAGCTCCGCCAAGGCCGCGTTTTCTTTAGCAGGCGGCAGCGACGCGTCGAAGACCATGATGGCGTAGACCGGAGAGGTCTTCTGCACCGGGCTCTCTTCGAATTGCACCACCCCGCCGACCGTCACATCCCCGGCGAGCATGGTGTCTTGGGTCACCAACATCTGCGGCACGTCGCGCCGGATGCCGATGCTCGCGTAGGCGACGTCCCGGGTGCCGTCGGTCACCGGTCCGATGCTGACGATCGACCCCGAGTAGGTCATCATCAATGCGCCCGCCGACTCGTCCTTAGAGTACGACTCGGCGCCGATCATTCCCCGGCTCGAGGTGTGGTGCTCGAAGGCCCGCTGCTTCACGAGCCACCCTTCGGCGAGGAGCTCCTCGCCGCCGGCTACGTCCTTAAGCCCCGCGGGCTCCACGAGGAGCCGCAGGTGCTCTCGAACCGGCTCCGGCAGTTTGTCGAAATGTTCACCCATGGTTCTCTAAGTGTAGCGGCTGCGCGGGAGGTTTCCAAAGTGGGGGGCGTGTCGTCGGGTGTAGATCGATGGTTCTGTCACGTTATTGCGCTCGCCCCGCGATTTCTCCCCTAATCCTCTGCCACATCTCCCTCCGCTCCTTCGCCGAGAGCCGGGAGACGAGCTCGTCGTAGACGGGACTCCCGGCGCCGCCGCGGCGAGCTGCCTTCTCAGCGGCCCTCTTTCTCCGGAGCTCCCGGGCGATCTCGTGGGCCGGTCGGTGGCCCCGGACCTTAAAGGCCCGGTTGATGAACTCGTACACCTTGTCGAGAAGCTCCGAGTCGTTCGCGAGGATCTCGCTCAACTGCCCCAAGAGTTTCTCCCGCTGGTCATCGGTAAGCCGTGCCCAGGCGTTCCGCATTCTGCGCTCGGCGTGGGGCCGGGGCACATGGTTCAGCTCGCAGACTGCGGCGAAGAACTGGGCGCGGCGGGGATCGTAGGCGCGCTTCATCGATTGGACGAAGTTGGACGCCGCCTGGGGGTACTCCCCGAGGTACATCCGGTAGAGCCCCATGTTTCGGTTCAGAATAGTGCTCTTGGGATTGAAGTAGAGCCCCCGGCGGATCAGGGGGATGGCCTTCTGTGCCATCGACAGGGGAAAGACGCGGTAGGGAGATTGATCGACAAGCTGAAGGAATATCTTCAACGAGATGGCAAGTCCGACCACCTTGACCAGAACTCCGGGCAGGAGACCCAAGGTCATGACGCTTGTGTTGTAGATCCCGTGGATAAACGCCGCCAGGGCGACGCCCTTGTAGGCGCTCCGGTAGGACTCCGGGTCCCGGGATTGGAGGTTGCTGTAGAGCGCCTGGGAGTAGAGGCCGCCCCAAATTGCCGCATAGGTCATATGGCCGCCGGTTGAGAGAACCGGGCGAACCAGCATAAAGAGGGTGCCGTAACGCTCGATATAGAGCACATTCTCGATAGCGCCGAAGACCAGTCCTACCACCGCAGCCTGGATTACCCCGTCCTGGGGTTCCCGGACGGTTCGCAGGGTGTGGGCCACCGAGAGAAAACAGACGAACTTCGCGAACTCCTCGATCACCCCGGTAACCAGAACCTGGTAGAAGAACTCCGAGTCGTAGATAAAGGGCACAAGAAACGGAAGCGGATAGACGCCGTGGAGGATAAACGTAACCACCACGCTTACCGCCCCGGCAAAGAAGAACTGCGCCAGGATCTCCGGCTGCTGCTTGTCGGCGAGGTAGCGCAGGCGACGAAAAAGAAAGTACATCCAGAGTCCCGTCGCGACGACGTTCCAGAGGTGAAGAAAAACGTTCAACCTGTGTCCCCTAACGGGAAGTTATCACACGGGAGCCGGGGCCGCAGGATTCAAAGCTCCTTAGAGCCTCGGAGGCGGGACGAGGGTTAAGAGAGCGGTCAACCGGCGGCAATATCCGTCGCCGCAAAGTCCTCTCCGACGAAGAGTAAGGGTTCGTCGGCCAGCTTGGCGACGGCGTACGACAGACAGTCGCCGAAGTTGAGTGCTGCAGGGTGCCTCCCTTTTCCGAAGCGGAGCCACGCTTCGACTGCGGTTCCGAAGTGCGTTTCTCCAAAGGGAATCACCCCGACGGAGGCTTCCGTCAGGAACCTGGTAATATACGACCGAGCGTCTCTCTTCAAGCGTGCGGAGAGTACAATGGCCGTTTCCGTCAAAGTGGCGGCGCCGATTCCCGGATTGGGGTCGGCTGAGATGCGGATGATCAATTCTTCGAACCCCGGTTCCTTCATTACGATGGCCACAATGGCCGACGTGTCCAAAATCACACGCCTTCCTCCCCATAGCCCAGAATTTCGTCCTCCTCGACTCGAGTCAGCCTCCGGCCGAGCTCGTCCGGAGGAACCATGGGCCAGACCTCGTTTTCCAGATACCTAAGCAGCCTCCCACCCCTGTTATCGTCGGCGATCCGGTAAGCAAGGCGAGCCTTTCGTTCCTCGAGCGCCCGACGAACGGCCTCCGTCTTGGTCTCCCCGGATAGACCGGCGACCTCTGCGGCAAGCCGCTCAACCGCATCGTTCTTTATGTTCAAGGCCATCGCTTACTCCTTAATTGAAGTATATGAAGAATTATGGTGGAACTCTACCATATCCAGCGCTTATTTGAGTTTCATTGTGTAAAACAAAAGTTTGACAATTTGAAAACCTAAGTCTATCTTAGGGTCATGAAGCAGATCTCCGTCCGCGACATGAAGGCCCACTGGGCAGAGGTCGAGCGGCAGGTAAGGAACGGCGAAACCTTCGAGGTACTCAATCGCGGCAAGCCGGCAGCATTGATCGTTCCGCCGCAGCCGCGGCGGGTGCTTAGGTGGGACGATCACCTCTCTACGGCCGTAGAGGCGCGGGGCCGCTCCTCCGAGGAGGTTGTTCGCGCCGACCGCGAGGGCCGTTGGTGATCTACCTTGACACGAGCGCGTTTCTAAAGCTCTACGTCCGGGAAGGGGAGTCACAGTTTGTAGAACAATGGATCCAATCACAGGATGAACCACTACCCGTCACCGACCTACTCCAAAGGGAGTTCGTCAACGCCCTTCGACTAAAGGTTTACTGGGAAGAACTCGACGCACCGACCGCCGACCATCTGATTGCGTTATTTGACGACCGCTTGGTCCGGGGGCAGTACTTCGTCCCGACCGTGGACCGCATTCGCCTGTTGCAGGACGCCCGGGAGTTAAGCGATCACACTCCCTCGATTGGATGCCGGACCCTCGATATCCTCCACGTGGCCTTCGCCCTCCAACTCGAGCCCGCCGAATTCATCACCTTCGATTCCAGGCAGGCCGAGCTGGCCCGAAGAGCCGGCCTCGAGGTTCAGCCCATCGTGCCTTGACCCACCGCACCTTGACCCTCCGCGCCAAGCGAAACCAGCCCCTTTCCGTCGGACACGTCGTCACCTCCACCCTGGGGGCCCTGGATCTGTCTGTTTGGCAAGTCAGGTGGAGTGTGTAATCATTGCTATCAACGAAATCATGGCGTCGATTACGATTCGAAATCTTGATGATAGCGTAAAGGCCGGGTTGCGGCTTCGGGCAGCGCGGAACAACCGTTCGATGGAGGAAGAGGCACGTAGGATCCTCGCCGAGGCGGTGAAGGAGTCCGGGAGGGAAGGTCGTGGATTGGGAACGGCAATTCACAAGCGGTTCTTGGCGGCCGGGGGCGTAGAGCTCGAGGTCGCAGAGCGATCTGAACGGCCACGAAGCCCTCGAGAACTTGAGTGACACCCGATGACCGTTCTGGACACGAACGTCATCTCGGAGCTTATGCGACCCGAGCCTTTGGAGCGTGTCGTAGACCGGCTGGACTCCATTCCGCATCGTGGCATTCGACGACGCTGCCGCTGCGGAATGCATCCTCTGGCAACAAGAAACGTGGACGATTTTGAACACATCGATATCGTGGTGATCAATCCCTGGGAGGCGTAACATGGCTGCAATCACCATTGCGAAACAGGGGTCCCGATCGCTTGGCTTAAGAGATTAGCAAAGACCCGGACCCACACATTCCAGAATCAGTACTTGGGATAGGAACCTCGTGGGGCCCGGTAAGTCGCATTACAACGTGGTAGTATCTCTTATCGTGAAGCGGAAAAAGGATCTGCTTTCGGCGGATACCAGGGTTTTCGAGGCGTCCGAAGATTTCGTCATTCACAAAACGGCACAGATCTTCGTGGGCAGCGAGCCCCGCTTGGAGGCCCACGGGAAAAGCAAACGGCTGGTACGAAAATCCATCGGCATCGGTCGGGACCGGTCGAATAGCGTGATCATTGCCGACGAGAAGGTCTCGAAGTTTCACGCGATTCTAACCCTGAAGAGCGGAAGCGCGTTCATAAAGGATACCGGGAGCACGAACGGCACGATGCTGAACGGAGAGGCGCTGGTTCCGAATCGGAACTACAAGGTGGCTTACGGCGATGTTGTCGTAGTCGGCTCTACGAGGTTGACGATAAAAGGCTAAGCTATCCGGTTCTCTTTTCCGCGGTCTAGACAGACTCCCGCGCCCTACCGACACCCCAACGCGATTCCCAGGCCTCGGCAGACCGCTTGCATCTTGGCCTCATCCAGCCGCCCGATGTAGGTGCGTAGCCCATCCTTTTGCACCGTCTGTAGGTGATCCAGGTTGACGGCGGAATCGTGCTTCAAGCCCTCGTCCGCCCCGACGAACACCTCACTCGGGGCTCCGTGAATCGTAGAGGTGACCGGGGCTACGGTGACCGTCCGCAGAAGGTCGATGACGTCGTCGCGACTCAAGATCAGGACGGGCCGCCGTTTGTCGGGGTTCTTGAAGGTATAGAGCCAGAGTTCCCCTCGATTTACTCTCCGGGCCATACGCCTTCTTCGTCCCATCCGGCAAGGTCGTTCTCCAAAGCCCGTTTGCCTCCGTAGGCCCGGCGATACTGCTCTTCTATTTGTTCGGCCTCCCGCTGCCGCAGGTAGCGGTCTACCGCTCGACGCACGACCTCAGAGCGACCTCGCTCCCTAACCTCATCGCTCTCCGAGAGCCGCCGGAGAAGCTCATCGTCAAAGATAACCTGTACAGGTTTCATGTTGATATTTTATGTTGATTCTAGTGTGGAGTCAATCGGTTTTACGTACGTACGTAACTTTACTTCGTACGTACATATTGTTACACTGGATGAATGAAACTCACAGCAACGGAGTTGCGGCAGAATCTCTACAGGATCTTGGATCGTGTAGCCGAGACAGGGGAGACTGTCGAGATACCTCGAAAGCGTGGGACCGTGCGCATCACTGCGGATCCCCCGGGATCAATCTGGGACCGCCTCGAGGTCCACGATGTAATAGCCGGGGACCTCAATGTCTCGTTTGGGGATGTCTGGGACGGTGAGCCGGAACTCGACGCCCCGTGATACTTCACCTGGACACCCACATCGTGGTGTGGCTATACGCGGGCAAGAGGAATGATTTCCCTCCCAGAGCCGCAGCGGCCGTCGACCATGCTCGGTTGGTCTACTCCCCCATTGTGGGACTCGAGCTTGCCTACCTTCAGGAGATCGGTCGCATCACCTCCTCCCCCCGGGAGATCCTCGACTACCTCGCCGACCGCGTCGCCCTTACCCCCGACGAGACACCGTACGTGGTTGTGGCGAGGGCCGCGGAGAGACTGCCCTGGACCCGGGATCCCTTCGATCGGCTCATAACCGCTACTGCCGCCGCCGGAGAGCATCCTCTAATAACCCGGGACCCGGTGATTCGCAAACACTACGCCGGAGCGGTGTGGGAGTAGCGGTTAGCGCTTGGGCGCTTCCGGCACGGCTCGGAACTATGTTGACAAAGTAGCCACCGGTGGCTACCATGGCTCTATGGAGAGCAAGGCGGTCGGCATCAAGCAGCTTCGGGATAGCCTCAGCCGCTACGTAAAAGAGGCTCGAAACGGTACCCGGATTCTGATCCTCGACCGCGAAGAGGTAGTCGCCGAGATCAGAGAGCCCCAGGCGAATTACGCTCCAGCCCACCGGGAGGGGCGCGCCGAAGAGATGGCCCGGGAGGGCACCCTCATACGGTCGGCGGCTAAGAAGGAGCCCCTGGGCCCGTCCCCGCTGCACCTTCCGCCGGGAACAAGCCAAGCCCTATTGAGGGAAGATAGGGGAGAGACTTGAGAAGATGACGCTCTACGTTGAGACCTCTGCGCTATTGTCCTGGCTCTTCGGAGAACCCGAAGGCTCCAAGGCAGCCGAGGCCATCGATAGCGCTTCGGCGGTCGTAACTTCGAAGCTCACACTCCTGGAGACGCAGCGCGCCCTCGTTCGAGCCGGTTTGGAAAGCGGGTTAACCGAAGCCGACCAAGGCAAGGCGCGGCGCGCCCTGGACGATGCGGTTAGCGCCTGGGAACTGATGGAGATTACGAGGGAGATCTACTCCCGGGCTTCCGGGCCGTTTCCGGCGGAGCCCGTGCGCACCCTCGACGCCGTTCACCTTTCCACGATGCTGGTCTTCGTCTATCTCTACCGGGACCTCACCGTGCTCTCCTTTGACGAGCGGATTCGTCGAAACGCAGAAGCATTGGGATTACCGGTGGTGTAACCATGGGGCTGTTTGATACCGTTCTCCTAGACCCCCCGATCACCTGCCCGCGATGCGGGAGCGACGTGGAGCTGCAGACGAAGCTCTTCGACCCCGGAATGATAACGTACCGTATCGGTTCGATCCTCTCCGGATCCCCGGTCCTGTCGGGAATCCTCAAAGAGCAGGCGTACTGCGCCGAGTGCCGGAAGGCGGAAAGGGAACCTCTGGTGCCGGTGTTCTTGGTCGTCTGGCACTCGATCCTCGCGGGGGTGGAGTTATCCGAGGGAGCCGCGGACGCGCGCCTGTACTCCGTCGACCGGGTGGACCTTATCGGCTGGATCGACGAGGCGCAGCGGAAGGAACGAGATTGGCGGCAGCGTTTCCGGGCCTTCTACAACGACGTCCGCAAGTGGCACGAGCACCTAAAGCGCGAGGCGGCGAAGCCCGACAAGGCAGAACCGGACCGCGCGTCCCGGACATTCGCCGCCCTTTTTCGATTGCCACCCGAGATCCTCGATGCCCCGGACCCTCTCGGGGCCATCCTTGCCGAACACAAGGACACCAGCAAGGAAGAGGACGGATTCTTCTGAGAACTGGTTGAGGTCGAGGAAGGCTGAGATCCCGGGGCGTCCGGGATGCGCATAAAAAGCGGGGTTCTAAAGCCGTGCCGACGTAGCGTGCCGCCCTGCTTCCCGGGAGTCGCCCTGGAGGTGAAGCTTCGGTGCGTGCTCCTTTCCCAGCTCGTAGCCGGCTTCCAGGGCATCCAAGGCGCCGGCGGCCCGGGCATCGGCGGAGGCCGCGGCCTTGGCCCCGGCCTCGGACCCGCCGAATCGCTCCCTGACGGCGGCCCGGAGCGCCTCCGGGGCGACGATGCCGGTAATGGCCACCACCGCTCCGAGCACGCAGACGTTGACGTTCCGCTCGCTCCCGGTCGCCTCCCGGGCCGTGGCTACAAGCGCAAGAGCGAACTGTCGACAGTCGATCCGGCGGTCGATCGGGGCCTGATCAGCGTCGGTAATTAGGATGCCTCCGGGGCGAATGACCCCGGCGTAGGCCCCGAGGGCCTTGGCGTGGAGACAGACCAACAGGTGCGCCTGCTCTACCTTCGGATAGATAATCTCGCTATCGGAAATAATGACGTCGGCGCGGCTCAGGCCCCCGCGCATCTCGGCGCCGTAACTCTGGCTCTGGACGCCGTAGCGGCCCTCGTGGATAACCGCTGCCTCGGCCAACAGGATGCCGGCGGTAATCACCCCTTGTCCCCCGACCCCGGATATGACCACCTTCCACATCACGAGGCCCCTTGCGCGCGTTCGATCACCTTGGTGTATTCGTCGCAGTACTCCGGGCGCCGCTCCTCCACAAAGACGCCCCGGGGAATAAGGCCGGGCTCGGTAGCGACTCCGGCGGCGGTCGCCGGGGCGGAGTCCCCGGGGCTGCTCATCCCGGCGGCGGGCCCCTCGGTGGCGGCCCCGGCGCTGCTCGCCGTAGCCCCGGCCGTGACCCTTACCGTGTGTTCCTTGAAGACCCTTAGCATCTCGGCGGCCTCCGCTGACTGGTTCCGGCGGCCGAAGTGGGTGGGGCACTGGGAGAGGACTTCAACCACCGAAAAGCCGTGGTGCCGAATTGCCCGGGTCAACAGCTGCTCGATTTCCATAACGTGGTAGGTCGTGGTCCGGGCGACAAAGGTCGCCCCGGCTGCGATAGCGAGGCGGACGGCGTCGAAGGGCTCGTCGATGGTGGAGTACGGGGCCGTGGTGGCTTCGAGACCGCAGCCGGTTGTAGGGGAGAACTGTCCACCGGTCATGCCGTAGATGCGGTTGTTCAGGATGATGACGGTAATGTCGATGTTGCGCCGGGCGGCGTGGATAAAGTGGTTGCCGCCGATGGCCAGGGCGTCGCCGTCCCCCATGGGACAGATGATGGTAAGCTCCGGCCGGCTAAGCTTTACTCCGGTGGCGAAGGCGAGGGCCCGGCCGTGGAGGGTGTGCATGGTATGGAAATCGAGGTAACCTGCCATCCGAGCGCTACAGCCGATTCCCGACACTGCGACCATCTCGTTTTTCGAAAGTCCCAGGGCATCGACGGCCCGGATAAGGCCGTTTAGAACGGTTCCGTGGCCGCAGCCGGGACACCAGATATGCGGCATAAACCGCCCCCGGAGGTAGTGCTCGAGCTGTTTCATTCCCCCTGCCCCTCCACGATCCGCAGGACGTGCCGGATGTCCCGGGGTGTGATAAAGCGCCCGTCGACCCGGTTCGAAAGGAAGAGCCGCTGGGGCTCTTCGACCGCCGTCTTTGCCTGCCGGTAGATCTGCCCCATGTTCATCTCGACGACAATTGCCGAGCGCGCCCGGCGACACGCCTTTCGCACGGTCCCCGCCGGAAAGGGCCAGAGCGTCTCGAGCTCCAGGAGTCCCAGGGGCTGCCCCGCAAGGCGCGCCTCCTCCACGACCTGACGCGCCGAACGGGCCGGCGAGCCGTAGGAAATCAGGACCACCTCGGCGTCCTCGAGATGATACTCCCGGAACGAAGCCAGGTCGTCGGCGCGAAGCTCCAACTTGTCGTAGAGGTGATGCTGTAGTTCGTCGACCACCGCCGGATCCGTCGAGGGAAAGCCCCACATGTCGTGGTAGAGACCGGTGACGTTGTAGCGATGCACACCTCCGAAGTCGGACATCGGCAAACGCCCGTCCTCGCTGGTCAGATATGGGTGATAGTCGACGCCTTCAGGCACCGAGGTGCGGAGGCGGTCGACGGTGGCAAGCTCTCCGGGCGCAGGGATCACCAAGCGGTCTCTCATGTGGGCGAGCATCTCGTCGAAGAGAAGCACCACCGGGGTCCGGTAGGTTTCCGCGAGGTTAAAGGCCGTGACGGTTAACTCGAAGAGCCGCTGATGGGTCGAGGCGGTAACCGCGATAATCGAGTGATCGCCGTGGGTCCCCCAGCGCACCTGGTTGATGTCACCCTGGCTCCCTTGAGTCGGCAGGCCGGTACTCGGGCCGCCTCTCATCACATCGACGATAACGCAGGGTATTTCCGCCATAACGGCGTAGCCGAGAGCCTCCTGCATCAGGGAGAACCCCGGGCCGCTGGTCGCCGTCATCACCTTGCTTCCGGTCAGGGAAGCCCCGATAATCGCCGCCATGGAAGAGATCTCGTCTTCCATCTGGATGAACTTTGCCCCGCGCTCGGGAAGCTTTGCGCTCAAGAACTCGGCGATCTCGGAAGAGGGGGTGATGGGATATCCGGCGAAGAAGCCGAGGCCCGCGTACAGCGCTCCCTCGGCACAGGCCTCGCTGCCCGGTACAAAGACGGTACGCCCCGGAGAGCTGGCCGTGGCGCTCCTCACCGGGTGGCCTCGAGGGCGGCAAACTCCAGGTGGATAGCCAGATCGGGGCAGATGCGCTCGCAAAGCTCGCAGGAAATGCAGGCATCGAGGTGGGCAACGACCACCGTCCCGTCGGGCTCCGTCTCGAAAACCGTGGTGGGACAGAATGACGAGCAGATGCCGCATCGCTTGCACCATTCGCGATTGACGATGATGTCCACGACCTTCTTCCTCGGCATACGCCCCCTCAGCCGATTAAAACACGGGAGAGTGTTCCGGGTAAACTGCCCGGGGTAGTCGCGGGTGGTGCCGTCGGTAGTAGGCTTTTGCGCCGCACGGGCGGGAACGGGCGCGGTAATCGGACTCACCTTTGCGAGAGAAACGATGTCGGAGTTTTTCCACTCTGGATGGACCACTCTCGGCATTACCGCAGTCGTTCTTGTCGGCAAGACCGTCTTTGGTCTAGTGCTGAACCGGCCGGTACCGGTAGGGTGTCCACTTCGCCGTTATTCGCGTTCTATTCGGGCGGGGCTGATCGTCTACCTCCTTTGCAAGCTCTCAGCCGTAGAGACGGCGATTGTCTCCTGGATCTTTGGCTTTGTGATGATGTGGCTCGTAATCGGCAACCTCAACGTGCTTCCCTTCGGGCTATTGTTATTCGCTGTCCCACTGCGCATCCTGGAGGTCATCGTTGCGGTGTTCCTGGGTCGGCGGATCGCGGCTCGAGCTACGTAGCGACGGTCACCTTGACGCCGATTTGCGTCAAGGCTTCCACGAGTTCCGGCTCCGCACTATCGGTTATCAGCTCGTCCACATCCTCCCAGTGGCAGGCTTTCGCAAAGTTGACTTCGTCGTACTTGGTTGAATCGACCACGACACAGACGTACTGAGCCGAGGCAATCATTGCTTGCTTTGCTTCAGCCTCGAGGAGACTCACAGTCGTACCACCGCCCTCTATGGTGTACCCGCTGGCACCGAGAAACAGAACATCGACATTCATCGAGGCAAAGGCCCGACGGGAGAACTCTCCGACCATCGCCTTAACCTGTTTGCGAATTGCTCCGCCGACAGCAACAAGGTTAACACGGTCGTCCGAAACCAGCTCTCCGATTACGGGAATAGAATTGGTCACGACGGTTATGTCTCTGTTATGGAGGTGACGCGCCAGGATTGCGTTGGTGCTCCCGGCGTCGAGGATTACGGCGCTCCCTCCTGAACGAGGGATTGGGCCTGAGGCGCTATGGCTTCTTTCTTTTCGAAGTTCTCGTGGATGGTTTCGGAAATGTAGCGAAATCGGTGCTCCGTCTCGGGAAGCACCGCGCCCCCGTGAATCTTGACGACGAGGCCCCGCTTTTCGAGAAAGTCCAGATCCGAACGAATGGTAACCGGGGTAACATCGAATTAATTTGCCAATTCCCGAACATTGACGGCGCCGTTCCGTTCGAGACGCTGCACCATCTGCCTACGCTTCTCGAGAGGAGTCACGTAGAAATCCTCCTTACTTCGACGGCACAACTGCTTTGACGTATACTCTGTCGTCGAAAGACCGATTTCCGGGATACGCACCCTTGGTTGACTTGAGATCCCGAAACAGTAACGGGTCTCTCCCGAGGAATTCTTGAAGCGCTTCCTCCGACTCAGCCAAGGTCGGCAAAAGCTTCGGATACCCGTCGCTGGCAAGTATTACCGTAGAAGCACCCCGTGGTAAGTGATGGATCCGGACTGGGGCATTGGCAAGCAAGAACCCATCGAGGACGTAGTAATCGTAGGGTCCTAGTTCGCCTCTGTTTTGGAATCGACGCTGGCACCGGATAAGATAGTCGATTACCTCGCGGCCGCGGTCATCCCGGAGTAGGCTTTCCACTGTTGCTCACGCCGCCAGCTCGCTCTCCAAGACGAAGGCTCTGACCTCTTCCATAAGAGCGTCGGTCCGCTTATGGAAGGTGAAGCGACTTCCGTCGGCCAGCGCCTGGCAGTCACCTATCATCCAGACTTCCCTGCGCGCGACGCTGAGTATCGTTGCCGAGGCGTTTACCCGGAGCTGAACATCCCCCCGCAGCTCTTCGAAGATGCCGACTTCTCTGTACCACGACGCAATAGCGGTGTCGAGGTACCGCATCCCCTCCGAACCCGAAAGCGACGGGTCCATCGACCGAATGGCCGCCGAGAGAATCTCCGCGGCGATGCGCCCTGGCTTTCAGCTTTCTCCAAGAAGAGACTCTTCGCTCTTGGCGCCGTCGAAAACCGCGACGTAGTCCTCGCCGATATAGAAGGCGTCCTCACAACGATCTGCCGCCGGCAATTTTCCTTCCACGAAAATCTCCAGCACTTGTATGTGTTTCGGCTGATTCTCAGATATCGATTCAACTACCAACGTCGTACCACCGAAAGAGGTCCGGAATCGCCGCGTCACCGGAAAAACTCGACCGGGCCTCCGCGAGAAAGGATTCGGCTTCGGTCCCTTCTGCCTGCACCTCTCGAGGAAGATGCACGATGAACAACCTCTCTGCCCCCGCTTCCGACGCCGCGAGCCCCGCCTGTCGAGCGCTCGAGTGCCCCGCCGCGTTCAGCTCGATTTCCCGGGCCGATACGCCTGAGGCTTCGTGAACGAGCACCGCCGCTCCTTGGGACGCGGCGGTAAGCGCGGCACACGGTCTGGTGTCGCAGCTGTAGCACAGCCTTCTATCTCCCTCCTCAAAGAGAAGACCCAGAGTCGGCACGGAATGTTCCACCGGGAAAGCCATGACGGCCAGGCCACCGCCCGGGAGCGTCCTAAAGACTCCAGTCGTAATCGGAATCCAGTTAAGGCCAAAGACGTCGCACCGGGAGAGTAGCCCGAAGACCCCGAGAATTTGGGAGCCCCGGTCCAGTGTAGCCACTTCACCCCATATCGATAGCGGTCGCGTCCTGCCAAGCATTAGCTGTCCGTGGATAAAAGAGGGCAGTGCGTACAGATGGTCGGTGTGAGTGTGGCTTAGAACGAGCACATCGACCGCCAGGGGATCCACGCCAATAGCGGCGAGTGCCGCCAAGGGTGTTCCGGAGCAGTCAACCTGCACAATAGTCGAGGCGGTCTCCGAAGCCGCACTACTAGCAACGACGATCGAGGTGTTGGCCTTTCCGGCTCCCGGAATGGACCCTGCACTCCCCAGAAAGGCCACCTTCACCCGGCGTCACCTCACGAGATTGAGCTACGTCGATTCGACCAAAGGGAAAACACGACCGACAACACGGCGAAGACTATAAGGAGAGCGGAAATCGGCCGCTGAAGGAAAACGGTGTAGTCCCCCCGAGCCAATCGTATAGAGAGACGAAGGTTGTGCTCGAACATGCCTCCGAGAATCAGTCCCAGGACGATCGGCGCTATGGGGTAATCATGCTTCTTCAGGAAGTAGCCGAGGATCCCCAGCACCATTGCTACCCCCATGTTGAAGCTCGCCGCCAATATGGCCCGCCCCTCGATGGCGTAGGAACCGATCAAAGAGAAGACGATAATTAGCGGTAACAGATAGGCACTCGGGATAGAAAGCACCCGCGGAAAGATCCGGATGCCGGCCATCTGAAAGATCACCATAAAAACGTTGGCGAAAAACAGGGCGATAAAGATTCCGTAGACCAACCCGATGTCTTGGCTAAAAAGCTGGTATCCGGGGGTGACACCCCGTATGAGGAGGGCCCCGAGAAGAACCGCGGTCGCGGCATCTCCGGGTATGCCGAGGGCGAGGGCCGGGATCAACGCCCCGCCGCTGACGGCGTTATTAGCAGCCTCCGGGGCAACTACGCCTTCGAGTCTTCCGCTTCCGATGGGATTCAGGTCGTTCTTCTTAGAGCCTGACACCCGTTGGGCCCGCTGGTAGCTCAGGAAAACCGCGATGGAGGCACCGGTCCCTGGAATGGCTCCGATAAGGGTGCCGATTCCCGTGCTTTCTAGTATCAACCGCCACATCCGGAGAAAGACCCGGGGATGCGGCAGCAGCTTTTTGAACTCGATCTGCGGCGGGGCAAGGTGTCCCCTTCCGATGGTCTCCAGGTCGTAGATCGCCTGGGAGATGCCGAAAAGTCCGATGAGGGCAGGGATCAGTTTAATCCCTCCTGCGAGGGGAGTCCCGGCGGTAAGTGCCGGGAAAGGCATACGGAGCGCCTGGGTGATGGTATCCGGCCCCACCAGGGCTAAAGAGATGCCGAATGCCCCCGTCAGGAGGCCTTTCGCAAGGCTTTTTGAAGAGACCGAGGCGATTATTGCGATACCCACCAAGGCCAACGCCGTGCGTTCCGGTGGCCCGAACTCCAGGGTAAACCGCGCGATGGCAGGGGCAAAGAGCGCCAGCAACGCCAGACTAATCATTCCTCCAATAAAGGAGGCCACCACGGCGCCGCCCAGGGCTTCTGCACCTCGACCGCTCTGAGTCATCGCGTACCCGTCGTAGACGGTAGCTATGGCATTCGGGTTTCCCGGAATACCTAACAGGATTGCCGGAATCGAGGCCCCGATAATCGCACCACAGTAGACTCCGAGCAGAAGGCCCATCCCCGTAGCCGTCTCGAGGCGAATCGACAGCGGGAGCATGAGCGCTATGCCCATCGTAGCGGTAAGCCCTGGAATCGCTCCCATTATGATGCCCAGGGTCACACCGAACATTATCCAAAGCAGAGCTGGAACATTCAGAATAAGAGCGGCACCTTCCACTAATGCTGAAGTTATCTGAGCCCCCCTACAACGCGACGATTCCGCCAGGAAGTGCGACGCGAAAGATCTGCTGGAAAACGAGGTACAGCCCGAGAGTACTAAAGCAGGCGGCCACAGCGGCCCGGTCACCGACACTCGAGCTGTGGAGTCGCTTTCGGCGACGGTTCATCACCAGGATGATGGGTGCGGCAACGATGGACCAAGCAGTGGCGGCCAAGAGAGCAGTAACGAGACGGTTCTGAAGAACGCCGATCTCGTGTATCCGGCCGAAATACTGCATCCAGCGGATAATCCAGCGACCGAGGGAGTAGAACAGAACATTTATGAACGCCACGATCGCCAGGGACAAGCCGTATTCACCGAAATCGCTTGGGCGCACGAGTTTTTTGAGATAGAAGTAGGTCAGCGTATGTAACAAGAACGTGGTCGAGACCACGAATCCGAGCATTCGAAAAGTCAAGATGTACAGAAGCGTGGTAATCAGAGTTAGGATTATGAGGGCTCTCACGTCCGCCGGTTCATCGGGAAGCGTCCCGGGGTCGACACGTGGCTCTTTGTTCGGCTCCCCGTGGTCGGGCTTGTTGCGCGGTCCCTTTCGGTCGGTAACGAGCAGATACCCTGACAGAGCCACCATCAAGTAGCCAATGCCGATTGGCAGGGCGTTGCTCCCGGGGTCCCATCCCTCCCGGTCCTGGGGCATCTTACGTGCCTCAATCGAGAAGGCGAACAGAAGGTAGATAATCGAGAACGCGAGCCAAGCCAGTGGCATGGCTCGCAATCCGAAACGATTCTTGATTTTCACGCTAATTCGCGCATGCCTCTATACCGATTCAGCACCTATTCAGCCAAGAGACCCGCGGCGTCCATGATCGGCCGGAAGGTGGCTTCCAGCTCCTCGAAATAGTCGTCGAGCTCTTCAAGACGATGATACTCCGGCAGCAGGCCGTTACTGTCCATGTAGTCCTGAAACCGGTCCGACTCGAATGCAGCGGTCGCTATGTCCGCCAGGGCAGTCTTCGCCTCTTCCGGCGTCCCGGCCTTTACCGAGAGGGAACGGAAGGACCCGTAGGGTACACTCATGTCGTCAAAACCGAGTTCGATAAAAGTGGGAATATCCGACAACTCTGGAATACGGCTCCGCTGGGGATGAACGATCATGAGAGGCCGGAGTTCGTTGCTATGCTGTCTGATTTCCGACTGGGAGAAGACTCCGACATCAACGTCGCCGCCAAGGGCCGTCGCAATGAGCTCGGCACCCCCGCCAAAGGGCGTGACGTTAAAGATGTTTCCGAAGTAGATGTCCATACCCACCGTAAGAACCCCCGTGGCACCGCCCATCCCGGCGTTTCCGAGACTAAGCGCTCCCGGGTCGGCCTGAGCGGCTTCTACAACTTCCTCGAAGCTCTCCCACGGCTTGCTGCGGTGAACCGCAACGATGAAGGGATCCCAGTTTAAGCCGATGATACCTTCCAGCTCGTTATAGCCTTCGGTAAGTCCCTGGAGCGTGGCGGTTACCGTGTGAGCGCCACTCGCTAAGACCGTGTAGCCGTCTGTGGGACCGTTGAGCACCTCGTTTGTACCAGTTGCGCTCCCGGCTCCCCCGATATTGTCGACGATTATCGTCGCGTCGGTGTAGTTGTTCATTTCGTCGACGAGCTCACGAAAGATGAGGTCGGTACCCCCACCTGCCCCGAAAGGCACAACCACACTTATGGTACGGTCGGGCCCCGGCCATTCGGCCTCCGGCGGGCCTGCGGCGAAGGCCAACGTCGCAATCAACAAGAGGCTCAGGATAAGAACGAGTCCTTTCTTTGACATAAATTGTCTCCTTCCTTGTCTTTATCAATTTAGGAATATGCAGAATGCTCCGCAAATCGAGGTCCAAGGAACTCTCAACTATGACGCTTATTATCACAAATAAATCGAGTAAAGCAAGACAGAAATAAGTATACGAAAGCGAATCAGGTATTCTATTGTTCCATTTTCTGGCAGGACTTCCGCCCGGTGTATACCTCCGGGACGAAATCATAGATGATGCTCCCATTGCGCCACATTGTTAACACCATCAACAGAGTAACCTCTCGCTTCTTTCTTGCCCTCGTGATAATCGGGATGGGTTCCGGTCTTCTTTTGCCCGATCGGGTCGCCGATTTTGCGGTTATCCTGCCCTACGTCCTCGCATTGATCGTCTTTGCGATGGGGACCTCCTGCACCGTCGACAGCTTTAGGGCCATCATTCTGTCGCCGAAGGGCTTCCTGACGGCCCTCTTCGTGGTATTTGTTTTGATGCCCTTAATCGGCTACCTGATCGGCCTGCTGTTCTATTCGGGCGATCCGGAACTGCTGTTGGGGCACTTACTGATGGCGGTTACGCCGGTCGCGATAACTTCGGTTGTCTGGACCGGGATAGCCGGGGGCAACATCGCCCTTTCCATCGCCCTGGTTACCGTCGCTACCCTCGTCAGCGGCGCGAGCATCCCGGGGCTTCTATCGCTCTACGCCGGTGCCGTTGTCGAGTTCGACGCGCTGACGCTGGTCGGCAACCTCTCGAAGACCATCGTCCTTCCGGCGCTTCTCGGGCTCCTGGTACGCAATCGCCTTCCCCGAATCACCGAGAGCTCGAAACCCTACGTAGACCTGGTATCCAAATTAGGGATGATATCGGTCCTGGTGGTAAACGGCGTCGCCCTCAAACCGATTGTCGGCAGATTGGGATGGGGGATGGCAGGCTTGATCCTTATCGTGGCCATCCACGTCCTTGCCAACTTTGCCACGGGACTCGCCGTGTCATCGCTAATCCTGGGAAGACGGAATCCCTCGGTAACCGCGGTCATGTACTCCTCTTCCATGAGGAACAACGCCGCCGGGCTGGTTATTGCCACCAACTACTTCAGCCCCGCGGTCAGCCTCCCGGTAATCGGTTGCATGATCGTCCAGCACTTCTGGGCCGGGGTCTTTCTCCGGATCGTCGGCGGACGCCGAGAGGGGGTCCCGAAGACCCCTGGTGCTCCTCCCTGATGCAATTCGGCGGCACGGGCTTTTCAGAGAGGCAGCCCCCTACGCTTCCACCGCCGGATTACCTCGGCGAGGTCCTCCGGAAGGATCTCCATCACCGTCTCTTCCACCGGTTCCGGGACGCCGCCGTAGAAGGCGTCGGCGATGCCTCCGGCGATACAAGCCTGGGTGTCGGCGTCTCCCCCGAGGGAGACAGCGGCCCGGACGGCGGATTCCCAGGAGTCGGTGTCTAAGAAGCAGATTATGGCCTCGGGAACCGATCCCTGGCAGGAGACATCGAAATGGTAAACCGGGCGGATCTCCCCGACCGACCGGGAGAGGTCGTACCCGGTAGCCTCGACGACGGCGTCGCGAATCGACGGCTTGTCGAAGCCTTTCCGCGCCAAAAAGACCGCGAGAGCCACGGCCCGGGCGCCCTTGATACCTTCCGGGTGGTCGTGGGTCGGCATGGCCGTCTCCGCAGCCTCTTGCATCACCTTCTCTTCGGTGTCGAAAGCAAAGCCGACAGGGCTTACCCGCATCGCCGAGCCGTTCCCCCAGCTGCCGTAGGGCCCCGCGTCGTCCCGGCGGAACCAGGAGCGAAAGGAACCGCCGTATCCCGCGTGGGGACGCCGCCGGGCGAACTCCCGGATAACCTCGCCGTAGGGGCGTTCGGACATGATGGCTTCGGCGACCGCGATGGTCAGAACCGAGTCGTCGGTGGGACGGCACCGAGGGTCGAAGAGCGGAAAGTCGGTGGTCTTTATTCCAGCCCTTTCGTAAATCGAGCCGACGATGTCTCCGGCGATCGCTCCGATCATGGAGTGCCCGGCTCGCCTATCCGCCAGGTCTGCTTCGCCTGTCCCACCGCCATGTAGTTGGCGATGTCCGTGCCGGTCCCGTCCCGGACGACGAAGCGATGGGCCGCGAAGGTGTCGTAGGTCGTCGACTCTCCGGGCTCAAGAACCGAAAGCCCTTGGGCCCGCCCATCGGTGTCTATCCAGAAGAGCTCCACGGCGACGGAAAACCCGTTGACGAACTCTACCTGCACCGGGCGGTTGCTCGGCCGGGAGCGCTCGTTCGGAGGATAGATGCGCTCGGTGGGTTGAGGCTCGGGCTGCGGTTGGGGTTCCGCAGTCGTCGGAGGGGGCTGTTGCCCCGGGCCCGGGGGCGGAGGCGGGGCATCAGGCT
>JBKHCS010000124.1:0-8624 GCA_046541715.1 Spirochaetaceae bacterium
GGATACAGCGGCTCGAAGACCGAGGCAAATACCTCCGTTAGCCGGATTGCGGTCCTGTCGTCGAAGATATCCTTGAGCTGTTCGAGTATTCTTTTCTCGTCGAACATTTTCGTCCCCATTCTAACATACTATACCGGTGTAGATTTCGTCGCGATTCACTCGCCGGGGAAAAAACCCTAAAATGCGCCGGTATCGCCATGGAAATCTCCGTTATTGTCCCGGTATTCAACCGGCCCCACCTTCTCGCCGGTGCCCTCGCCTCCGTTATGGCCCAGACCTACCGGGATTTCGAGCTAGTCGTGGTGGACGACGGCTCGACCGACGAGACCCCGGAGGTCCTTGCCCGCGTCCTCCGGGAGGTGCCTAAGGAGGGTGGGTCACCGCCGGCTCGCACCCTAAAAATTCCCCACTGCGGAAAACCGGGGGCCGTCCGGAACCGGGGGGCCGAGAAAGCCCGGGGACGACACCTCGCCTTTCTCGACTCGGACGACCGGTGGTTACCGACAAAGCTGGAGACCCAGGTGCGGCTTCACCCGAGGGCCGGAATCGTCGCCGGAGGAGCTACGGACGCTCGACCGTCGCTTGGGGCCGGGGCCCGGGGGCCGCGTTTTTCCCACACCCGGGAGCTGTGGGTCCGCCGGGGTCGGGAGGTTTCCCAGAAGGGGCAGCGACACCGTCGGTCCGGAGACCTCTTTGTCGACAGCCTCAAGAAGTGCATCATCGGGCCCTCCACGGTGATGTTGGAGCGCTCCCTCTTCGAAGAGCTCGGAGGCTTTCGGGAGGATCTGGAGATTGCCGAGGACTACGAGCTCTGGCTTCGTTTGACCCACCGGGAGGCCGTCGCGTACCTCGACGAGGCGCTGACGGTAAAGCAAGCCGGGGACTGGGATCAGCTCTCCGAGCGCCACGGACAGGTCGAGGTCTTTCGGATCGAGGGTCTCAAGGGGCTGGTCGAGGCCGACTACTTTGCCGACGTCCCGGAGCATCAGGTCGCGGCAAAAATGGAGCTGGCTCGAAAGTGTCGCATCTATGCCGCGGGGTGCCTGAAGAGGGGGAGGCCGGAGGAAGCCCGGAGATTCGAGGCGCTGGCCCGGGGTCTCTGATCGCTTCCTGCTGCCCCGGCGGCCGGTCACCAACGGCGCCCCGGCGCCTGCGAGTGCCCGCAGCCCCGGGCCTACCACCGGGCTGACGCCTCAGCGCCGGAGCTCGTCCTCTATCGCCGCACGAAGCTCCGGGTCCCGGGCGGCGTACCAAACAAAGGCCCGGACGTATCCCTCCGGGGCGCCGACGTCGATGCGGTCCCCGGAGATGCGCCGCCTGACGACCCGGCCCCGGGCCATCAGCCGCTTGAGCGCCCCGGTGTGGAAGAACTCGGCGCCGGCGGTCGCAGCCGCTGAGCCGGCCCCGGTTTGCGTCTCGGTGCCCGCACCGGTAACAGCCCCCGCCTCGAAGACCTTCCATTCCTCGGCGAGTTCTTCGAAGAAGTCCGGGGTGTAGAGGTAGCGGCCGATCGAGGCCTCACGGCTCGGCTCTGTCCCCGGCGCCGGCTTCTCGACGATATCCGTTACGTGCTCGCCGTCTCCATCTAAGGCGACGATTCCGTAGCGCTCGAGGTGCGGCGGATCGAAGATGGTCGCCAAGACGGTGGCGCCGGTGGCTCGATGGGTATCGAGAAGCTGGGCCGTTAACGGTGGGTCGCCGATGTGAATATCGTCCGGGTAGGCTACGACGACCGGATCCGATCCGGCGAACTCCCGGGCGAGAAGGAGGGCGTGTCCGGTACCCCTCATCGCGGGCTGCCTTACCACGGTCGTTCGGAGGGCCGGGGGCGCTATCCGGTCGAGAAGGTCCGTTCTCCCGGCCCTCCGGAGGGCCGATTCGAGCTCCACCTCGTGGTCCATGTAGTCTTCGAGGGAGCGCTTCCGCCGGGAAGAGACGAGCAAGAGCTCGGTGACACCCGAGGCGATAAACTCTTCGAGAATAAGGTCCAACGCGGGACGGTCGACTAGGGGGAGGAGCTCCTTCGGAACGGTCTTTGTGGCCGGAAGAAACCGCGTACCGTAACCCGCGGCAAGAATTACGCCCTTCATATCCTGCGACTATAGCGAATGACAACTAAGCGCGCTACAGTTGGGAGAATGAAACGGTTATTCTCGCCCCGGCGCGCCGCCGGGACGTTCCGCACGTTGACTTGGGCCAAAGGCCCGCTCGCGGCGCTTCTGGTGTTTTTGTTCGCCTCCTGCGCCGTCTCTCAGGACACCCTCCTTCGGAGCGACGGGGGGGCCGAGGCGGCGGTTCGCATCGAGCTTTCGCCTATCCTCGTCTCGTATCTCGAAGACCTGACCCTCGCCTTCGCCCCGGAGGCGGAGTTTCGGGTCTTCGATCTTGCCCTCCTCCGGGAGAATCTGGAAAACGAGCCGGGGGTGCGGGTTCTCCGGCTCGCCGAAGAGCCGACAGGCACCCTCGCGATGACCCTCGATATCGCGTCGCTGGAGCAGTTGCAGCGCGGGGCGAGTCCGGCGGTCTCGGGGCTGCTATCGGTCGAAGAATCGCCCTTGGGGACGGCTCTCGAAGTAAGCCTCGGACCTAAGGAGATTTCCGATCTGCTCACCTTTGCCGGAGCGGCGGACGCCCGGGCTCTGTCGGTCTTCTTCCCCCCGCCGCCCTCTGACGGCGATGCGTCCCGGAGGGTGACGCGGGAGGGCTATATAGACGACGCGGTCTGGGTTCTCGAGGAGTACGCTCCGGCGGAGGATATCGAGGAGGCGATTCGTGCTTCCGGGGTCGGTGTGACGGTGGCGGCCCCCCGGGAGGTTCTCTCGGTCGACGGCGGCCGGAAAGAGGGGGGGCGTGCACGGTTCGACATCTCCCTCCTGGAGCTGGTGACCCTCCGGGAGCCCCGGCGGTACACGGTTATCTACCGGTAGAATCTCCGGGGGGCGGGGCGATAGCCGGGGCCCCGTCCGGGGCTCCGGACACTTCTTCCCGGTTCCCCTCTAAACGGTAGGAAAGTTTGCGGCGTAGGCTTCGTGGATTTGCTCCAATTCCGCGTTGCTCAGGTTCCACTGTCCGGCGCCGGCGTTGGAGATGGCCTGGTCCGGCCGCTTGGCTCCGACCAAGGCACAGGTCATTCCCGGCTGAGCCGTGGCCCAATTGATGGCCACCTGCGCCACCGGGACGTTCCGGGCCGACGCGATATCCCTCAGCGCGTCCACCACGTTTTGCACCTTATCCCACATTTTCGGGTTGAACGCCGGGTAGAACGTGGCCCGGTAATCTCCTTCTTCGAAGGTCGGGTACTCCCGGAATTTGCCGGTCAGAATACCCCCGGAGAGGGTTCCGTAGCTCACGACGCCGATACTGTGCTCCTTGCAGTACGGAAGGATCTCGTATTCGATGTCCCGCTGGAGAAGCGAGAAGGGAGGCTGAAGACTCGCGAGGGGGGTTATGCTGCGGACTTTGTCCATCAGGCCGGTGTCGAAATTCGATACCCCGAGATAGCGGAATTTTCCCGCCTCCTGTGCCCTAAGGAGGACCTCCAGCGAGTCCTCAAGGGGGGTCTTCGGGTCGGGCCAGTGGATCTGGTAGAGGTCGATGGTTTCGACGTCGAGGCGCCGGAGGGATTCTTCGATCTCCTGCCGAACCGAATCGGGGGAGAGGTCGTTCCGGAGCTTCCCCCCGGACTTCCGGATTCCTACCTTTGTGGCGATAACGACCTGGTCCCGGCGACCCTTCAAGGCCTTTCCCACGACTTGTTCGGAGTGACCGCTCCCGTAGGCAGGCGCGGTATCCACCAGAGAGATGCCGTTTTCGATGGCGGCATGGATGGTCCTGATCGATTCCTGGTCGTCGACCCTGCCCCAAAAATCGTCCCCCATCGCCCACGTTCCGAGCCCCACCCGAGAGACCTTGAGGTCGGTCCAACCGAGACTACGGTCTTCCATGTCTGCTCCTACTTCATCGTCAGATTGAAGGCGCCGTCCCAATTGTCCGGCGGCGGCTTCCGGATAAATTCCTTACACCGCTTCTGGTAGAAGCTCCCCGGGCCGTCGTCCGGCCGAATCTTCAGCGTTTCTCCGAAGTACTTCTGGGCTCCCGTCCAATCCCTCTCCTCAAAACGTTCCAGTCCCTCGTGGAAGGCGTCAAGGACCTCCTTCATATCGGGGGGCAAATCGGTCGTCTCGTCTACCAATTCGAAGAGGCGCACAGGCTGGTGGATGCCGACGACCCGGACTCGGTCCATCTTTCGGAAGGCGAACTCCTCTCCGGCCTCGAACTGGGTCGCCTCGCTGATCAGAAGCCAAGTTCCGTACTGCTTGTTCACTCCTTCGAGGCGGGCGGCGAGGTTCACCGAATTGCCCATCATCGTGTAGTCCATCTTCTTTTCGGTACCCATGTTCCCGACAACCATCTCCCCGGTGTTTATGCCGATCCGGGTCAGGAGGGGACCCGGGCTGAGCTTCTCTTCGAGGAAGTGCTCGTTCAGGATCCGTTCCATCTTCTTCATCCGGACGGCCGCGCGGCACGCCCTCCCGGCGTGATCGTCGAAGTCGAGAGGCGCACCGAAAAAGGATATGATGGCGTCACCCTCGTATTTGTCGATGGTGCCCAGCTGATCGAGGATAATGTTGCTCATCTCGGTCAGATAGCTGTTGAGCAGCTTAACCAGGTCCTCCGGCTCCATCTGCTCGGATATGGTGGAAAAACCCTTTACGTCGGTAAACATGGCGGTCAGGTGCTTCTTTTGGCCGCCGAGGGCGAGCTTGGAGGGATCCGAGAGCACCTCGTTCATGACGTCCGCCGAAAGGTAGTGGGAGAAGGCGTTTCGGATGTGCGCCCGCTCCCGGGCCGTTTCGATGAACTTGACGGTAGTAATGACGATGACGGTAAAGAACATCGCCGCGGCCGGGGTTAACATCGGAAGGAACTGCCCCGTTGTCGCGAAGAACACCGAAGCGCCGGCGAGGAAGAGAATCACCATGGCAAAACCGACCAAGCTCGTCGTCAGAGGGGGGAGATTCCGTATGATCAGGGCAACGAGAATCGATAAGATAACCGCGAGGACGATGGAGTACCAGAGGGGCAGCTTGTCCAGAAAGCGGTTCTGGAGAATGGTGTTCAGAATAGCCGCGTGGGTGCCGACGTTCATGTACTCTTCTTCGAAGGGGTTTACTCCGATATCCGTCGTCCCGGTTCCCGTAAAGCCGATAAAGGCGTAGGCGCCGGGGATAGCTTCCTCTATGCGGCTCCGGGACTCCGCGAGGGCCTCGTAGACAGCCCGGGTGGCGGCGAAGTTACTCGGGATTTCCGCCTGAATCGCCCGGTATTCCCCGGCGAGGTCCTCCGGAAGCTCTTCTTGCGAGAGGATCGCATCCAGATCCGCGAGAATAGCGGCCTCGGCTCCTCCTTCAAGGAATGCGCCGACCTCCTCGAAAAAGTAGCGCCGAGCCTGGATGTACTCCTCCATTCGCTCGGGGTCGTCGCCTCCGAGGATATCCGTCTTGACGCCCTCGGCGTAGCGGTAGACTCCCAAGATGTCTGCAGGGTCTTCGGCGGTCGGTGGGGCGTAGTAACTCAAGTAACCGGCCGCCTCCATGATTTCCAGGTTCTCGATCAGCCTGGCCTCGAGCTCCCGGTTGAGCACCAGCTCGTAAAACGAAAAGTGCCGGAAGCTCTCGTCGAAGGTCGCCCGGGGCCAGTTGATCAGCATCCGCTGGTCTTCGGTAAGGGGAATGGTGATATCCGTCGGCTCGTTTTCGCCGGGGAGCACGGCGTCTTCGAGAACGAGCTCCCGGGGGTAGGCAATGACCCGAGGCTCCCCCAGGAGGTCCAGGACCGGGGCGAAGGCCAGCTGCGGGAAGTGTTCTCCCCCCTCCTCGACGATCAGCTCGATCCGGCGTCGGACCCCGTCGGGGTCGATAATAACGTTCGGAAAGCCGGCCCCGGCGGCGTGTCGACTGACGGTCAGGATCGCCGGGCGAATGCCCTCTGCTTCCCGGTAGACGGGACCCCCGGCCTGGTTCTCGACTTCCGGAATGGTAAAGTTGGCCCGGGCGAACTGTTTGAGGTCATCCGGGACGAGAGGGTCATCCTCGTTGAGCATGTTGACGGTAAAATAGGCCCTACCGTTTAGCCGGGCGGTCCGGCCGAAGTAGGAATCGTTGTCCCGAGCGATGTTACGTACCTCGTCGAGCAGGTACTCCTGGGACCGGCGGGTCAAACCGGTCAGATCCTGGACAAACTCGAGGGCGTCCTGGGTGCTTATCTGCCCCTGGGCCAAGGCTGCGAAGAGGTCTTCCACGTTCTGGGCGATAGAGGAGAACTCCTCTTCGAAGGCCTGGGGAATCTCTTCGTTGAGCATCTCGGCGTTTACGCCGAGGGGACTCTCCTCGACGTACTCGATGTCCAAGCTCGCGAATCCGACGTCGAATTCCCGTAACAGAATAAGCCCATTTGCGACGATGTCCCGGCTCCAGGGCCAGACGCCGACGTTGACGATGGCGTCCTCGTCGATGTTCAGCAGAAGGATATCCTCGTGCTCCGGGATCGCCGGCTTAACCTGAAGGAGGGCGTCGTATATCTGTGATTCGAAGGTCTCGTAGTCCTCGAGGAGGTTGAACACGGAGAAAAGCCCGGCGACCACCACGGGAACGATCAGTACAATGGCGACTTTCCGATTCATAGTTGGTAAGTATAGTTCATTGGTCGGAAAGAGCGCTACAATTAGAGGCATGTCACGCTTTATCGAGAGCCGCCGCCTCTTCGCGGCAACGTTTTTGATTCTTGCTCTTGCATCGCCGGCCTCTTCCTTCGACTACGGAATCATCCTGGAGAATGAGACATCGGGAATCCTTGTCGCCGATGAAGACCCCGAGTTCGACCAGCGGAACGATGTGCTCCTCTTCGTCGGGCAGGACCTTACCAAGGACATCGAAGCACTCCTGCGCCTTCGCTACCGTTACACGGAAGACGATCCGTTCTTTTGGGACATCGATACCGCGGTGGTCCAAGGGGTCGCGCCGGAGGGAGACGGGTCCACGGCTGTTGACTTGGCGCTCGGGAGGACGACCGTTCGAGATTTTTCCGGAGCTCTCCTTTCAGAGCAGGCGGATATGATCCGGTGGGGAGTCCTCCGCCCCAATATTACCCTGACCGCGGAGGCGGCCTATCTTGGGCTTCGACGAAACGAGAGTAGCGACATCGTCCTCTCGACGGCAGATATCGAGGACGACGCCGACGAATCCTTCTTCGCCCCTCCCCGGGGGCTTTTCGGATTCGAGGTCGGTTTTCCGGAGCAACTGGGCAGGCAGAACCTTACCCTTGGTGCCCTCTACCAGCACGACTTCCGTGACGACGGGTCTCCCCGGGTAAATACCGGGTATCTCGGTGCAGGGATGGTGGGGCCCCTATCCCGGTTTCTCTTCTACGACCTCTTCGGGTACTTTGCCACCGGATCCGTCGAAAACGACACCGGGTCGCGGGATCCCGTGGCCGCGTGGTACACCGGTGGCGGCATCCTCTTCTTCGCCGAAGAGGCGCGGTTTTCGCGTATCCAGTCCCGCTTCGTCTATGCCTCCGGCGATGCCGACTACGCGTCTCCCGTGGGCGTAAATACCGAGGGGATCGGAACCGGCTTTCCGGCCATTACGAGTCCGCCCCTTGGCGAGGTCGTTTCACCCCGGGTTTCCAACATTGCGGGGGGATCCTTTTCCTACTCCTTCAAGCCCCTCGCCGAAAGCCGAACCGTCTGGTCGGAGCTTCAGGTAGCCGCCACCGCCTGGGCGTTCTTTCGTCCGACTTCGGGGCCCGTTGCCGTCCCCGGGACGGTTTCCGGGGGCTCGGATTCCTTTCTCGGGTGGGAGACCGACCTGGCCCTTCGCTTTCGGCCCTTCTCGGACCTGGCGGTCTCCCTCTCGGGAGGCTACTTTCGGAGACCGGACAACGACGCTTGGCTTCCCGGCGCCCCGGAATGGCAGGCCGTAGTGAAACTTTTCGGCGCGTTCTCGCTATAAAGTTTGCCTTTTTCTTGATATATCGGGATGCCGCGTTATATTTCCGAGTGGAGGACTTAAGAATGAGACGACTGATACTGGTATTGGCTATGGCAATGATTGTTGCCGCCGCTTCCTTCGCCGTAGACGCACGGGTCCGTTCTGTTACCGGGTCGGTCTCGGTGATGATCGAGGATGGAAGCTGGGACCCTGTCACTGAAGGAATGATTCTCACGGCCGGCTCGATGATCTCCACCGGTTTCGGTTCGACGGCTTCTATCGAAATGGGTGATTCCACGCTGATTGTCAGCCCGGTGTCTCGTCTGACCGTTGAAGAGCTTTCCCGGGTAAACGGGACGATTTCCACGCAGCTCTTCTTGCATCTCGGACGCGTCCGGGCGGAAGTTCATTCCGACGCGGGGCTCCAGAACGATTTCCGATTGCGCAGCCCCAATTCCACGGCCTCCGTCCGAGGGACGGAGTTCGAGTACGATGGAAAAAACCTCTACGTAGACGAGGGTGACGTAGCGCTCACGAACCTGATCGGGCAGGCCCACAGTGTCCGGGAGGGGCAAGAAAGCAGCGCCTATCGATTCGATCCGATCGAGTCCGTTACCGCACGTTTTGAGGAGC
>JBKHCS010000125.1:0-8566 GCA_046541715.1 Spirochaetaceae bacterium
ACGCTCTCCGAATTCATTTGCCGATCGCCACACCCGGTTGCCGCATTCCAATCTTTACTCCTCTTCAGTGCCGGCAGCCCCGTCCCAACGCCGCGCCACGATGCTGGACAAATTCCAAATTGAACTTGAAATGTGGCGGGTATCGAGTACAATTGAAGCATGATTGCCCGAGCGATCGCACCGGTTATTCTAGAGTCCGCCGAGCACTTTCCGGTCGTAACTATCCTCGGGCCACGGCAGTCGGGGAAGACCACCCTCGTTCGAGCGCTGTTTCCCAAGCATCTCTACCTTAATCTGGAGAGCCCGGAAACCAGAGAACTTGCCATGGAGGATCCGCGCTCCCTTTTGCGGGACGGCGAGGAAGAGCTGATCCTTGACGAGGTACAGCGGGTGCCGCAGTTGCTCTCCTGGGTGCAGGTCTTTTCCGATCGGACAAACCGGCCTGGCCGGTTCGTTGTTACCGGCAGCAATCAACCGCTCTTGAGCGAGGCCATTTCGCAATCCCTTGCGGGCAGAACGAGTCTCCATCGACTTCTGCCGCTGTCGATGGAGGAGCTTGGCCGGGAGGGGCTTCTCGACTCCCGGGACAACCTGCTCGTAAAGGGGTTTATGCCGCGCCTCTACGACGCCTCCCTCGAGCCGCGGGAGCTCTACAGCGCCTATTTTGCAACCTATGTGGAACGGGATGTCCGGCGGCTTATCAACGTCCGGGATCTGACCCGGTTCGAAACCTTCATCCGGCTTCTTGCAGGCCGCGTTGGGCAGCTCGTGAATCTCTCGGCCTTGAGTAGCGATGTAGGGGTATCGAGCACCACTCTGGGCGACTGGCTGAGCGCTCTCGAGGCATCCTTTCTCGTTTTTAGGCTTACCCCGTACCATGTTAATCTGGGGAAACGCCTCGTCAAGACGCCGAAGCTCTACTTTACCGAGCCCGGTCTTCTCGCCTGGCTCCTCCAAGTGGAGACTCCGGGTCAGGTCGCCCGGGACCCGTTACTCGGGGGCATGTACGAGAATCTCGTGGTGGTAGAAGCCCTGAAGGCGGCGCACAACCGCGGCATCGAGCCGCGCCTCTCGTTCTACCGTGACAAGTCCGGTTTAGAAGTCGACATGCTTCGAGAATACCAGCGTCGACCCTTCCCGGTCGAAATCAAGGCCGCATCCACCTTTACGGCTGAGATGCTCAAGTCGCTCGAGCGCTTTGCCGCCTTGGGCGCAAGCCCTCCCGGCGGTGCCGTAATCTACAGCGGTCCGAGCCAACAACCAGTCCGAGGTATCGAGATTCGCAATCACGTCGAGGTGGGGGAGTTGCTCTTCGCCGACGCTTAGTCTGTGGCCCTGGCAGCCGAACCGGGTTGCGGGGAACCTGCGGTCGGCTACCCGGCCTCGATAATCTGTTGCGCTTCGTCGATGCGCGGGAGCTTGGCGGGGTCGAGCCATGCCCGGCGAAGAAAAAAACCTGCCACGACTTCGGAGGCGATGGTTTCGGCGCCGTCGGCGTATTCCACGAGCTCCTCGCCGTCCCGGCGGTAGAATCGATGCGCCAGGGTCTCGGAATCGAGGACCCAATATTCCCGAACGCCGTGTTGCTCGTACTCGGCGAACTTCGGCCCGATATCGCGGTCGGCGGTCCGGGGACTCAAGACTTCTGTAACCAGATCGGGTGCTCCGGCTAGATGGGTTGATCGGATGGCATCGTCCCGACCGGCCCGATAGAACGCCAGGTCCGGCAGAAAGACGTTGCGTCCGCTCAGGCGAACGGCCACCACCTCCCGGTATACTACGCCGTGGCTGTGACGGTCCACGTACGCCCCCAACAATCGGTCGACGAAGTTTAGCAGGTTGGCATGTCGAATCGATACCGGTGAATGCATAAAGATCTCCCCGTCGATAAGGTCGGCATGCCGTCCCGGATCCAACCATTCGAGAAAATCCGTCGCGGTAAGGAGGTTCCTTTCAAGATCTGCAGCCGCGGACACGCGCGTGGGCATAATCCCAGTATAGCCCTCGCCATCCGGATATGGTCAACACCGCCTATCCCGACCCCAAGCTTTCGCATAATCCGATAGAGGTGGTTCTTGACCGTGCCCTCGGAAATAAACAGAGCGGCCGCCACCTCCTTGTTGCTCTTGCCTAAGGCGACGAGCTCCAGAATTTCCAGCTCCCGGCGGGTAATCCGGTAGTCCCCCGCAAGGACGTCAAGGATTCGAAGGACGGATGATCGAGTTCCCGCGCTACGGTTTGAACCGGTCCTAGGTAAAGAACTAATACGGTTCTTCTTCGTCATAAGAACCAGTTAAGTGCTTCAAGCAGAAATGAACTGATATGGTTCTCGCTTGTAACGACCTCCTGAATTAAACTACGTTACTCTCTTGGTTGGGAACGTTGTGGCCGTCATAGCCGACATCGTAGACTCCCGGGGGATTCCGGACCGGCCGGAGTTCCAACGGCGGCTCGACGCGCTCTTAGGTCGAATGAGCAATCGGTCCGGGAAGCACCTGTTGTCGCCCTTCACTATCACTCTCGGCGATAATTTTCAGGCGGTCTACGGCGGGTTTGAGGCGGTGCTCGGTGATGCGGTAGAGATTATCGCGGCGGTCTATCCCCTCCGGCTGCGAATGGCCTTGGGGCACGGGCCGCTGTCAACGGACCTCAATCCCACGGCCGCCTTAGGGATGGATGGTCCCTGCTTTGCCGCCGCCGGGAGCTCTTGACGCGGCTGAAGAAGGAAGAGCGGAACATCATTCAGGTCTCCGCGCCGGCCGGTATCGACCTGACCTTAGAGAACCTCTCCCTTCGACTCTTTGCCGATGCCATCGAAGGCTGGAAGCACAACAGCCTCACTATCCTTGCGCGCGCGCTCAGGGGGGACTCCACCGAGGAGCTCGCGGAACAGCTAGGAATTTCCCGCCGGGGTATAAACCAGAACATCGCTTCTCATAACATCTCGGACTTTGTGGAACTGATTCGGCTTTTGTCGACGAGGCTGCCTCAGGTGGTTCCGGCGTGACCACCGTTCTTCTGTACGCCCTTGCTAACCCTCCTGCTGCCGGCCCTCCTTAGCTGGGCGACGCGTAAGTCCCCGGGCCGCATCGTCCTCGCCGTCGTGGCCTACCTAATAGCTGTGGCTGCCCCAATTGGGACGCGGATCAATGTCGGTTTGCCGGCAGGGGGCTTTTGGTCATTGTCGTGGTCAACGCGATGGTTATCCTCCGGGGCCGGAAGGCGTTTGCTGCCCGGAGTATCACCCTAGAAGTTAATCTGATGGCTTGCGTCCTCCTGTTTAGCAACCCCGACCTCTTTGGTGATTTCAACGATGCGACACATCGCTTTATAGCCTGGCTTGGAGCGAATAAGGCATCATCGCTTCTCTTGGGGCCTCGGAGCCTACCTCGCCACGATAGAGATAAACCGTTCCATCGCGCTGATTCTAAAGCAATCGCATGTGATGCCCGCTGCGGATCTCTCCGCCCTGGGCATGGTTCTGGTCGCTAAGGGCATAGTCCGGTTCCAACAGCTCGACGACCGCGATTTCGCAGAATATGTCCTGATCGGAACGCTCCTGTCGATCTTCGCCGCCAAGAGCCTGCTCTCGCCCCTCTAGACGCCCCTAACGGTCAAAGGAGACACTCTTCTCGTCTAACCTTCTACCGGACCGTAACCTCAATTTATGACTAAAGTTATAAAGAAAATACCCCGCCGCCCGAAGCATACTTTGTCCGGAAGTCAGCTTGTGGAGGAAGAGATGATGGGAGCACGAAAATCTTTGGCGGGACCTTGGGTGGTAGCGGCCGTTTGCGTAATGGTCTTGGCCGCCTGCTCCTCGCCGACGGGGAGCACTGCTGGGGGAGGTGCCGGTGCAGCCGGTGGTTCCGGGGAGATCGAGATTGAGGACGCCTCCGCCTTTCCGGACCGGAACCTCAACAATGGGGACACTGTGGATTTCGGCTCGGTAGGTGTGAGCGGCGGGTCGACGCAACGGGACTTCACAATAACCAATACCGGCAGCGACGATCTTTCCTTAACCGGCTCGCCGCGGGTCGTGATTGACGAGCCGGGCATCGATGTCAACTTCATTCTGATATCGGCTCCGAGCACCGACACGCTGCAGCCCGGAGAAGAAGCTACCTTTACCATTCAATTCTCGCCGATGTCGCCGGCTCCGGGGACCTTTTCCGCGACGGCGACCATTCCCAGCAGCGACGGAGACGAGAACCCCTTTGTCATCAACCTGGATGGAGAGTCTATCTTTATTGATAATCCAGGCCCGGGGCAGACCTGAGCAACACGGGGGCCCGGCAACGGAGCCTGTGGCTCTCCGGCCGCTATCCCGCCCCTTGCCGGAACTCGCTCAGCCGGAGGGCGACCTCCGTGCGGTTCCCGACCCCAAGCTTTCGCATAATCCGATAGAGGTGGTTCTTGACCGTGCCCTCGGAAATAAACAGAGCGGCCGCCACCTCCTTGTTGCTCTTGCCTAAGGCGACGAGCTCCAGAATTTCCAGCTCCCGGCGGGTAATCCGGTAGTCCCCCGCAAGGGTGTTGGGGTCGATAGGGGTGATGTTCCGCTCGGTAGAGAGAAAGGCCAGGGATATCCTTAAGGCAAAGAGGTTGAACACCACGAGCATAACCCCCAGGGTCACCAGGGTGGAGGCCAGGTAGACGAGGGTCTCGTTCGCGCCGCCGTCGAAGAATAGAGAGACGATAAAGCCCACCGGCGCGAAGTCCCGGGAGAGGATAATCTCCCGATAATGAAGCGTCTCGCCGAAGGTTATCAGGAAGAAGATCAGAATGGCGCCGACCATCACCCAGGCCTCTCTGTGCCCCCGGGCGGCCCAGAGGATAAACCGCGTGGTCATCGCCAGGAGGGTGATGCTCTTTACGATGTTGTAGGTTGTCACCACCCGGGAGTAGACAAGGATGGGGAAGGCGAGGGTGATAAGGGCGTTGGCGGTGACGAAGGCGGTAATCCCCCAGGTTACCCACCGGGGAATAACCCCCGGGTAGGTCCGGTCTGCGATCC
Organism: Spirochaetaceae bacterium; assembly: GCA_046541715.1. GTDB lineage: Bacteria > Spirochaetota > Spirochaetia > DSM-27196 > PWMO01 > CAYPUT01. Next base: position 5,018 of record JBKHCS010000125.1, read on the forward strand.
AGGCGAAGGTAACGAAGACGACGTGGGCGGACAGGTATTCCATGCGCAGTTCCAGGGCCCAGGGAAACCCCGGGATTAGCTGGGTGGCCAGAATTTGCCCCGTCACAAAGACCCGAATTACCAGAGCCCCGAAGGCGACGGATAAGAGGAGCGGTACCGCCGTCTTTCGTCGCCCGGCTTCCACGCGGCCCCGGTTTAGCCGGTAGAGAAACCCGTTAAAGAGCGCCAGGGCGACAAAGCTTCCGAGAAGCAGGAGGTCGTAGACCGTTTCGTGGGTGTCCAGGAGGCGGATCTGCTCCGGGGTTCCCAGCTTTATCGGCTTCCACATGCCGCCCCGGCGATGGTGGAAGTTCGATACCTGGAGAATTAGACGTACCGCCTCGCCGCCGGCGAGTTCCGGCAGCCGGGCGGTGTTCATCACATAGTGGGGCATTGAGCTTTCGCGGTCGGTTCCCGGGGTTCCGCTCTCGGCAACCAAGGTGTCGCCGGCCCAGAGCCGGTAGGCGGTGGACGCGTTGGGAATCCAGAGGGCCGCGCTGCCAGGGCCGGAATCGGCCGGCGGCAAGAGAACATCGAGAACAAAGGTGGCGTACCCCATCCCGCCGACGGCCTCCCCTTCGTGCTCCCAGCCGTTCCAGGTCCCGGGCATGTCGAAGAATCCGTCGGACCGCCGGGCAAGCTCGCTCGGCTGCGCGCCGGCGAGGTCCTCCGGGGTAAGGAGCGCTTCCCAGAAGACCATCCACTCACCGTCTAGTTCGACGATACCGCGGTCGGCTAGGTCGTAGGAGCCTAGGTCGAGAACACCATTGACTGCGAGGGGAGTATCGGCGGCCGTCGCGGCGCCGGAGGTCAGAAACAGCAGGAGCGCGAAGGCGCCATATCTTACCGTCATAGTCAGCTTCCGCTACCGCTGACTATACAGCATGACGAGGCGCCCCACAACTCTGGGGTCCTGGGACGCCCCCGGTGCGTTCCTTAGCGTTCAGCCGCCCCGGCGTCCACCTGGGAACCTTGGATTCGGGCGCCACCGCCTAGCGCGAGAGGAAGCGGTTCGGCCGTGTCGTTATCCTCGTCCGCGTCTCCGGCGTCCGGCACGATGAGCGCGTTGCTTCCGGCGTCGATGGCCGGCGACCCTGCCTGGAGCTCCACCGAGCCGTAGTCGTCGTCTATGCCGTCGTATTGGCCGTCCGCCCCGGGTGTTGGCCCCGCCTCAATCAAGGGATCCGCTTCGATATTTCCGGCGCCGGTGCCCCCAGGAAGGGCATTCGCCGAGACGCTGTTTCTCACGGTGGCGCGGCTCACGACCGTATCACCCACGAAGATCGAGTTGTCGACGGTGGCGCTGCCGACCGAGAGCTCCAGAGAGTCGCCGCTGTCTTGGGTGTTGGCCACCAAACTGACGTTCGACAGGAGGGTCGAGCCGGCCTGGGTGTCGTCGGTGGCGACGGCACCTCCGGCAGCGGCGTCGTTGGCGATAAGAGCGCTCGAGGCAACCGTTACCTCACCTTCGGTGTAGATGCCTCCACCGACCCCCGGCGTCACGTTACCTCGGACAACCGAGGTGTAGATCCGGGCGAGGGAGCCTGCGCCTATCGCGACGGCGCCCCCGGGGGCCGTGCTGCTGTTCCTGGTAAAGGTGGAGTTCACAATCGTTACGTTGCCGTCTGCAAAGACGGCCCCGCCCCGGCCGGAGGTTTCGTTTCCGTCTGCTGAGTTGGCGGTAAAGTGGGAGTCCCGGATTATCATCTCCCCCGATGGGCTTAGGTAGATAGCCCCGCCCCCCATTCCGTTGGCACCCCGGGATTCATCCGGGGCGGTATTACCCTCAAACGTCGAGTCGTCGATGATGTTGGTCCCGGCGGTGGTGTAGATAGCACCGCCTCGGAGCCCCGTGAGGTTACCGCTAAAGGTGGAGCCGCGTACTTCAAGCCGGCTCGAAGCGCCGGAAATCGAGATGGCGCCGCCGAAGAGGTTTCCCGATCCTCCGGTGGCGCTGCTGTCCCGGATGGTCACGTTTTCTAGAATCACCGTGCTGGGACCAAACTGGGGAGATGCGAAGATGGCTCCCCCGGGATCCGGCGCGCTACCGCCTTCCAGTCCGAAGGGTCGAAGCCCCCGGCCGTTGGCCAGGGTCAGATTTCGCAAGGTCAACGACCCGCCGTTTACGAAAAAGTGGCGTCCCAAGGTGTTGGCGTCGACTGTTACGTCGTTGTTCCCCCCGTCGATGGTAATGGCCCGGTTTACAACGGAGAACCAGCTAAAGCTCGAGGTCGCGGTGTCCAGGGTGATGGTGTAGTCGCCGTCGAAGGTGACGGTCCCGCCGTCGGAAACCAGGGAGACCATCTCCGAGAGGCTTCCGGGGCCCGACGGGTTCGCCGTGGTGACGACTCGCGGGTAGTTAATCGAGTAAAAGCCTTCGCCAATTCCGCTTTCCGGGACCCCGGGGGCTACGGCGATGGCCCGGATGGTTACCGCCGTGCCGTCGCCTGCTAGGGGGATAGGCCCGGTGTAGCTCTGAGATCCGGTGGTCGGCTCGTCCCCGTTCATCGTGTAATGGATGGTCGCATTCGGGGTAGCAGTCGCGATAGAGACGTCGATATCCTCGGAGTATGCTCCTGCCGGAGGATCAAAGGTCGGAGCAGAGGCCGCAGCCGGCCCAGACCCTCCGGTCTGAGGCCCTACCGGGCCCGAGCACGCGGCGAGGCTAACGAGCATTGCGAGCACCCCACACGGCGCCGCAAAGAGCGATCGTCTCCCATATCGTTTGGTCCGACTGCCTTCTCCCACCACGGCCTCCTTCTTCACCTGTGGTGAAAAGGATAGCCGGAGGATTCTCCTAGGAACATGTAACTTTAGTCACAAATGGTGCGGATCGCATCCGGAACCCGTCGGCGCTAGTGCCTAAAGGGCTCCGCTCGAGCCAACCATCGATCGCTCGCTTCTCGAAGCTACCCGGACCCTAGGGCGCCGAGATCTCGATTTCCGGAGGGGCGATCCGCCGGAACCGGCGAACATTGTAGGTGTAGATGCGGCTGCAGCCGGCCTTCCGGGCGGCCGCGAGATGCAAGCCGTCGTAGACGATACCGCTCGTCAATCCTGCGCCGGAAACGGATTCCATAGCCCAGCGGTAGTCTTCGACATCGAGATCGATAACGCCGAGGCGCTCGAGAATACTCTCTTCGACGATTCGCCGCGCTTCGAGAACGCTTACTCGCCGCGGTACGGGGAGCGCCGTCAGGACCGCGTACACCTCGGCCAAAGCGTGGCTCGCACAGACCCCCCTGTGTTTCCCGGACGAGTACGTTGCAAAGGTAGAAAAGCAGGTTGGGTGGTTGGCAAGTTGATCGACAAAAGCCGGAACCAGTACCGAGGTATCAAAAAGGACCGTCATCCGGTTTCTCGGCCACGAGATAGTCGTTCCGGTTGCCCCGTTCCTGGTCTATCACCCGGCGAATATCCAGGTCCGTCGTTTCCGTCCCGTGATGGATTAGAATACCGTCCTTCCGGACCAACGAGGGCTCAGAGTTGACGGGAACGATGCGTATGCCC
>JBKHCS010000126.1:0-8514 GCA_046541715.1 Spirochaetaceae bacterium
CCGATCCAGCCGACACATAGGGAAGGAAGAGATATGGCCAAAATGAAAGAGCTCTTCGGAGCGTATAACGCGAACGAGCTACCGACCGACGGCGGATACATCGTCAGCTCGTTTTTCGATGAAACCTCGACTTACACGAAGTACGAGATTACCTCGTACAACAACGTCAAGGACATCTTTATTACGGAGGAAGGCATTACCTTCCAAGCCGACGGCAAGCGTGTCTTTGTTTTGGTGGAGCCGGCAAACTACGCCAGCAAGCACATCGAGCCGACCTATCGCGACGCCTTTCATAAGGCGCCGTACCGGTTCAAGGAAGTCGATACCCTAACGAGCAAGCGGGAAGACCGGATTATGATCGGTAAGGATCCGGTGGAGACCTACGGCTCCTTTACCATCCTGAAGACCTTCGGAAACAACTTCTCCTATATCTTTTACAAGACCGACGACCTGTTGCGCGCTGTGGAGGACTTTTTTTCCAAGTCCCTCTGGCAGGATGCCCGGGTTCCCAAGCGCGACGCCGAAGAGGCGGCCCGGAAGATAGCCGAGAAGTTCGAAGAAATCATGGTGGCCTGGTAGACGGCCCCCGGCCTGCGACCCACGGCGCCGGCCACCGCCGAGCCCCCGGCGACAGATAAAGAAAAGCCCAGCATAGTGCTGGGCTTTTTTTGGGTCTGTGGATCTGTGGCTTGGCAGACGCCGGCCGGAGTGTGGCCCCGGCCGAGCCGCGTGCTGCTACAAGCTGTTTACTCTCCCGACGGTTTGCGGTCCGCCAGGTACTTGTAGGTATCCCAGGTTTCCTTTACCGCTTCTTCGGCCTGGCCGAGAAGCTTTGCCGCAACCTCGGGCTGACTATGCTTCAGGGACCGGTACCGGATTTCCTTGTACATGTAGTCCGAGAGCGGGGTCGTCGGGTCCTTGCTGTCGAGCTGGAACGGGTTCTTGCCCTCGTCCTTCAGGCGAGGATCGAAGCGGTACATCGGCCAGAGGCCGCTGCTTACCGCGGCTACCTGCTGATCGACTCCTCGGGACATATCGATACCGTGGGCGATACAGTGGGCGTAGGCGATGATGATTGACGGTCCGTCGTAGCTCTCCGCCTCGAGCATCGCCTTGATGGTGTGCATTCGGTTGGACCCCATTGCGGTTCGGGCTACGTAGACGTAGCCGTAGCTCATCGCCATCATGCCGAGGTCTTTCTTCTTGATGCTCTTTCCGCCGGCGGCAAACTTTGCGATGGCGCCGATGGGGGTTGCCTTGGACATCTGGCCACCGGTGTTGGAATAGACCTCGGTGTCCATAACCAGGACGTTTACGTTCCGGCCGGAGGCGAGAACGTGGTCCAAACCGCCGAAGCCGATGTCGTAGGCCCATCCGTCACCACCGAGAATCCAGACCGACCGCTGAATCAGGTAGTCGGCGACCGACAGGATCTCCGCTCCCTCGGCGTCTTTGCCGGCCTGTTTCTTGAGCTCCGCGACCAGGGCGCGCTGCTCTTCGATCTCCTCCGGCGTGGACTGGGGGTTGGCCTTGATCTTCTGGAGGATGCCCTTGTCGACGGGGCTCTTTCCGTTCTGGATCATCGCATCGACGAGTTCCATGGCGTATTCTTTGAGCTTGTCCGAGGTTAGGCGCATCCCGAAGCCGAACTCCGCGGCGTCTTCGAAGAGGCTGTTGGACCATGCGGGTCCCCGGCCGTCGGCCCGGGTGGTGTAGGGTGTCGTCGGGAGGTTTCCGCCGTAGATGGAGGAACATCCCGTGGCGTTTGCGATGATCATCCGGTCGCCGAAAAGCTGAGACATTAGCTTAACGTAGGGTGTCTCGCCGCAGCCGGCGCAGGCGCCGGAGAACTCGAAGAGCGGCTCGAGGAGCTGGCTCCCCTTGGTGGTCCGGCGATTGATCAGGGCCGGGTCGGTGTTCGGAATCTTAAGGAAGTATTCCCAGTTCTCCGCTTCCTGGTCTCGTAAGGGGATCTGGTCTTCCATGTTGATGGCTTTGCGGTCGGTCTTCTGGCCGTCAACCTTCTTGAAGGCCGGGCAAATGTTTACACAGGCTACACAACCGGTGCAGTCTTCCGGGGCCACCTGGATGGTGAACTTGAGCCCTTTAAGGTCCTTCCCCATAGCATCGATGGACTTGAAGGTTTCCGGGGCGTCTTTGAGGTACTTCTCGTCGTAGGCCTTCATCCGAATGGTTCCATGGGGACAGATGGCGGAACAGTCGCCGCACTGGATACAGACTTGCGGATCCCAGACGGGAATCATCTCGGCGATGTTACGCTTCTCGTACTGGGTGGTGCCGACGGGATAGGTGCCGTCGTTGGGAAGCTTGGAGACCGGAAGCAGGTGGCCCCGTCCGGCGATGATTTCCCCGGTAACTTCTTTGACGAAGTCCGGAGCGTGGGCCGGAACCGGCGGAACCATGTGAAGGTCGCCCCCGGTGGACTCCGGATAGTCGACCTGCTCGATGGCCTCGAGGGCTGCGTCGATGGTCGCGATGTTCCGTTCGACGACTTCTTTTCCCTTGTTGCCGTAGGTCTTTTCGATCGACTTCTTGATCAGGGAAACCGCCTCGGCCTCGGGGAGAACCCCGGAGATTTTGAAGAAGGCCGTCTGCATGATGACGTTGATGCGGCTGCCCATCTTGAGGCGCTCGGCGATGCTCATGGCATCGATGACGTAGAACTTGGCCTTCTTGTCGATGATCTGCTTCTGCACCTCGACGGGGACGTGGTTCCAGACCTCATCCTTGCCGTAGGGGGAAGCCAGAAGAAAGGTGCCTCCCTCCTTGAGCTTGGAGAGCATGTCGTACTTCTCGAGGAAGCTGAACTTGTGGCAGGCCAAGAAGTCCGCGGTCTGGATGAGGTAGGTGCTCTTGATCGGCTTCTTGCCGAACCGCAGATGGCTTACCGTGGTTGCGCCGGCCTTCTTGGAGTCGTAGACGAAGTAGCCCTGGGCGTAGTTCTCGGTGGAATCTCCGATGATCTTGATGGAGTTCTTGTTGGCGCCGACGGTGCCGTCGGAACCGAGGCCGTAGAACACCGCCTGATGGGCTTCCTCTCCCGTGCGGAAATTATCGTCCCACTCCAGGCTGGTCTTGGTGACGTCGTCGTAGATACCGACGGTAAAGTGGTTCTTCGGAGCTTTTTCCGCAAGGTTGTCGAAGACGGCTTTGGCCATGCCGGGGTTGAACTCGTTGGAACCCAGTCCGTAACGGCCGCCGACAATCGTCGGATAATCGGAGAACTTCGGGGAGCCTTCGGCCATTGCCTCGCCGATGGCGGTGCGGACGTCTTCGTACATCGGTTCGCCGACGGCGCCCGGCTCCTTGGTACGGTCGAGGGCGGCGATGGCCTTGACCGACTTGGGAAGGGCGTCCACCAGAGCCTGATAGCTGAAGGGGCGGAAGAGGCGGACCTTAAGAAGGCCGACCTTCTCGCCCTTGCCGACGAGGTAGTTGACCGTCTCGTCCATGGCTTCGGCTCCGGAACCCATCATGATTGCGACGCGCTCGGCGTCAGGGGCTCCGACGTAGTCGAAGAGCTTGTACTGCCGGCCGGTGAGCTTGGCAAAACGATCCATGACGTCCTGGACGATTCCCGGGGTCTTGATGTAGAACTCGTTGACCGTTTCCCGGGCGGCAAAGAAGACATCGGGGTTTTGACTGGTGCCGCGAATCGCAGGATTCTCCGGATTGAGGCCCCGCATCCGGTGTGCCTGAACCGACTTCGGGTCGATGAGCTGCTTCATCACCTCGTAGGGGAGCTCTTCGACCTTCTGGATCTCGTGGGAGCTTCTGAAGCCGTCGAAGAAGTGCAGGAAAGGGATTCGGCTCTCAAGGGTCGCCGCCTGGGCGATGAGGGCGAAGTCCATGACCTCCTGAATCGAATTGGACGCGAGGAGGGCGAAACCGGTGGACCGGGCCGCCATGACGTCCGAATGATCACCGAAGATGCTCAGGGCCTGGTTGGCAACGGCACGAGCGGCGATGTGGAATACCGTCGGGATAAGCTCGCCGGCGATCTTGAACATGTTGGGGATCATCAGAAGGAGCCCCTGGGAGGCGGTGAACGTCGTCGTCAGGGCACCCGTGGTAAGGGCGCCGTGGACCGCTCCGGCGGCACCGGCTTCGGACTGCATTTCGACGACATGGGGAATGGTGCCCCAGATGTTCTTCCGGTTCTGGGCGGAATACTCGTCCGAAAGTTCTCCCATGGGAGACGACGGCGTAATCGGGTAGATTGCGATCACTTCGTTGGTAGCGTGGGCGACGTAAGCAGCCGCCGTGTTACCGTCGATCATGACCATATTCTTGTTAGCCATATAAAACGACCTCGTTTCGTGGATTCCCCGCCGGAAGGACGTACTTTCGGCGAGGTGCGCATGCGCGGTTGGCCCTCAGGGCCCATCGTGCATCTTGGATGTTTTGGATTTTCTACACCCCAATGATACCCGATATTGCCACTCTCCGCAAGGGATAGCGCGGACGGTTCACGTAAATGGGCGGGAAAACGGCGGTTTATGTGAAGATAAGGGGGTAGATGTGAAAAGAGAGTGTTTATTAGCAGGATAGTAAGAAATTGAAAGAACCCCGCTACCCCTCCCGGTACAAGGGGTGCACGTGCTTCCGGTACTCCTCGTACTGGTCCCCGGCGTGGTAGCTCGACCGGACCAGGGGCCCAGCCTCGCAATGGGTAAACCCCTTCGCCAAAGCTGCGTCCTTTAGAGAGGCGAACTCCTCCGGGGTCCAGTATTTCTGCACCGGGATGTGGTTCCGGGTCGGCTGGAGGTACTGGCCCAGGTTTAGGAGGCTCACGTTGTTGGCCAAGAGGTCGTCCATCGATTCGAGAATTTCCTCTTCGGTTTCGCCGAGTCCGAGCATCATGCTCGACTTGGTGACCGCTTCCGGGTCGATCTCTTTGGCCAGCCGGAGGAACTCCAACGACCGGTCGTAGTTGGACCGGGAGCGCACCTGGTGGGTCAGGCGCCGGGTGGTTTCTATGTTGTGGCTGACGATGTGGGGCTTGCTCTCGCAGACTACCCGGATGGCCTCGGGGTCTCCCATCAGGTCGGAGGAGAGGACCTCGATTCCGCAATCCGGGGCGAGCTCCTTTATCTTGGTAACGGTTGCCGCCAGGACCGACGCGCCCCCGTCGGGGAGGTCGTCCCGGTTTACCATGGTGACCACCACGTGGTTTAGGCCCATCTGGGCCACCGACGCGGCGAGGCGCGCGGGCTCGGCGTAGTCCACCGCCCCGGGCATACCGGTCTTTACCGCGCAGAAGCGACACCGCCGGGTGCAGGTGTCACCGAGGATCATAAAGCTCGCGGTCTTGTGCTCTCCCCAGCACTCGTGAATGTTCGGGCACTTGGCTTCCTCGCAGACGGTGTTGAGCCGCTCGTCCTTCATCAGGTTCTTGAGGAAGTTGTAGTTGGCGTTGCTATTGAGTTTAATCTTCAGCCAGTCGGGCTTTCGATGGTGTGGATAGGTTGCCATAGAGGATCACTCCTTTCTTATGCTAATCTAACACGTAACGCGTTAAGGGGGCAGGGGTATTGTTGACTGCATGCGTAAGAAAGGGTGAGATTGCAGGATGATCTTGAGGATATGTGACATCGGGCGGATCGGTTACGAGGAGGCCCTCGAGATGCAGCGCCGCGCCGTTACCCAGCGGCAGCGGGAGGAAATCCCCGACACCCTCTACCTTCTCGAGCACCCACCGGTCATTACCATGGGCAAGAGCGCCGTCGAAGCCGACATTCTCTCCTCCCGGGAAGACCTCACGGCAGCCGGGGCGACGGTGCACTACATCGAGCGGGGAGGGGAGACGACCTACCACGGCCCGGGACAGCTCGTCGGGTACGTGATCTTCCATCTCTATCAACACCAGCGAAAGCTCAAGAAATTCGTCGAGAACCTGGAAGAGGTCTTTATTCGTCTGTTGGCGGCGGACTTCGGCATCGAGGCGGGGAGGGACCCGGAGCACCGGGGCGTCTGGGTCGGCAAGGAGAAGATCGCCGCCATCGGTATCGCGGTCAAAGAGGCGGTTACCATGCATGGCTTCGCCTTTAACGTCGCGCCGGATCTCTCTCATTTTAACTGGATTGTCCCCTGCGGCATCCGGGACCGGGGCCAGACCTCCCTCGAGCGGCTCCTCGGCCACACCCCGAACCCGGAGATGGTAAAGGACGCCGTGGCCGAATCCTTCGCCGAGGTCTTCGGGTACGAAGAAATCCGGCTCGAGGGGGACTGCGGCAGTTGACCGGCGCCTAGATCGCCTCGTAGAGGAGCCGCAGATACTCGATCGTGGCGAAGTGCGACAGCACCGAGTCGGCGTCGGCGGCCTGGTTTCGGCGGCCCCGGCCATCTTCAAAAGACCCGACGATTTTCTTAACCCGCTCCCCGTAGACGCCGTAACCGAACTCGGCCTCCAGGGGGGCTAGGTCCGGCGGCTCCGAGCCGGCGCCTCCTGCGGCGTCGGTCGCGGCGCTCCCGTTGTTACCCGTTGCGCCGACTGCGGGCCGGCGGAACCCAGCGAGAGCCTCCGTGTTAATCCGAACCAACTCCCCGGCAAAGGAATCGTTCTCGAGGTCCTTGAGCACGGTGTATTGCATCTGGGGCAAGAGAAACGAAAAGTCGATCGTGTCCCCCGAGAGGAGACGGTCGACATCGGTTGCGAGACCGGCGAAGATCTCCGGCGGCAGGGGGGGGCGGACCTCCTCGAGGCGCTCTTCGTACCGGAGTCGCAGGAGTGGCCGCATGTCCGAGAGCGACGGGGTCGAAAAGGGCACGAGAACCGTGTGATAGAAGGAGACCGCAAACCGCCGGAGGATCTCGTCGACACCCGACAAAACGTCGATGTACCGGGCTACCAGGGGATGCCGGGTAGCGACGGCCTCGAGGTAGGTGTACCCGAACCCTTCCTGCACCGACGAGGATACGACGGCGTCGGCGCTCTCCATGATGGAACGGAAGGGGATATCCGCCTTAGTTCCCGGGGAGAAGCGTCCGGCGACGAGTCCCGCGTCGAAGGCGTCCTCGACCATCTGCGAATAGCGCCGCTCTTGGTCCGAGGTCCCCGGGAGGGTGACGACCAAGTTCCAGGGGGTTGTGCCCCTGCCGGCTAGCTCCGTCAGCAGGGCGGCCTCCAGGACGTTCTTTCTCCGGATGCACCGAACCGGGTAAATAGCCAGGTGCCCCTCTTCGGCAAAGCGCCGGGAGGCTTTGCCCGGTACCGCCGCGAGCTCCCGCCGGATCTCCGCCGGGTCGGACGTGCTCCCGGCGGTCTTCGGCGCCTCGGCGATGTGGACCGGGTTCGGCAGCGCGAAGAGCAGGTCTTCCGGGACGCCCGCGGCCCGGAGCACTCCGTGGTCCCGGCGGTTTAAGACGACGTAGCGAAGGTTCTCCAGGATCGGGTAGAGTGGCTCGGTAACCTGCCGGTTGACCAACGCAAGGTTCTGATACCGCCCGGACTCCGGGAAGTCGTGTATCTGGAGAACGATCCTCTGGTGCGGCACCCTTCGGGCCCATCGGAGGAGGGCGTCGGTAAAGGCCGGGTTCTTGCCGATGTGGTGATTGTGGACCCACCAGAGCTCTGCGGGATCCGAAAGCTCCCCCAGAATCGTCTCGATACGCTCCGAGAGACCCGAACGCCGGCCCTCCGGAATCTCGGCAAGATAGTCGAGCTCCGGATAGACCTTTAGCTCTACGGGCACCCTGCCGAAGGAGGCCTCCCGGAGGTTCTCGGTTACCGTATCCGCGTTTTCCCGGCGGCCGGTAACCAGGCGCAGGCGGGTGACGCCATCGAGGGAGGAAAGAGCAATGGGACCTGCAGCGGCGATGACCCCGGTCACGCCGCCGGGCTGAAGATGGTAGTGAAATATGGTCAACGTCAAATTGGGCTTCCGCCGACTAGACTACGACATAGACGAATTGATTTCCACGATCTTTCGGCCTAAAGTGAGGTCACTATGAAACGTCCCCTCGAAGAGCTCATTGAGGAAATCTACGGGAAGGAGACTGCGGCCACGCTGATGCCGCAGCTTACGCAGCTTATGCAGAGTTATCGCGGCAAGATCGCCGAGCCGGTATCTCTACTTAGCAACGGGAGCGCCCTCTCTCTCGGGAAGGAGGACGTCATCATGATTACCTACGGTGATCAGTTCTCCGGCCCCGAGGGGGTGCCCCTGAGCTATCTCCATCGTTTTCTCGAGGAGGATCTCGAAGGGACCGTATCGGGAGTACATATTCTCCCCTTTTCGCCCTACTCTTCGGACGACGGCTTCTCGGTAATCGACTACCGAAAGGTGGATCCGAACCTCGGCTCCTGGGACGAGATCCGACGGATCGCCGGCGATTTTCGCCTGATGGCGGACCTGGTGCTGAACCACTGTTCCGCCCGGAGCGACTGGTTTACCGAGTTTCTTGCATGGAAAGAGCCGTACCGGGACTACTTTATTACCGTTCCGCCGGGGACCGACACCTCGGAAGTCTTCCGTCCCCGGGCCCTGCCGC
>JBKHCS010000127.1:0-8488 GCA_046541715.1 Spirochaetaceae bacterium
TCGCCGGATCCACTATTTCCACCGGTGTCTCCGGTTGCGGACCCCGTTGGGTTCGAACACCCAAGCAACACTACGCCGATTGCAACGATGGTCCATAACAGTTTTGGCCCCAAGGCATCACTCCGCACCCTCCCCAAGGGAGTCCCCGAGCGCTTGCATCTTCGTATGGAGATCCTCCGGATAGTACCCCTCTCCAGCGAAGTATAGGAGTTCCCGGATTATCCGCCGCCGGGATACCGCCGGCCCGCCGGCGAGTCGGCAGCGCTTCGTTTTGCTATCTCCCGGATAAGGGGCAGAACCCCGAGGGCAGAACCCCGAGGGCAAGCCGGATGATTCTGAGGATCGTAAACGCGAAGTCCTCCCTAGGTGGACCCCATCATGTCCGTCGGGGAGCCGTAGAACGCTGCCGCCGCCTCCATGATGGTTTCCGATAGGGTTGGATGAGGATGGACCGTCAGCTCCAGGTCCTTGGCCAAAGCCGCCATCTCCAGGGCGAGGACACCCTCGGGGATTAGTTCCCCGGCATCTTTACCGACGATGCCGACGCCGAGGACCCGCTCGGTCGTGTTGTCGACGATAAGCTTGGTCTTCCCGACGCTGGTGCCCATCGCCGCAGCGCGCCCGGATGCGGCCCAGGGGAAGCTCGATACCGTAACGTCGAGTCCCTGATCCTTGGCTTCGGTTTCGGTAACGCCGCACCAGGCTATTTCCGGGTCGGTGTATTCGACCGACGGGATCGTCGCCGGATCGTAGGCCGACGGCTCCCCGGCGATGGCCTCCGCCGCGACCCGGCCTTCGAGCTTCGCCTTGTGGGCAAGAAGGGGCGGGCCGGTAATGTCGCCCACGGCATAGATCGATTCGACGTTTGTGCGACGCTGGGCGTCGACATTGACAAAGCCCTTCTCCCCGGTCTCGACTCCGGCGTCCTCGAGGCCCAGATTCTCGATGTTGGGACGGTGTCCGACGGCAAGGAGGACCTTCGAATAGGTCTTGCTTCGGCCTTTGCCTTCTCCGGAGGTGGGTTTGAAGGTAACCTTGAGCCCTTTCTTCGCCTCTTCTATTGTATCTACAACCGTGTTGGTCATAACCTCTTCGAAGACGCCCTCGTTTGCCTTTTCGAATATGCCTACCAAGTCCCGGTCGGCTCCGGGCATGATTCCGTCCATCATTTCCACGATCGAGACCTTTGCACCGAGCTTGCCGTATACCGAACCCAGCTCGAGACCGATGTATCCTCCTCCGACCACCAAGAGCGTCTCGGGGATCTCCTCGAGGTCCAAGGCGGATCGGGCATAGAGTATTCGGTCCGATTCCAGCTCGACGTTCGGAAGCGAGATCGGGGAGGCTCCTGCGGCCACTATCGCCTTGTCGAACTCGACTCGTTCGGTGTCTCCCTCGACAAGGTCGATGGTGAGAGCGCCGGGGCCCTCGAAACGTCCGTAGCCCCGGAGGTGACGTATCTTGCGCTTTTTCGTCAGCCGGCCGAGACCATCGGTAAGCTTGTCGATTACACCGTCCTTGAAGCTTCGCAGCTTGTCGATATCGACCTTCGGCTCGCCGAAGCTAACGCCCCACTCCTTCGCCGCCCGGGCCTCGTCCTTGACTTTGACCACGTGGAGAAGCGCCTTCGTGGGAATACATCCCCAGTAGAGACAGACACCTCCGGGGTTTTTCTGAGGGTCGACGAGGGTGACCTCCATGCCGAGGTCCGCCGCCCGAAAGGCTGCGGCGTAGCCCCCGGGTCCTCCGCCGATTACCGCCAAACGGAGGGATTCGTCCTTACTCATCTTCGTCTCCTTCTGGGGCCTCGTCTTCCAGGTGAAGGAACAGGGGGTGCTCCAGAGCTTCGCAGATCCACCTGAGAAACCGGGCGCCGTCGGCGCCGTCGATTACTCGGTGGTCGTAGGACAGGGTCAAAGGCAGCCGGAGCTGCGGCACAAAGCTCCCCCCCTCCCAAACCGGCAGGGTGGTAGCCCGGGCGATCCCGAGAATCGCCACCTGAGGATGGAAGATAACCGGCGTAAAGGCGGTTCCTCCGATGCCCCCGAGGTTGGAGATGGTGAACGTCCCCCCTTGTAGCTCCTCGGGCTTGATCTTCTTGTTGCGCGCCGCCTTGGCCACCTCCCCGAGGCTCCGGGCAATATCGATAAGCGAGCGCTTATCCGCGTCCCGGAGAACCGGAACCAAGAGCCCCCGGTCGGAGTCGACGGCAACGCCGACGTTCACGAACTCCTTAAGAATTACCTCGTCGGCTTCTTCGTCGAGGCTCGCGTTAAAACGCGGAAAGCGCTTGAGCGCCTCCGCGACGATTTTTACGAGGACGGCGGTAACCGTAAGCTTGGCATCCTGCTTTTCCGCGATGTCGCTGTAGCGCTCCCGGAACTCTTCGATCGCCGAAATATCGGCCTCGTCGAACTGGGTAACGTGGGGAACCGTCTGCCAGGAGTACTGCGTATTCTCGGCGGTCAAGCTGCGTATTCTGTTTTGGGACTGCCGCCGGGTCTTCCCCCACTGGGAAAAATCGGGAAGGGGCTTGGCAGCGGGAGCCCGACCTTTGGAAGCCGTGCCCCGGCCCTTCCGACCTGCGGCCGCTGCTGCGCCGCCCTCCCGGACGTGCGCCTTCACGTCATCCGGGCTTATTCGACCCCCGGGACCCGAGCCCGATACTTCGGTAATGTCGACACCCAGCTCCCGGGCGAGACGCCGGGTGGAGGGCGCGGCGGGAACGGAAGCGGCTTCGGGCTGCTGTTCCGGTGCCTCTTCTTCGGTGGGCTCTTTCTCCGGGGCCTCCTCCTTCGAAGCCTGCTCGTCGGCTTCTTTCTCCGGGGTCTCTTCCTCGGCAGCCTCCTTCTTTGGGGTCTCTTTTTCGGCGTCGGCTTCGGTCTCTTCTGGGGCTTCCTCTTCTTCGGCGGCTTCTTCGCCGCCGCCCTCGGTATCGACCTTTAAGATGGTTTGACCGACGGACACTTCGTCCCCTTCGGAGACAAGGATCTCGGTTACGGTGCCGCCGTCGGAGGCGGGAACCTCTACCGATGCCTTGTCGGTCTCGAGCTCCACGATGGGGTCGTCTTTCTCAATGCTGTCGCCCTTCGAGACCAGAACCGACACAACGGTACCCGCCTCGGTGCTCTCGGATATCTCCGGCAGTTTTATCTCTTTGGTCATCGTTTCTTCCTTAAAGGTCCAGGGGATTCATGCTCTCTCCGTCAATCTCCAGCGCTTTGGCCGCCTTGGTGAGGACGGGTTTCTCGACGGCGCCTTCTTTTGCCAGGGAAGAGAGGGCCGCCAGGGCTATGTGACGACGGTCGACTTCGAAGTAGTCCCGGAGGGCTCCTCTGTTGTCGCTCCGGCCGTAGCCGTCGGTTCCCAGAGCGGTAACGGGCATCGGAATCCATTGAGAGATGGAGAGGGGCAGCGCCTTGAGGTAGTCGCAGGCCGCGACCACAACGCCGTTCTCCCCTTCAAAGCACTCTTCGACGTAGCACCTTTTCGGGCCCTCCCCGGGGTTGAGCCTGTTCCATCTGTCGGTACGGTTTCCGTCGTCGTAGAGCTGCTTGTACCCCGGTACGCTCCAGACATCCGCCGGCACGTCGTACTCTTCCTCGAGAATGCGGGCGGCTTCGACGGCCTCGTTCAGGATGGCGCCGCTGCCAAGGAGGTGAGCCTTTGCGTCTTCTGACTTCTTGCCGCTCTTATGTCCGCTCTTCTTGTAGCGGTAGAGCCCCTTGACGATCCCCTCTTCGACGTCCTTGGGCATCTTCGGCTGGGGGTAGGTCTCGTTCATCACGGTGAGGTAGAAGATCAGGTCTTCCTGGTCCACGAACATGCGGTGCATCCCCTCCCGGAGAACGACCGCTACTTCGTAGGCAAAGGCGGGGTCGTAGGCACGGACGTTCGGCACCGCCAGTGCGTATATGTGGCTCTGGCCGTCGGCGTGCTGAAGCCCCTCCCCCGGAAGCGTTGTCCGTCCCGAGGTTCCGCCGACCATAAAGCCTCGGGCCCGGGCGTCCCCGGCAGCCCAGACCAGATCGCCGATACGTTGAAAACCGAACATCGAGTAGTAGATAAAGAAGGGAATCATCGGGATCCCGTAGGTGCTGTAGGATGTACCCGCGGCGATAAAGGAGGACATACATCCCGCTTCGGTTATGCCCTCCTCGAGGATCACCCCGTTCTCCGCCTCCTTGTAATGAAGCAGACTCTTCTTGTCGACCGGCTCGTACTTCTGGCCCCCATGGGCGTAGATGCCGACCTGCCGAAAGAGTCCCTCCATCCCGAAGGTTCGCGATTCGTCGGGGACAATCGGGACCATATGCCGGCCCACGGAATCGTCCTTAAGAAGGTCTCCGAGCATCTGAACAATCGCCATGGTCGTTGCCACGGGACGATCATTGGAACCTTCGAAGAACTCCCCGAAAATCTTGTCTTCCGGGGGATCGAGGGGGGCGTCCGGTTGCGCTCTCGCCGGCAGGTCTCCTCCGAGCTCCTTTCGCCGCTCGGCGAGGTAATGCGCCTCTTCGCTGTCTTCGGGAAAGGAATAGAAGGGCGCCTCCGCAAGCTGCTCGTCGGAAATCGGAATGCCGAACCGGCTTCGGAAATGGCGGAGCTCCTCTTCGTTAAGCTTTTTCTGCTGATGGGTGACATTTCGGCCTTCACCGGCCTCTCCGAGTCCGTACCCCTTGATGGTTTGCGCGAGAACGACCGTCGGGCGTCCGGTCTGCTTCTCCGCCGCCCGAAAGGCGTTGTAGACCTTTACCGGGTCGTGGCCTCCTCTTCGAAGGCGCTGAAGCTCGTCGTCGGAGTAGCTCTCGACGAGCTTCGCGAGGCGTTCGTCCCCCCCGAAGAAGTGCTCCCGGATGTAGTCTCCGCCGGAGACGCTGTACTTCTGCAGCTCCCCGTCGACCAGCTCGTTCATGCGCCGGACCAGGGCTCCGTCGGCGTCCTTCGCAAGGATTGGATCCCAGTCTTCGCCCCAGATCACCTTGATAACGTTCCATCCGGCACCCCGGAAGGCAGATTCGAGCTCCTGGATTACCTTTCCGTTACCCCGAACCGGGCCGTCGAGGCGCTGGAGGTTGCAGTTGACGACAAAAATCAGGTTATCGAGCTCTTCCCGGGAGGCAACGGTCAATGCGCCCATGGATTCGGGCTCGTCGAACTCACCGTCCCCGAGGAATGCCCAGACGCGCTGGTCCTTGGGATCCCGCATACCGGTATCCTCGAGGTAGCGCATAAACCGGGCCTGGTAGATCGCCTGAATCGGTGCCAATCCCATCGAAACGGTTGGGAACTGCCAGTAGGCCGGCATAGCCCGAGGGTGCGGATAGGAGGGAAGCCCGCCGGCGGGCCGGAGCTCCTGCCGGAAGTTCTCCAGATCCTTCCGGGTCAGCCGGCCCTCGACGAAGGAACGGGCGTACATGCCGGGTGCGGCGTGTCCCTGAAAATAGACCACATCGGCGCCCTCGGGGGCCTCGGGACCCCGGAGGAAGTGGTTAAAGGCGACCTCGTAGAGCGTCGCGGCGGAGGCGAAGGTCGAGATATGCCCGCCGATCCCGCTGGAGCCCCGGTTGGCTCGAACGACCATCGCCATCGCATTCCACCGAACGACGCTCTTGATGCGCCGTTCAATCTCTCGGCTCCCGGGGAAAGGGCTTTCCGCATCCGCCGGTATGGTGTTTATGTAAGGGGTGTTCCCCGGACAGATGAACTCGACTCCATGTTCCTGGGCCCGGATTTGCAGGAGCGAAAGGATCTCCTTCGCGCGGTCCGGCTCTTCGTTGTCGAGGACGTATTGCAGCGAATCGAGCCATTCCTGGTTCTCTATACGTACGTGTGCGTCATCCACACTGAGCTCCTTCGGTTAGTCTCCATTCATAAAGAGGACTGAATGGGTGTGGTCTATTTCGACAATCCGTTTCATGTCGACGACTTGCTCCCGGACCCCGTGTAGGAAGTACACGATGATGTGCTCGACCGAAGCCGAGTTGGGATCGAAGACGAAGTCGGATACGAAGCCGAGGTGGACACGGTCTTCGACGACTGCATACTCGAGAAGATCCCGGGTACCGACCAATCGGGGGTCCGGATCCGCATCCGAGTGGTTCCGGCGACCGCCGATGGCACCGTGGTCCTTAAGCGCGATCGTTTTCGAGTCGTCGTCTATACAATCGAGGGTGGAAAAGGGTAGGAAACCGCTGCTCGAAAACTGCAAGAACTTGCACTCGCCGGTTTTGGGGGAAAACAACACCTGTTCGAGCCGTCCGAGTCCCTCGGCGGGGCCAACCACGTCGTAGCCTCTTAGGCGGTTTGAGCTTCGCTTCACATTGAAGTAAAGCAAGAAGCATGCCGATGATCAGACCTCGATGTCGTACTGCTTGATCTTGTTGTAGAGCGCCTTCCTGCTGATACCCAGGAGCTTCGCCGCTTCGGTCCGGCTTATCCCTTCTTGTGATAGCGTGTTGATGATGAGCTGCCGTTCCGCCTCTTCGATGGAGGTCCCTGGGCTCAGCTCCCCCTCGGGGGACACCGTGGCAGTGGCCGCCGACGCGGGGGGCGCCACATCGGTACCGAGGGAACTCATACTCTGGGCCAGGGCTTCGGTGACGTCGCCGGCTTCGATCGCGTCGGACCTGGAGCCGACGACAAGCCGGATCATTACGTTGGAGAGCTGCCGCACGTTTCCCGGCCAGTGGAAGGACGAGAGGGCGGCGAGGGCCTCCGGGGTAATCGTGTTGACCTTTCGCTGAAACTCCTCGGCGTAACGCTGAAGAAAATGGGTCGCGAGCTCTCGGATATCCTGCTCCCGGCCCCGGAGGGGCGCTATGTGGATCGGGAAGACATTGAGCCGGTAGAACAGGTCCGGGCGGAACTCCCCCTCGGCGACGGCGGCGCCCAGGTCAACGTTGCTGGCCGCGAGAATCCGTACGTCCGCCTGGTGTTCGACGGTACCTCCCACTCGGGTGAACCTCCTCGTCTCGAGGAAGCGCAGAAGGCTTATCTGGGTCCGTTCTTCCATCGTCCCGATCTCGTCGAGAAATACGGTCCCACCCTTAGCCGCCTCGAAAATGCCCCTCCTGAGGCCTTCGGCTCCGGTGAAGGAGCCTTTCTCGTGGCCGAAGAGCTCGCTCTCGATCAGCTCCCGGGGAATAGCCCCGGTGTTGACGGCGTGAAAGGGGGCTTCCCGCCGATCGCTCTCGGCGTGAATAGCCCGGGCGACGAGCTCTTTTCCGGTTCCGCTCTCGCCGTGGATAAGCACGGGAACCATTATATTCGACACGTCTCGAACCGCCTGAAATAGCGCTTCCATGGTCGGGGAGGACCCGATCATCCCATGAAAGGAAGCCTTTACACTCATGGACGCTCCCTGACGATTGTACATTGTTGATGTTTCTGCCAAAGCCATTATTCTCTATAGATCCTTCGAATGCCACGATAGGCAGTGTATATTTGTCCCTATGGATAAGGCTAATCGACCCCCGGTATGGAACCAATCAACCAAAGAGGTTATTCGGAGCCGTCAAACGGACCCTGAGGCGGGCCTTTCGGCCGACGAAGCGCGCCGGCGCCTCGAAGAGTACGGACCAAACCGCATCGATACCACGCAACGCACGTCCCCCTGGAAGATTCTTCTGAGGCAGTTCGCGAACATCATTATGGTCCTCTTGGCGATTGCGGCGGTCCTCTCTCTGGCATTCGGCCACCATTTGGATGGATTTGCCATTCTGACCCTCATGCTGGTCAACGCCGGTATTGGATTTGCTACCGAGCTTCAGTCCGCAAAGTCTCTGGAAAGTCTCTCCGAGATGGACACCCGCAAAGCCACGGTAATCCGGGACGGAGAGCGACGGCAGGTCCCGGCGCCGGAGGTGGTGCCCGGAGACATCTGCATCTTGGACGAAGGTGATGTCGCCCCGGCGGACCTTCGCCTCTTTGAATCGGAGGGACTCGAAGTCGACGAGTCGAGTCTTACCGGCGAATCCCTATCCGTCGAAAAACAGACATCCGAGATCCCTGCCGACACGCCCCTCGGGGACCGGACCAACATGGTCTACAAGGGCACGGGAATCCAAAAGGGCGACGGCAGGGGGGCCGTCGTCGCCACGGGGATGAATACCGAAGTGGGGACCATCGCCCGACTCGCGACCGAGGCGGAAGGGGGGAGCGATCCCTTGACCCGGCAACTCGACGCGCTTGCCTCTCTGTTGGTAAAGGCCATTATCGCGGTGTCGATCGTTGTCGGTGTTATCGGTGTCCTTGGGGGCAAGGACATGATGGTTATGCTCGAAACCACCATCGCCCTTATCGTCGCGGCTGTTCCCGAGGGGCTTCCGGTGGTCGCCACCCTGGCGCTGGCCCGGGGAATGTACCGGATGGCCCGGCGGAACGCCCTGGTCCGGCGCCTCGCGGCGGTGCAGACTTTGGGTTCAACCACCGTCATCCTGACGGACAAGACCGGAACCCTCACCGAAAATCGGATGGCGGTTCGTCG
>JBKHCS010000128.1:0-8392 GCA_046541715.1 Spirochaetaceae bacterium
GCTGCACCGCAGCCTCGCCCTGCATCTCCATTGTGTCGATCGCTTCGCTCATGACGCTCGCTTGGGCTTGCACCTGAGTTTGGGCTGCCGACATATCCGCGTAAGCGCTTCCAATGTTATCTACAGTCATAGGCATTACCTCCTCGTTACTCTGAAGGTATCACATCGCCCGAGGGGCCGACAAGGTTTCCCCGGACCTTAACGAAAAAAACACAAAAATCTAGAGAATAACCGCCTCGGGAACAAAGAAGTGCGCGAGAGCAGCCGCAATCCCTACGGCGCCGAGGGGTATTCGATAGTACCGGCTGATAGACTGAACCTTCTTGAGTGGCTCGTTCTCCTCGGCCCGGCGTCCTAAGGCGCCGGCAAGTAGGGCCAGACCGATTGCGATTCCCGCCGCGGCCGGTAAGAGGTCTCCGACGATAACCACGTCGTCTCCGGGTGCCCGGACGAAAAACTTCAGAATTCCAACGAGGGCTGCAAGCACCCCTAGGGTAATCCGGACGGTCCTCGCGGAGATAAACCGCCGAAAAGTGTGAACCGACTCTTCCGAGGCAGCAAAAATAATGGACAGACTACCGAGAAGGAGCGTAGAGATACTGAGAAAATAGAACTGTAACACAAGACCTCCTTTTTAAGTCTTTATACCAAAGATAACTATGCCGTCCCTAATAGGCAAGGTGATGGACAAGATGCCCCGTGCCCCGCGGCGATGATGCTTGTCCAAGGAAGAAAAATGTTGACGGCTCAGTAGACCTCTTGTAAGCTGGAACCACGCGAGACATCGCAGCTTTTCTCACCACTCGATTCCAGAGAGGAGGAAGACCGCAAATGACCACCATCATCGTGATCGTGGGTGCCGTAGTATACGGGGCGTTGTACCTGGTCTACGGCCGAAAGATGGAAACGGATGTTGTCAAGGCGGACAACGACATAAAAACGCCTGCACATCGCTTGTACGACGGCGTCGACTACGTTCCGACGCGGACGTCGGTTCTCTTCGGACACCATTTTGCGTCGGTAGCCGGAGCTGCACCGATCGTCGGACCGGTCGTGGCGATGGCCTGGGGCTGGGTTCCCGCCCTTGCTTGGGTCTGGTTCGGGAACATCTTCATCGGGGCGGTTCACGACTACCTGGCGGTTATGGCATCGGTCCGATACGACGGAAAGTCAATCCAGTTCGTCGCATCCGACCTTTTCCACAAACGGACAGGCTACCTTTTCTACGTTCTCGTCTTCTTCCTGCTTATACTCGTCGTTGCTGCCTTCGCGGCGGTCCTCGGCGGAATGTTTCTTGCGAACCCGGGAATTCCGGCGGCAGCAGCCTACCTCCTGGTCGCCGCGATACTGCAGGGGTACTTGATGTATAAGACCAAGATACCCTTCGCGATAGTAACCGGGATCGGCATCGCGCTCCTCATCCTGGTCATCTACCTCGCTGGTGTCTTCCCGCTGGAGGCCGGCCGGGATTTCTGGTTCTTGGCGATGTTCTTCTACATCATCATCGCAGCGGCGCTCCCGGTGCAGGTCCTTCTGCAACCCCGGGATTATCTGAACGCCTGGTTGCTCTACGCCGGGCTGATCCTCGGCGGACTCGGGGCGATCTTCGCCTTCAAGGGGTTTACCGCTCCGGCCTTCACCGCGTTCTCGCCGATTATCTCCGCGGGAAAGCCGACACCCTTCTGGCCGGTCATACCGCTCATCATTGCCTGTGGCTCTCTCTCGGGGTTCCACTCCCTCGTTGCTTCCGGAACGACCTCGAAGCAACTGATAAGCGAAAAGGCGGGGCTCCCGATCGGGTACGGTGTCATGCTCGTCGAGGGCTTTCTCTCTACCATCGTCGTTATCGCGGTTGCCGGCTGGGGTATGCAGGTAATGACGGACGCCGGACAGACCATAACCGTCGCGGAGTGGGCAACCCAGTACACGCCGGCTATGAACGGTTCGTACCCCAACGCCGCGATGTTCTCCGAAACATGGGCCGCCATGATCGGCGACACCTGGCTGGCGTTTATCCCGAGGACATTCTTGAGCATTATCGCCGGTATGTGGGTCTCTTCCTTTGCCTTGACGACCCTCGACAGCACCAACCGGCTGGCGCGTTATACCTTGGCGGAAATCTTCCTTCCACTGAAGAAGACGTCCGAGGGTGCCTACCGATTTCTGTCCAACCGCTGGATCGCCTCGATTATCCCTGCTGCCATCGGTATCTACCTTGGGTGGAGCGGCAGCTTCGGTCTCTTATGGCCCAGCTTCGGAAGTGCCAACCAGCTTATCGCGGCAATCGCCCTCCTTACCGGGACTGCCTGGGTATCCAAACGCCTTAAGACAAAGGCTACTTACGCGTTTATCCCGGCGATGGGGCTGTGGGTTACGGTTACCGCCGCCATGTTCTGGTACCTGATCGTCGTGATTCCGGTGACCTGGGACGCCAACCCTGCGACCGGAGGCACCGTCGGTGTCATTACGGCCCTCATGCTGGTGATCAACTTCGTCTTCATAATCGACTTCTTTAAGACGAGAAACACCCCGCTGGCCGATACCCAACAGGACACGGCATAGAACCGCTATGAACCCGATCAAGCGGCTCTTTCGGTTCCTAAGAGCCTTCTCTAAAACGATGGACACGGCCCACCGCAACCGAGCGGTGGGCCTTACCGAATGCGAGGTTCGGGAACTGGAGAACATGTTCGTCTTGCTACTGATGGGTTCCTTTACCGGGGTACCGGCTCCGCCGTCGTTCATTTCGGCGGAGCTCCTCCCCTACCTCGAGCATGAAATCAAAGTAGTCAACCGCCGCTCCGAGAACGCCACCGACGCGTTAGCGGAATTATCCGGCTGTTTCGACGTCACGTGACCCGGGCACCTGCGCCCGGAGCCAGACCCCACAGAAGCGAGCAAACATGAAAACGATCTTCTTCACCGGAAAAGGCGGGGTGGGAAAATCCACCCTCTCCGCGACCTGTGCTTGGCAGTTATCCGAGCTCGGCTATTCGACCCTCCTGGTCTCCTTGGACCCTGCCCACAACGTCGCGGATATCTTCGACACGCCTGTTGGCCATAAGAAGAGCAAGTTTGGGAAGAACCTCTACCTTCAAGAGGCAAACCTCGACAAAGCGGCCTCGGCGTACATCGAGCAGAACATCGACGTTCTGACGGAAGTCTATAGCTACACCCGGGCCTTCAATTTCGACATGTACTTCAAGGTCTTGCGCTACTCTCCGGGAGTCGAAGAATACGCATCCCTTACCATCCTCGAAGAAATTCTCCGAACGGAACAGGACTTCGACTACGTGGTATTCGACACCCCACCGACGGGGCTTACCTTGCGGATTCTGGCGCTGCCGAATATCAGCATTACCTGGGTGGACCGTCTGCGACGCATCCGCCAACAGATTCTGGAAAAGCGGCATACCATCCATAACATTACCGGCAAATACAACGAGGAAGGGTTCCGCCTTGCTTACGACGAAAAAGACGACACCGTAATGCAGAAGCTGAATGACATATGGCAGCGCTACGTGAACGTCTACAAGGAGCTAAAGGGCAAGGATAACAGCATCGCCGTGGTCTTCAATCCCGATTACCTTTCCTTAAAGGAGTCTCAGCGAATCCTCGTAGGGCTGAACGACCTTCAGTTGCCGCTTCGCGCGGGGTTCAACAACAAGTTCGAGGATCGTCTCGCTGAAACTGCCGACAAGGTGGAGAAAGAGCTCTTCGGCGAGAATCGCAACGGCGTCCATATCGCCCGGGTTCCCTTTCACCTAGCGGTGGATCGGGCCGATTCGTATCGCATCGATTTTGACGTAACGCAAGCCTTTCGGTAGGCTGACCGTAGGAGGGGGCGTGTTCAGCGGCACCGAAGTAGCAGACCAACCGGTATTCTATCTCTTCATAGCAGTGTCTATCTTGCTGAGTCTCGGTTACGGGTGGGGACGGCGCCGGATCCGTCGAATAACCACCTCCGTCTTCAACGAGATAACGGCTGTCTTGCGTCCCAAGGACCAGACCTTTACCAACATCGGCGGCCTGACCGGGTACCATGCCAACTTCGTCCCCCACCGTAACCGATCGGTAAAGCAGGTAGACGCCACGATGACGCTCCTTCCGAGACAATCTTGGCTCTGGTATCCTTTTTCTCGACTGATTCGCCGGTACGACCGCCTCTTTTTGACCTTTCACTTGTCTCCCAAGGTTACCGGGAGACTCCGGGAAGGACACCTAATCGAGGAGTCCTACGCCAACTTTGCCGGTGCCAAAATTTCCAATGCCGACTCCCTGGAGCGAGAGACCATCCGGTGGGGGCAACGAACCTTTTTTCTTTACTATGAGGACGACGAGGTCGAGAGCCGGATGGAGCGGTGCCGGCAGATGATAGGCTCAGATCCCGGACCGCTTCGTCACGTGGCTTTGGTTCCTGGGCAAGACCGCCTGTTTGTCTTTCTTATACCTGCACCCGGTGCAGTCGAGGGGGTAATCAGAGCCGTCTACCGATGGTTTTCTGAACTCGTCGAGACTCCCCCTAAGAGCATTACACACGAGGAGGCGTAATGGACCCGGAGATGGCAAAGAAGATCGACGGCGTGCTGGAGCGGGTCAAAGACCCGGAAAGCGGCTACTCCTTGGCTCGGTTGGGTATCGTAGAGCGCCTCAGGTACAACGAAGAAAAGAAGGAACTCTACGTCTTTACCGACTTTCTCTCCCACCAGCCGTCGTGCCCCGCCTGCATCGGTATTGCTTCGGTGATTATTTCGGGGTTGCGCCGGCGCCTGGTAGAAGAACTGAGCGTGGAATTCCCCGATCTGGATGTCCAGCTGGTTTAACGAGGGGATGTCATGGACCCCCTGCTCCTGGTAATCGTCGCCATTGCGGCGGTGCTGGGTATCCGGTGGTACCGCGGAGGTAGGGAAAACGCCGCGGTGCTCCTTTCCGCGACTCGGGCACTGGAGCGCGCCTTTTCCCCTGTCGATACGCAGTACACAAACATCGGCGGCACGGTCGGATACAACTTCGTCTATAGCCTTTCCGCCCCTTTTCGGCGTCTCGAAGGCACGCTGACTACTCTCCCTCGACATGCGGTCCTTTACCTTCCCATCTCGGTATGGATTCTCAAGCGGGAAGACCTTCTTTTGTTTACTGTCTACTACGATGCTCTTCCCCCGGGAATCGGGCATATCGCCGAAGCAGAACGTTTTCGTCGGGGTAGTATTCCCTTAGACGATAGAGAGAACCTAGACGTAACATGGATTACCCGGGAGCGACGGACCTTCTCTATCTTGTGGTACAATGCCTTCGTCCGGAAACGGCTCGAGGGATTTCTGGACCAGCTCTCCGACTCAACCTTGGAATGTCTCCACTACGTCGGCTATTTCGGCGGGGAATCGAGCCTTGCGTTTACGTTAAACCCCATTCATCCCTCTTTGGAGAAAGCCCTCGCCGAACTGGTAGAAGTACTAAGAGGGTTTGGGAACGAAGTCTGAGGTTCCGAGGCGGCCGGGACGAGCCCTTATCCTTCTCCCACCACGGCGCTGAAGGCGGCCTGCTCCCGCTTGTGTCGAGCGCGGAGCACGCCTTCGAGACCGCTCATAAAGTCGGAGATGCAGTCGCAGGTAAGATCGTAGTAGACGGTAGTTCCCTCCTTGCGGTCAAAGAGGAGGCCCGCGCTCTTGAGAAGCGACAGGTGCCGGGACACGGTGGAGGTATCGACACCGACCCGTTCGGTCAGCTCGCACACGCACTGGGGACCCTCCCGGGCAATTACATCGACCATGTAGACCCGGGTGGGATGGGCGAGCGCCTTGAGCACCGCGGCCCGTGCCTCCGCCTTCAGTCGGTCCTGTTCCGTCATCATTCCTTGCATATGTTGCCAATTACTCCAAGAGTTGTCAACGCGGTTTATCCGGCACGTCGGTCCGCTTGACGAATCGACTGCGTTATTGTATATATAGCCAAGTACTCACTCATTGGAGGTAACTATGACTATTCAAATACTCGGCTCCGGCTGCCCGAACTGCCGGAATCTGGAGCAGAACGCCCGGGAAGCGGTTTCTCGCCTGGGTATAGAGGCCGAATTCGAGAAGGTAACTGATATGGACCGGATCGTGGAAATGGGCGTCATGCGGACGCCGGGTCTCGCAATCGACGGGACGGTCCAGAAGTTCGGCAAGGTGTTCTCCCCGGAAGAAATCGAGGAGACCATCAAAGCGTACACCGCATGACGCTACAGATTCTCGGCACCGGTTGCCCGAAATGCCGGCTGCTGAAAGCCAATGCCGCCGAAGCAGTATCGGCGCTCGGGGAATCCGGCGCCGGCGACATCGAGATGGAAGAGGTTACCGACCTCGACGTGATGATGGAGATGGGGATGCTCGTATCTCCGGGGCTCGCAATCGACGGCGAGTTGCTCCAGGCGGGGAAGGTTCTCTCCTCAGAGGAGATTCGAGGCATCATCGAGAAACGGATAGGTAAGAGCTCATGAGCATAGCGACGAAAACGGCCCCCTCTGGTAACGGACAGAACGAGGCGTCCCCTCGCCGACCCGGCCTCTTAGAACGTTTCTGGGGGGACCAGAAAAACCGGCTTTTGACTCTTATGGCCGGAGTCTTTCTCGTGGCCTTTTTCGTACCCTGGTCGGCTCCCCGGGTCACTGCCGCGGTAACCGAGGCCTTCCTGATGCTCGGCGAATACGCCAGGGAGCACGTCCTGCTCTGCCTGGTACCTGCCTTCTTTATCGCCGGGGCCATCACCGTCTTCCTGAACCAACAAGCAGTCATCAAGTATCTGGGCCCCGAGGCGCCGAAGCTCGTGGCCTACAGTGTGGCCTCCGTCTCCGGAACCATCCTCGCGGTCTGCTCCTGCACGGTGCTGCCCCTCTTTAAGGGTATTTACAAAAAGGGTGCGGGGCTCGGGCCCGCGGTTAGCTTTCTCTACTCCGGCCCGGCGATAAACGTCTTGGCGATCATACTGACCGCGAAAGTCTTGGGCCTTCAACTCGGCGTGGCCCGGGCCGTCGGAGCCATCGTATTTGCCTTTGTCATCGGTCTCGCGATGCAGCTGCTCTTCTTCCGGGAGGACAAGGAGCGCACCACCAACGCGGCGATGTTTCAGTCCTTCGACGACGATGAATCCCGGGGTATCGGCAAGACGGTCATCTACATGGCCTCTATGATCGGAATCCTGATCTTCCTCAACTGGGCCCCCTCCGGCGGTTCGGTCGGCTGGTGGGACTCTCTCTACCGGTGGAGGTGGGCAATCGTCGGCGCCTTCGGCCTGGTCCTGCTCTACTCCCTGGTGCGTTGGTTCAAAAGAAGGGAAATCGCCGACTGGGTTACCGCCACCCGGGACTTCTCGGTGCAGATTCTCCCGCTTCTCTTCGCCGGGGTCTTAGTGGCGGGCTTTCTCCTCGGCCGTCCGGGCCACATGGCGCTGATTCCCGAAAGCTGGGTCGCGAGCCTCGTCGGCACGAACTCCCTGGGCAGCAACTTGATGGCCTCGGTCGCGGGAGCGCTCATGTACTTTGCCACCCTCACCGAGGTGCCGATCATGCAGGGCCTCATAGGCGCCGGAATGAACCAGGGCCCCGCCCTGGCCCTACTCCTTGCCGGCCCCTCGCTGTCGCTGCCGTCGCTTTTGGTAATCGGCGGAGAGTTGGGGCCCAAGAAGACCCTCGCCTACGTTGGACTGGTCGTCGTGCTCTCTACCGCGGCGGGAATGCTCTACGGCAACTACGTAGCTTAGTCCTTACGGGTTCGGTTGACAAAAAACCCAAGGTGCATGACTATATGAGCATCAACTCATATGAGGAGCATGCTATGTCCGATTCTCGGCCGGAGCGCCGGATAGGCTTTTTCGAAAAATACCTGACCGTATGGGTCATCTCCTGCATCGTCCTTGGCGTCCTCGTCGGCCGGTTTCTCCCCGCGGCGCCGGAGTTTCTGAGCCGCCTCGAATACGCCCGGGTCTCACTTCCGGTGGCGGTACTCATCTGGCTGATGATCTACCCGATGATGCTCAAAGTCGATTTCGCGAGTATCGTCCGGGCAACAAGGCAACCGAAGGGTCTTACCGTCACTACGGTGACGAACTGGCTCATCAAGCCCTTTACCATGTATGTCATCGCCTGGTTCTTTCTGAAGGTCCTCTTCCGTCCCTGGATTGACCCCGCTCTGGGCACGGAATACCTCGCCGGGGCCGTGCTCCTCGGCGCGGCTCCCTGTACCGCGATGGTATTTGTCTGGAGCCATCTCTCCGACGGGGATCCGGCGTATACCCTGGTTCAGGTTGCGGTGAACGACCTTATCATCCTCATTGCCTTTACACCGATCGTCGCGTTTCTCTTGGGTATCAGCGACATCGCGATTCCCTGGGACACCCTCCTGCTTTCGGTCGGCCT
>JBKHCS010000022.1:0-33907 GCA_046541715.1 Spirochaetaceae bacterium
CGCCGGAACCTCCGGCCGAATGCGGACCGATTCACCGGACGCTCGGAACGCCCTCGTTAGCTACATGGCTTCGCGCTTCGGTACCGTCCGCCTTCTGGGGTTCACTTCTAGCAGTAGGGTCGACGACAACATTTCCACCCTCACGCAATACACGCTCTATTTTCTCTTGGCTATCGTGGTCCTGCTATTCTTGTCGGTCATTTATTTCTCCCGGGAGATCTCGTATCCCATAGGGCACCTCGAAGCAGCCGTGCAGAAGCTCGAGGATACACAGTTCCAATCAGCGCCCATAGCACCTCCGCCCAACCAGGGTGTGCTCTCGGACCATTTCCAACACGTCTTTCGCCTTCTCAACGAAATGCTCTCTCGATTAGGGGAATACCACGAGCGGCAGAAAGAGCAGGAGCTCGAGATCCTGCAGGCTCAAATCAACCCGCATTTTGTCTACAACACCCTGAATACGATCCGAGTCCTCGCAGAGCTTAAAGGGGAAGAAGAGCTCTCCGAGGCGACTCGATCCCTCATTCGATTGCTGAGGTCCTCGATTCGGATCGGCCAGGTGTTCATTCCGGTCGACGAGGAGATTGCCCAGATCCGGGACTACGTGTCCCTCCAGTCTCTCCGGTACGACAACTCCTTCGACGTCAATTACGACATCGACTCCGAAGCGGTGGAGTGTGGCACGATAAAGTTTGCCCTCCAGCCTATCGTCGAGAACGCCATCTTCCACGGCGTAAACGGATCTCCCTATCGGGGGCTCATCTCTATTAGCGTCAAACGAAACGATGGATCAGTGGAGTACACCGTCGCCGACAACGGCAAAGGTGTCCAACCCAGAGTGGTAGAAGACGTAATCGCCGGTCTTCATGGAGAGTCGGACGACGGGCGGATCGGGCTGCGCAACGTCAACGCCCGCCTGGTTCAATACTTTGGACCCCGCAGTGCCCTGTCGATCTCCGGAGAGCCGGGAATTGGCACCATCGTCCGTTACCGAATTCCCGCGACTCCGTTTCAGGAAATGAAGAGCTCATGACTGTACTGATCGCCGACGATGAACCGCTTGTTCGCAAAGGCATCATCTCCACGCTGAAGGAGCTCAAAGAGGAGTTTGATATCGGATCCATCTTCGAGTGCCACAACGGTGCCGGCGCCATAGAGCGGCTTCGAGTCTCGCCGATCGATATCGTGTTCACGGACATATTGATGCCCGAAGTCGACGGCATCGCGCTCTTGCGTTGGATCCACGAACAGAGGCTTCCTTGCCAATGCATCGTTCTCTCCTGTCACGATGATTATGAATACGTAAGGGGAGCCTTCCAGCATAGCGCCCTGGACTACGTCCTGAAATACGATATCGACGAAGACACCATCCGTAGTCTGCTTCGCCACGCAGCAACCAGCTTGGGCACCTTCTCCTCTCTCCCGTCGGACCCGATTCTCCCATCGGAGACGTTCCCAACGTGGGTGGTGTGGCTGGAGCTCTCCCAGGAGCCGGATTCGACGTCCGTCCGGGAGCTCTCGGAAGCCTTCGCCTGGCCGTCGAAGAGCAACGGGGAAGAGGACAGCGAAGAGAACAGCGTCCTCTTGTCCCAGGAAGGGACCACTCTGGTCTTGGCCTATCAGTCCGAGGAGACCGTGACGCTCTCGGAGCTCTTAAACGGGTACCGAAGGGCGATAAAGGGTGGTCCGATCTCCGGGAAGACGGTATTGGGAGTCGGCCTCAGCGGCGTATTCTCCGGATCGGAACACCTGGCAGCTGCGGTTCGGAGCGCCGAAGAGTCACTGCAGCAGCGCTTCTACGGGGGACCCGGAGACGTTTTTGGCCCCGAGACAGGGGGACGGTCCTTCGACCTCGAGCGAGAGTCTGCGACCCTTCTCGAGTGGAAGGCGCGATTTATCCGAGACTTGTCTACGGGGGAGCCGTCGGTGGTAGCACAATGGTTCGAGACCTTCGAGCAGGAGGCCCGCCGCCGGCGTTTTTCTCCGGAGTCCGTCAGGAGGTTGCTCCGGGATATCGTGGATCTTCTGGAAGTGTTCTTGGCCGAACGGAGAGAGCGGCTTGATCCCGCGCTCAAGATCGGCCTCCAAGGCAGAATCGACGAAGAACCATACCTGGGAGCCCTTGGAGCTCACCTGCGTTCGGCCCTCGTTGGCAACTTAAGCGCACGCCGCCATCCGTTTCTCGACACCGTCGGGAACACCGGCGTTCGGCGAGCTCTCGAAATTATTCACGCCGACTACTGCAGCCCGGGACTCAGTCTCTCCTCCGTTGCCGAGGAGCTCCACTATTCGCCGAGCTATCTCAGCCGTGCCTTCGCGAAGGAGATGGGTACGCCGCTGGTCACCTACATCAATAACCTTCGTCTTGACGACGCCCGACGGCTCCTTCGAGAGGGGACGTACTACGTCTACGAAGTAGCGGAGTTGGTTGGCTTCTCCAGCTACAACTACTTCAGCAAGCTCTACTCCCGGCGCTTCGGATCGAGCCCCGGTAGGGAGAATATTGACGTTCCGGTTGAAGCTTCGAAATAGTCCATAATCCTCGTCAATTTCGTTCCTTGCGATGTAACAGAGACGGCCCCAGAATCGCGTAACGACGATGGCCGAAAACGCGATCCTAAAAGCAGTTGATATCAGTAAACGATTCGGAGGGATTCAGGCCCTCGATACCGTATCCACTATCCTTAAGACGGGAACGGTTACGGCGCTTATCGGAGAAAACGGGGCTGGGAAGTCGACCCTCGTCAAAATCCTCGCCGGATACCACGCGCCGGACGCGGGAATCATCGAGCTCGACGGCAAACCGGTGTCACTGGACTCCGTCGACACGGCCACGGCCCACGGAATTCAGGTAATCCACCAGACTCCCGCCTTCGCCACCGACCTCTCGGTGGTGGACAACGTCTTTCTCGGTCAGGAATCGATCCCTCGACATCTTCCCCTGGGGCTTAGTCGGTTCGATCGTGGGCGCGAGGTATCTGTCCTCGAGCCATACCTCTCCGAGTACGACGCTACGATCGATCCTTATGCACGCCTCGGAAGCTTGCGAACCTACGAGCAGCGACTCGTCGGCATCATCAAAGCATTGGTGCACTCGGCTCGGATCCTTATTATGGATGAACCTACAGCGGCGCTGCCGGCTCGGGAGAGAGACCTACTTCTTCAGAAGATCCTTCAGTTGAAAGCGGCGGGCTATTCGATCCTCTATGTGTCTCATCATCTGGAGGAGATCGTACAAGTCGCCGATGAGGTAGTCGCCCTTCGCGACGGTCGCGTTTCGGGCTTCGAGTCTTCGACTCCGACGGTGCACCGCATGATCGAGCTCATGACCGGGGCGGACGTCTCCTCCCTCTCGGAAATGTATGAAGACTTAGAAGCAAAAAGCTCCGGGGCAGGGACGCACACCGAAGAAGCCCAGTTCCGTTTTCGCATAACTCCCTCCAAAGAGCCCCCCGAGGGTTCCGCGATTACCGAGCCGCTCTCCTTTTCCTTTCAGGGCGGTACCACGACCCTTCTCTGCGGCATCGTCGGTTCCGGTGTCGGCGAGGTAGGGGAGGGGTTTTTCGGGACGAACCCGACCTGGAAGGTGGAGTTCTCCGACGGCTCCGGTAGCGACGGCTCCGGCCCCAGACCCATCTCGAGTCCGAAGGCCGCCATCTCCTACGGCATCGGATATCTTCCAAACGACCGGCGAAACCAAGGGGTGTTCCCCCACTTTTCCCTCAGAAAGAATCTGACCCTTCCGGCGCTCTCCCTTGTCTCTACCGTAACGGGACACATTCTCGAGGCCAAGGAAAAGAGCTCGGTTCTGGGGAAAGTACGCGAACTTTCGGTTAGATGCTCCTCCCCGGAGCAACCCATCCTCCAGCTAAGCGGCGGGAATCAGCAAAAGGTGATGCTCGCCCGGTGGCTTTTTGCCGAATCCGCGATCCTGATCTTGAACGAGCCTACCCAAGGAATCGACGTGAACGCGAAGAAAGACGTCGCGGCCCTCCTGAAAAGCTACACCGACTCCGGAGGGGCCTGCGTGGTTGTAACCACGGACCCCGAGGAGTTCCTCTCGCTGGCGGATCGTTGCATCGTTATGCGCCGGGGAAGGGTCGTCCGCGACCTCGTCGGGCGGGACATATCCAAGACCGAGATTACCCACGCCATGCTTACTCAAGAAACCGAAGGAGAACCGAGTTGACCCCAACTGAGACACGCAGAATCCCCATCGCCAAACAGGCTCTCCGAGCCGAGAACATCGGACTCTACCTTGTCCTCGTCGGGATCTTGGTCTTCTTTAGTATCGCGTCTCCCTACTTTCTGACGCTTCGAAACCTCATGGATATTCTCCGGCAATCGACGTTTGTGCTGGTTGCCGCCCTGGGGATGACCCTGGTGATTATGACCTCGGGAATCGATCTTTCGGTCGGCTCGGTCCTGGGGGTATCGGCGGGGGTAACCAGCGTTGTCCTTATCCAGGGGCAACCAACCGTCGTTGCTATCCTTGCCGGTCTCGCCGTGGGCGTTGCCTGCGGCTACCTCAACAGCGTAATCATTACCCGCCTCGGGGTAACAGACCTTATCGCCACGCTTTCGACTTTAAGCATCTACCGCGGGATCCTCTTTATGATGACCCAGGGGGTTCCTTTCCAGGCTTTCGCCCGGCCGAGCTTCTCGGTGCTGGGTCGGGGAAACCTCTGGTTGGTACCGGTCCCGATAATCATCGCCCTCTTCTTCTTTCTGATACTCGGCTACCTGCTTCGGAAGACGGTCTTTGGACGGCATATCCTCGCAACCGGATCCAACCGGGAAGCCGCCATTCTTTCCGGTATCCGGGTCAATAGGGTCAAAACTGGGGTCTACATCATCTCGGGATTCACCGCGGCTGCCTCCGGCATCATGCTGGCTGCCCGTCTATCCTCCGTGCCTCCGGATCTCGGGACCGGTTACGAACTGTCGGTAATCGCCGCGGTGGTAATCGGCGGTACCTCTCTTTTCGGTGGCGCCGGGTCGGTGGCCGGTACCTTCGTCGGCGCTTTGATGGTGGCAATTATCGGGAACGGTCTGATTCTCCTAAACGTCAATCCCTTCTACCAATACGTCATCAACGGACTGCTAATCATTTTTGCGGTCGCGGTAAACGGAGCTCGAAGAAGGCGTTCCTCCTAGAGGGCGCAAGAAGATACGGTATACACTCAAGGAGGTGTAAGATGAAGAAAAGCACAACGCTTTTGGCCCTGGTACTCGCCTTACTATTGCCGGCGTCGGCGCTCTTTGCCGCAGGTCAGGGTGATGCGGACGACGGTACCATCCGAATCGGCATTGCCCCACCGGCGGATTCTGAGTTCTATCAGTTGATCAAGTCGGGTATCGAGGAAGGCATCCGCGACCGGGGAATCGACAATGTCGAGTTGCTGTGGCAGACGCCGCAGAGCCACCAGGCTGTGGAGGACCAGCAGCGCATCGTTGAGGCCTGGATTACCGCTCAGCTGGACGCCATCGCCGTCACCACCGTCGGCGACCTCTACGCCATGGACGCCCTGTTCGACGAGGGGACCGATGCAGGTATCGCGATGTTCTTTCTGAACATGGCGGAGCCTCAGCTGGAAGGAGTCGTGGATTACGACAACTTCGTCTCCTCGGTTGGATACAACAATTTCGAGGCCGCCCGAATTCTCGGCGACTGGGTCTTGGAGAACGTCGGCACTTCCGGGAAAGCTGCGGTACTCCTGGGAACCCCCGGTGTCCACGCGAACCATCGTCTGGAAGGTTTTCTCGAAGCTCTCGAGGACAGCGACTGGGAAATCGTCTCGACACAGCAGGCCGACTGGGTCCGGGACAAGGGCCAAAGCGTCGCCGAGACCATCCTCCAGGCAAATGCGGACCTGGACCTTATCTACGGGCAAAACGATGAGATGGCCCTCGGGGCGTATCAGGCCGTTGAGGATCGAGGTCTCGACGATCAAGTTGCCGTCGTCGGGCTTGACGGAGTCCGGGCGGCGGTTTCCTCCGTTAACCAAGGCGAGCTGACCGCGACGATGAACGTGGCTCCGAAGAAGATGGGCTATCAGCTTATCAACGACATCTTTGACCATCTTGAGGGCAAAGATGTGCCGAAGATCCACGACATCGAGGTCTTCGTGACCGATCAAGATAGGGCTGCCGAGGACTTGGAAGTGTTCCAGTAGGGACCCGTCGAGTAAGTGTGAGACGTCTCACCGGAGGCGGGGCCCTCGGGCCTCGCCTCGTCTTTTGTCGGCTGCGGAGGAGCCATCGTGACAACGCATGAGAGAATAGCCTTTCGGGGGCGGCCTGCAGTCGCGCTTCGCACAGAGGCGACCGAGGCCATCTTTTTCGAAGAGTTTGGGGCGAAGCTGGTCTCTCTTCGGGAGCGACAGGGGGACCGGGAGTACCTTACCCAGGGTGTCCAACCTACCCATCCCTTGCCGGTATTCGACTCTAACTACGCCGAGAACGACCTCTCCGGCGCCGACGATATGTTCCCCTCCATCAACGTCGGTCCGTATCCCGCCTACCCCTGGCAGGGAGTCCGATGTCCGGACCACGGTGAGCTCTGGGCGCTGCCCTGGAACCTTTCGGTAGAGAAAGAAATCCTCGTTTGCGAGGCATGGGGCGTCCGGTTGCCCTATCGCTTTCGCCGGACAGTTTCCTTTTCGAGCTCCCGGTGCTTGCACTTCGACTACGAGATCGAAAACCCAACGCCCTTCCCAATGCCGAGTATCTGGGCCTTTCATCCGCTTTTCGAGTGTCCCGAAGAGGCGAACATCTTACTGCCGGAAAGCGTCCGGACCATCGTCAACACGCTAGACCTACACAACCGCCTCGGGACGGTTGGGAGTGTCCACAGTTGGCCCCGAACGCAAGACAAGGCGGGCGAGTCTTACGACCTCCAGCGCGTCGTTCCTCATGCCGGGGTCTGCGAAAAATTTTGGGCCCAGGAGTCTCTGGACCGGGGCGAGGTGCGCTTGGAGTTCCCCGGCAGCGGCCGATACGTCTCGGTGCGCTTTCCTACCGAAACCGTTCCCTACGTGGGTATTTGGAAGAACCAGGGTGGACTTCTGGGGCAGAACAACGTCTCGATTGAGCCCGCAACCGGGGCGCTTGACGACCTGGGAGTATCCCACGCCTTCGGGCGACACGGAACAGTACAGCCTCGATCGGTGTACCGTTTCTGGATGGAGATTGAGCATGGCAAACGCAACGAAAGATAGAATGACGGCACTCCGCAAGCTCGAGCCGGGACACGGGGTTAAGCTGGTGGACGTGGCGGTCCCTGATCCCACCGAAGGGACGGCGTTGATCAAGGTCCACCGGGCGGCGGTCTGCGGTACCGACGTTCACTTGTTACACGACCGGTTCGCCAACTCTCCGCCGTTTACCCTCGGGCACGAGTTCTCCGGGGTGGTTGCGGCCCTGGGCCCCGGCACTTCCGGCGTAAGAATTGGCGATCGAGTGGTAAGCGAAAACAATCCCCGGGCCTGCGGCACATGCAGGGTCTGTCGGAAGGGCTTTCCGAATCTCTGTCCCCATAAGAAGGCGATGGGAATCCACTCCGACGGCGCCTTCGCCCCTTACCTGGTCCTTCCGGGGGACTTGCTTCATGTTATTCCGGAAGGTATCAGCATGGACGCTGCGGCCCTTATGGAACCCACGGCCGTGGCGGCCCACGCCGTCTCCCCGCCCTGCGGCATCGAAGAGGGTGACGTGGTAGTGGTTCTCGGTCCCGGAGCGATCGGCCTTCTGTGCGGCGAGATTGCTTTGGCGCTGGGAGCCGCCCGGGTGCTTATCGCCGGGACCGCCCAGGACGCGGAGTTACGATTTCCCTTGGCGAAACGCCTCGGATTGGAGCCGATAAGCGTCGAGACGGAGGACCTTCCGGCCCGCGTCGCCGACGTTACCGACGGGTTCGGTGCGGACGTTGTGGTGGAGGCATCGGGGAGCCCCAGAGCGGTTGCGATGCTCGCATCCCTTGCCCGACGGGCCGGTCGGGTTTCGGTGGTTGGCATAACCGGGCGTCAGTCCATCGAGGTCGCCTGGGACCGGTGGATCGGAAAGGGGCTAACCTGTCACTTCTCCTACGGCTCCTTGAGGCAAGATTGGGAGCTTGGACTCCGGCTACTAGAGGAGGGAAAGATAGATACGGAATCGCTGATTACGCATCGTTATCCCCTCGAGGATTGGCCCCTGGCACTGGCGGCCACGGAAAAACAGACCAGTATTCGCTCACTCTTTGAGATCGGAGAATAGACATGAAGGCTGAGCATGCGGCTTCACTCCGGGCGGGGCTCGAGAACCTTTCGCTCTCGGGACTGAGAGTCCTCCTGGTCATTCCCGATGGGACCCGGACCATCCCCGTCGGAGAGTTCATCAAAATTATCTGGCCGACGCTTCGCGGTAAGGTCGCGGTGTTGGACGTCGTCATTGCCCTGGGTACCCATCAACCGATGAGCGAGGAAGCGATCCTTCGTCACTTGGACCTGACCCCGGCCGACCGTTCAGGGGGCTACCGGGAAATGGGCGTCGCGAACCACGTTTGGGACGACCCGGAGAAGCTTGCAGTCATCGGTACCATCTCTGCCGAGGAGATGCGCGAGCTTACCGACGGACGCCTGGAAGAGCCTCTGGAGATTACCATTACGAAGCGCATCTTCGACTACGACCGGATTCTTATCCTGAGCCCGGTTTTTCCCCACGAGCTCGTCGGCATGTCCGGAGGCTACAAGTACTTCTTTCCGGGAATAAGCGGCCCGGAGATAATCGACCTGACTCACTGGCTCGCGGCTCTTACCGGGAACCTCAAGACGATCGGCAAGCTGGACACGCCGTTTCGCCGTGTCGTCAACGCCGCGTCCCGATTCGTGACCGTGCCGACCGAGGCCATCTGCACCGTGATCCACCACGGAGAGGTCGACGGAGTCTGGGTCGGGGATGTCTTTGAGAGCTGGGAGCAGGCGGCGAAGCACGCGCAACGGACTCACATCGTTCGCAAACCCCGAACCTATCACACCGTCCTCGTCTGTCCGCCGACGATGTACGAGGACATGTGGACCGGTGGAAAGTCCATCTACAAGGTGGAGCCGGTTATCGAACCCGGGGGCGAGATTACGGTCTACGCCCCTCACATCACGTCCCTGTCGGTGACTCACGAGCATCATCTGCTCATCTGCGGCTATCACTGCAGCGAGTACTTCCAGGCCCACCTGGACGAGCTTTCGGAGGTACCGCGTGGGGTGTTGGGGGTTGCATCCTACATCTACGGGACAGGGAGTTACGACGGGGTTACCGAGCGGCCCCGGATGAAGGTAAGACTTGCCACGGGAATCCCCCGGGAGACCGTAGAGTCCGTCGGTTTCGAGTACGTCGACCCGGCCACCATCGATATCGACGCCTGGCGGGATCGGGAAGACGAGGGCGTGCTTCTGGTGGAGCGGGCGGGGGAGACGCTGTATCGGCCGGCGGGTGAGACAGAATAGGGCCCAACCTCGCCGCGCCGCCCCCTAGTACCCCACGTACACCACCTTGTGCTCGGTAAAGAACTCGATGCCGCTCTGTCCCGCTTCCGGGAGCCCGAAGCCGGAGTCCTTGACGCCTCCGAAGGAAAAGGCCGGTTCCCGGTGGGCCGTCATGATGTTTACGTGGACCATGCCGGTTTCAATCCGGTCCACAAAGCGCATGGCCTTTGCCAAGTCCCGGGTGTAGACCGACGAGGTCAGGCCGAAGTCGACGTTGTTGGCCACGGTTACCGCCTCCTCGAAGCCGGATACCGGAATTACCGCCAGTACGGGACCGAAGATCTCCTCCCGGGCGATCGTCATTTCCGGTGTCACCTCGGTAAAGACGGTGGGGGCGATAAAGCAGCCCCGGTCGTACTCAGGCCCCGAAAGACGCTCGCCCCCGGCGGCCACTATCGCACCCTCTTTTCGGCCGATCTCCAAGTATCCGGAAATCGTCTCGACCTGTTTGATGCCGCAGACGGGACCCATCGTCATCGACTCGTCGAGACCGTTACCCACCCGGAGCTCCGCAACGCGAGCGAGAATACGCCGGGTGAGCTCTTCGGCGACCGACGCCTCGACGATTACCCGGCTGGTCGCCGTGCACCACTGCCCGGCGCAGGCGTAGCCTGCGGTTACCGCGGCCTCCGCTGCGGCGTCCAGATCCGCGTCGGCGAGGACCACGAGGGGGTTCTTGCCGCCCATCTCCAACTGGGTCCGCGTCATGGTCGGGGCGGAGACCGCATGGATGTGCTTGCCGATTTCGGTGGAGCCGGTAAAGCTGACGGCCCGGACGTGCGGCGCCTGAACCAGGGCGTTGCCGACCTTCGACCCGCCGCCGAAGACGACGTTAAAGACGCCGGGGGGAAACTCGGCCTCCTCAAAGAGCTCGGCAAAAATTGCCGCGACTCCCGGGGTGAGGCCCGAGGGCTTTAGGATGCAGCTGTTTCCCGCCATCAGGGCAGGGGTTACCTTCCGGCAGGGAACGTTGAAGGGGAAGTTCCAAGGGGAGATAATGCCGACCACACCCAGCGGCTCGCGTTTTTCGTAGGCCAAGACGTCCGGCTTCGTGGAAGGATGGGTCCGGCCGAGCATCCGGACCCCTTCTCCCACCTGGTGCTGCACCTCCCGTATGGAAGACTGAACCTCCGCCCGGGAGTCCTTAAGCGTCTTGCCGTTTTCCAGAGTAATGAGCCGGGCGATCTCCTCCCGGCGGCGGTCCATGGCAGCCAAGAGCGCCAAGAATCGGTCGCCCCGGTGGACGGCCGGCGTCGCCTTCCAGGCGGGGAAGGCGGCGGCGGCGGCTTCGATGGCCCTCGCCACATCGTCTTCCGATCCGTTGGGCCAGGCGCCGGTGACTTCCCCCAGGTCTGCCGGGTTGTAGTGCTCGGTTGTTCCGCCGCCGGCGGGGGTTACCCACTCGCCGCCGATATAGTGCTTGTCCATGTTGATACTCCCTCTGCCCCGGGCCCGGGGCCTTTTGGCCGCCTAGACTCTACCCACCTGCAGGTAGTTCTCTTCGAAGAGCCCTGCTAAGTGCCGGGCCGCATTGTCGTAGGCCCCGGCGTCTTTCCATGCTCCCCGGGGGGATAGCAATTCGGTGGGAACGCCGGGACAGGCGGTTATCATCTCCAGGCCGAAGACAGGGTGCCGTGCCGTCGGCGCGTCGTCCAAGGCGCCCGAGTGAACGGCATCGATAATCGCCCGCGTATAGGCCAGCTTGATTCGTGCTCCGACGCCGTAGCCGCCGCCGGTCCAGCCGGTGTTAACCAGCCAGGCTTTGGTCCGGTGTGACCTAATGCGATCGGCCAAGAGCTCTCCGTAGACCTTCGGATGGCGAGCCAAGAAGGCCGCGCCGAAACAGGCGGAGAAGGTGGCCTGGGGTTCCTTTACGCCCTGCTCGGTTCCGGCGATCTTCGCGGTATAGCCGCTGAGGAAATGATACATCGCATCCTCAGCCGAGAGGCGGGAGACCGGAGGCAGGACCCCGAAGGCGTCGGCGGTCAGGAAGATGATGTTACGAGGATGGCCTCCGACGCAGGGAATCTTGGCGTTTTCCATATGATCGATGGGGTAGGCGGCCCGGGTGTTCTCCGTGATGCTTCGGTCTGAGTAGTCGACCCGGCGCGTGGCCGAGTCGTAGACCACGTTCTCCAAAACGGTTCCGAAACGGATGGCCTGGTAGATATCCGGCTCGCTTTCGGCCGAAAGGTCCACGCACTTGGCGTAGCAGCCCCCCTCGATATTGAATATGCCGTTGTCCGTCCAGCAGTGCTCGTCGTCGCCGATCAGCCGACGGTGCGGATCCGCCGAAAGGGTGGTCTTGCCGGTGCCCGACAGCCCGAAGAAGAGCGACACGTCGCCGTCGGCCCCCTCGTTCGCCGAGCAGTGCATCGGCAGGACCCCACGGCCGGGCATCAGGTAGTTCATTACCGTAAAGACACCCTTCTTCATCTCCCCTGCGTACTCGGTGCCGAGGATGACAATCTCCCCCCGCTCGAAGCTGATATCGACGCTGGTGGAGGATGTCATATTCCGGGTGTACTTGTTCGCAGGAAACATGCCGGCGTTGTAGATGGTAAAGTCCGGTTCTCCGAAATCCGAAAGCTCCTCCGGGGTGGCCCGGACGAGCATGTTGTACATAAAGAGGGCGTGATACGCCCGGTTTCCGACGACTCGAACCTTTATTCGATGCTCCGGGTCCCAACCGGCAAAGGCGTCTATTACGTAACGCCGCCGTCTGGTATGGAGATAGTCGATCGCCCGCTCCCGGTTTATCAAAAACGTCTGCTCATCCAAGGGTATGTTGATCTCCCCCCACCAGATCTGCGACGAGCTTTCGGGGTTCTCGACGATCCGTTTGTCCTTGGGGCTCCGGCCGGTACGTTCGCCGGAGCTGCAGATAAGGGCACCGTTGGCGGCAATAGCGGTGCCCCGCTCGTAGGCTATCGCTTCCTCGTAGAGTACGGCGGGCGGGGCGTTCCGCAGGACGACGTCTGCACCGACGCCCACTTCACTCAAGGAAGCGGCTCTGCTCATCGCGCCGCCTCTAGAGCCTCGGACCGGCTTTCGCGGATCCGATTGTAGTCGGCGATCAGCTCGGAGATCTCCTGCTCGGTTATGCGGTTGCCCTCTTTGGTCGCCTCCCGGACAATGCGCGTCGGCAGGCGGTCCTCGTCCCGGGTAATGCCTTCCCGAAGGTTGTACGCCCGGGTCTTCTGGGTAATGTCGTTTGCGATGGACTGAAGCTGCTCTTTGGTGAGCTCGAGGCCCGTCGTGGCGGCAATGAGCTCGGAAAGCTCGTCCCACTTCACCAGGTCCCGGAAGAAGCGGCAGAGAATCATCGTGTCGAGGAGACAGCTCCGGTCTTCGTAGTCGATCATGAGCTCGGCCTTCCCCTCGATCTGGGCCGGGTCGATCTCCCCGGACTGCTCGGCCTTGTAGAAGGTGCCGCGAAGGTGGCAAGCGCCGCGAGCCGACACGGCGTAGGTAAGGCCCATTCCCTTGAAGACCCTGGGGTCGAAGCCTGCAGGCTCGAGGCCCTTTACGTGGACCGCGATGTCTTCCAGGTCCCACTCCCGGGCCGCTTCCTTGATTCCCTTCGCCAAGACGGCACCGATCCCCCGGCGGTGGGCTATCATCTCCAATAGCTCCGCCACCTTATCCGGCTGGTTGTAGTCGATTTCGAAGTCGCTCTTGCCCCGCTTGTAGGCTTCGATGGCAAAGGCGGTCATATTGCCGGCGCTCATGGTGTCGAGGCCGAGCTTGTCGCAGATCACGTTGAGCCAGGCGACCTCCTCGAGGCTATCGATGCCGTTGAGGCCCCCAAGGGCGTAGACCGTCTCGTACTCCGGGCCGTCGAGCTCGAGGCCCGCGTGACGTCCCTCTCTGACGCGGTTGTACTTGGTACACTGCAAGAAGCAGTTCGGGCAGCCGTTCTTCTTGACGTCAAAGTGCTCGAGCATGTACTCGCCGCTCAAGCTCTCCCAGCCGTCCAATCGGCCGGAGCTCCAGTAGGTGTTCGGAAAGCATTTGAATCCGTTTATGACGGCGACCTGCATGATGGTCCCGAACTGCTGATAACGGCCGGTTACCGGGGAGGCCTTCCCGGCGGCGGCCACGGACTTGATAAGCCGGGTCAGGCGTTCCGGGTCCGCGACGGGGCACTTCGCGCTGCCGGAGAAGGCGATTCCCTTGACCATCTTGGATCCGAGGACGGCGCCCATGCCGCCCCGGCCGATGCTCCGCCACTTGTTGACCTTGACGCAGGCCTGGGCGACGAGGTGTTCTCCCGCAGGGCCTATGGTCATGGCCCCGGCGCCTTCGGGGGCCGATGCCAGAACGGCGTCCTCGGCGGCGAAGGTCTCCGCCCCGGCGAGGTCGCCGGCGTCGGAAAACTCGACTCCCTCGTCGGTAATCACCAGGTGGGTAAGGGCATCCGCGGCGCCGGTAATCACGATTGCATCAACACCGGTCGCCTTGATCTTCGGTGCCAGAGCGCCGCCGCAGTAGGACTCTCCGTATCCCCCGGTCGCCGGGCTTTTCGCATAGACGCCGAACCGCGATTGGCTCCACATCTTCGTCCCCGTCACCGGTCCCGTGGTAATAATGAAGGCAGCCTCCGGCGCCAAGGGGTCGACTCCGGGGGCATTCTCCTCCCAGAGGAGGTGGGTACCTAGGCCCTTCCCACCGAGGGTTCGGGACAAGAGCGCGTCGGAGAGCTCTTCGTATCCGTAGGTTCTATTTGACAGGTCGACCCGCAATAAGCGGTTGAAAAATCCGTGCATTGCTACCCTCTTCGTGTGTCCTACTTCCAGGCCCGGCGAGCCATCTTCGTGAGCAGGTCGGTAATTTCGTCGTCTTGGATCATCGCCGCCTGTTCCAGCACCCGGGAAACCGAATTGGGGATGTCCTTCGACGTGATGACCCCCGGAGGGGCGTCGAGAGAATCGAAGAAACGTTCGGTTATCTCCGAGGCAATCCGTCGGCCGATGGCTTGGCCTCCGGCGGCTTCCTCGACCGTGGCGATAATCCCGGTCTTCGCCAGAGAGGTCCCCAGGGTATCGAAATCGAGGCTCGCCAGGTCCAGGGTCCGCAAGTCGATAACCTCGACGCTGACCCCCTCGGTTTCCAGTTCCACGGCGATCTTCCGGACCCGTCCGGTCATGCCGCCGTAGGTGGCTACGGTAATGTCGGTGCCTTCTTTGAGAATCGCGGCCCGGCCAAAGGGGATGCAGTAGTCCAGATTTCCCTCGGGAACCGGAAACTTCTCGGCGTACAGAGCGTGGTGCTCCAGGATTACAACGGGATCGAGGCTGTGCATCGCCGTGTTAAAGAGCCCGATGTAGTCGAAGGCGTTGGAGGGGGCTACGATCCGCCAGCCGGAGAAGGCTGCGTAGAGACCTACCGGATCCATGGAGTGCTGCCCCCCGTAGCCAACCCCCGTGGCGATCCGCGAACGAACGATGAGCGGCAGGTCGGTAGTCCCGCCGTACATGTGTCGCGCCTTGCCGATCTGGTTGAAGAGCTGATCCGCTGCAACGAGGGCAAAATCGGGAAACATAATCTCGACGACCGGCTTCATGCCGCTCATGGCGGCACCGAGTCCCGCCCCGGAGAAACCGGCTTCCGAAATAGGCGTGTTTATCACCCTATCGGGATACTTCTGCGGCAACCCCTTGGTTGCCGCGTAGGCGCCGCCCCCGAAGTTCGCCACCTCTTCGCCTAAGACGATTACCGAATCGTCCTTTTCCATCCAGCGCCCGGTCACTCCGGCAATCGCCTCGACGTAGCGCATCTCCGTCAGACGGTCGAAATGGTCGGGCTCGTGGTAGGGGAGTCCCTCGAGTTCCGCGCCCGAGCTGCGAACACCCTCGGTAACGCTTTCAACCGGGGGCCAGAGCTCCGGCTTCGGGGCGCTCTTGGTGTCGTCGGTGCACCGCGCTACCGCCTGGTCGACGGTCGCCTCGGCGGCGTCCTGGATTGCCTTGATCTGCTGTGCGGACAGGAGTCCGGCAGCTTCTACAGCCTCGGGGAAGTGCTCGTAGGGATCCCTCCCCATCCACCACTCTTCCTCTTCCGAGCTGCGATAGCCGTACCGGCTTCCCGGCTGTTCGCCTCCGTGGTGGAAGTGGCGGTACCCCTTGATCTCGAGAAGAACCGGTCCCTTTCCCTGCCGGGCGCCGTCCACCGACCGGCGGAAGCCCTCTTGGAGGGCCAAGACGTCGTATCCGGAGACCTGGTATCCCTGCATGTCGTAGGAGCCTGCGACCTGTATCAGCTCCTTGGTAGCCCAGGCGTCCTTGATTGACGTTGCTACGGCGTACTGGTTGTTTTCGATGACAAAGACGATGGGGAGCTTCCAGATGGCCGCGAGATTAAAGGACTCGTGGACCGAACCCTGGGGAAGGGCGCCGTCGCCGAGGAAGGCGACCGTGACATCATCTTTCCCGAGTTTCTTCGTGGCCAGAGCGGCCCCTACCGACAAAGGAACGCCCCCGGCGACGATGGCGTTCGTCCCCA
Organism: Spirochaetaceae bacterium; assembly: GCA_046541715.1. Taxonomy (GTDB): domain Bacteria; phylum Spirochaetota; class Spirochaetia; order DSM-27196; family PWMO01; genus CAYPUT01. The sequence continues at coordinate 16,026 of JBKHCS010000022.1, forward strand.
AGACCCCGGCCTCGGCGTGCCGGAGATGCATCGACCCGCCCCGGCCGCCGCACCAGCCGGGTGCCAGCCCCATAATCTCCGCTAGGGTACGATAGACGGCGTCGGATACTTCCTCGGGTACCGTGGCCCCGCCGGCCTCGGGGTCCCCGGGGACCCATCCCTCCGGCCGGAGGGCCTCGACGATTTTGGCGAGGGTGATGTGATGCGCCCGGTGGCTGCCGCTTATCTTGTCGCTCTTGCGTAAAGTGGTTGCCATGGCGGCTGCGTGGGCCTCCTGACCGATGCTTAAGTGAATCGGTCCCCAGACCGCGTTCTCGGCCTTTAGCGGGATTAGGCTTCTCTCGAAGGCGTTGATAAGCGTCAAGAGGAAGACGATGGAAGCGGCTTCCTTCGCATCGATTTGGGAAAGGTCTTTTGCCTCGGAGGTGATTCCCATCAACTTCCTCCGAGTCGTGATGCTGCGTGTAGTCATTGCGCCACCATCCTACCAGATGTAGGCGCCTGAGTCAACCTTATTGTATACGATAACACGTATACTCGAGCTACAATTGCGGTTTCCGCGAACATCTGGTATTATACAGGGAAATGATTCCCCACGAGCTGTACACGAAGCTTTTTAACCGCATCGTCCGAGGGACCTATGCCACCGGCACCTGGCTCCGGGAAGACTCCATCGCCGACGAGTTCGGAGTCAGCCGCACGCCGGTGCGAGACGCCCTGCGGCAGCTGGCTCAGGACGGCCTCGTGGAGATGATTCCCAAGCGGGGCTCGAGAAGCCTCGGCTTTACCATCGACGACCTGGAGGAGGCCTTCGGAATCCGGCGGAATCTGGAGCTGTTGGCTCTCGAGCGGGCGATCCCCCGGCTCCGCCTCGACCGCCTTATGGAGATTCGAGGAAAAGTTGAAGCGGTAGGCGAGAGCGAAGACCCCATCCTTCATGCGGAGCTCGACAACGAGTTTCACACCACCATCATGAACGCCGCCGACGGCAAGCGCCTGCCGATGATGCTCGGAAGCCTCTACCGGATCATGGCCTCTTTTCGCGAGCTCGGCTTTACCGATGCCGAGGTGCGGCGAAGCGCCCGGGCCGAGCACCTGGCGATTATCGACAAGCTTATCGCCCGGGACGCCGACGCCGCTGCGGAGCTTCTTCGGGAGCACATCGACGTCACGAAAACCCGCCTCTTGGTCACGGTAATCCGTGGGGGGGTGGTGGGGATGTGAGGCGACCGCTGGTCGCCGCAAAAAGACTCCTATCCCTGCAGCACCATCACCTTAATCGCGTTCTCCCGGCGGGTTCGGGAGATGTCAACGGCCTCGGCAAACTCTTCCAGCGGAAGCCTGTGGGTTATTATCGGCGCCGGATCGATCAGACCGCGCTCGTGGAGGGAGATGCTCTCTTCCCACATGTCCGGACTTCCGAGAAAGCCGTGGATTGATACCTGCCCCACGACCAGCGGGTCGAAATCAACTTCGCAGGTCTTTCCGGCAAAGAGGCCGGTGATGCCGACGCGCGCCCGGGGCGCAAGTATGGCTGCGATGTCCTGCCAGACGCCGGGCTTCCCCGCAGCTTCGACAACGACGTCCACCATTCGGCCGCGGGTTATGTCCGCCACCTTCTCTTTGATGTTCTCCGTCCGGACGTTGACCGTCTCATCGGCGCCCATCTGCCGGCCGACTTCCAACCGTTCGTCTCGGGTGCCTACGAGGATGACCTTCCGGGCGCCGTAGGCTTTTGCGATTTGCACGGCGAGAAGACCGATAGGACCGGGGCCCATGACGGCGACGTAGTCCGCGGGGGACACCTTCATGGCCTTGACCGGTTGCAGAGAGACGGCGGTGGGCTCGATGGTCGCCGCGGCTTCCCAGCTCAGACCGTTGGTCTTGTGGAGAAATGCAGCGGGGTAGGTGAGGTACTCGGCAAAGCCGCCGTCTCGATTGAGGATTCCGGTCTCCGTTCGGTTCGGGCAGTGGTTGTACCAGCCCTTGTGGCACATGTCGCATTCGCCGCAGGACACGGTGCATTCCCCCACCACCCGGTCGCCGACGGCGAAGCCCCGGACTTCAGAACCGAGCTCAACGATCTCGCCGGTCCACTCGTGTCCCGGTGTCAGCGGCAGCTTGCTCATTCCCGTTGTCAGATAGAACATGGAGCCGTCGCAGAGCTCCAAATCCGTCCCGCACACCCCCGTGGCCCGCACCTTTATCAGGGCCTCCTCGGGCTTTGGCCCAGGCGCTTCGATCTCCTGAAGTCCGAACTCGTTCTTTCCCGTAATGCGGATCGCTTTCATCCTTTTCCCCTCCGTCTATCGTGTACCAAGTAGTAGTCCTGCGACGCTGTTGATCGCCTCCACATCTCCCCGGAACGCCCACAACAAAAAGGCATCCCGAGTAGCGGAACGACCGGTATCGCCACCGATGGTTTGACCATTACACTCCAGCTCCCCAAATCCGCCGAGGGCTCCGTCGTCGCTATAAAAGGCGAGGCTGATCCCCCGGCAGGTCCCCTCGTAATCGTTGGGCTCCTCGACGTAGAGTGAAGAGGGGTTGCTAAAGAACTGACGGACGATAAGCTCCGCGCTGTCGCCAAGAATGCGCAGGTACCCAAGGCGTCCGAAGTGTCCTGGGCTCCGCAATCCAATCTTGTACTTCCTGTTTCCCGGAAGTCGAAGTCGGTACGTCCCCTGTTCGTAGGACCAGTGGTCCGAGGGCACCCGTTCTATAAGTGGCACCTTCTCGAGTCCGGGTGTCGCGGGCATCAATACCTCGCCCCCACCCCATACCTGGGCGATTATCCACGGCTCGGAATAGACCCCGTCGACGCTCCGCTCTTCGTACTCCACGAGATGCTCGTATCCAGCGTAGGTAACGTTCTCTCTCAGGGCTTCAGCCGATGCTAACGAGTGAAGGGGATTCTTCGCAGGCGTCACCCTTCGTTTGATCCGAACATGCTTGTCCCCATGGTCAGGACGGTAGCGTTGGAGCGCGGTCTCGATCGAAAGCTCTATCGCGGTCCCGGTAGCCGTGATCTTCCACTCCCCAGGGTCCAAAGCGGCGGGCACGGTGTAGGTCTCCCAAAACCGCTCTCTGTCGGCGATGTTGAAGGTAAGCTCCGGCGCCGTCCACATGCGTTCGCCGCCGATGTTCCATTCTCGTCCTGCGACCAGTTCCGCGCCGTCTTTCTTCCAGACTTCTGGATTAAGCCACAGAACGCTCTCGCTGTCGTCCGGGGCAAAGGGGCCGAGGACATGACCCATCTGTCCGGGCACCGCTATGTGATAGCCGTTGTCCAGGGCGAGCGTCGCCAATGGCCGGTTGTTATCCTGAAACAGGCGTTGGAGGCGTCCAAGGGTTCCTGGAGGCGTGCCTGGCATCTATGTCTCCTTTCCTACGCCGGTGACCGGCGCGGATGCGCGCCGGTCCGACCTTGTTCTTTCATCCTTTCTTGCTTTTACCAGGGCAGCTTGGTTTCTCGAATCTCGTCAATGTTTTCCATGGTCGTCAGTGAGTTGCTTGCGTCGAGGATAATCATCTCCGGGACTGACTCTCCGTTTGCGAGGTCGACCAATGAGTAGACTCCCTCGTATCCCATGTCGTAGAAGCTGTAACCGATAAGCAGGGGTGTCATGCCGCTCTCGATGAAATCCAGCATGGGCCAGAAATTGTCGATGCTTACCACAAGGCCACCGTCGTCTACAAACTCTTGGAGCGTCCCAAGGGACTCCGGTGGCGCAAAGAAGGGCCAGCCCCCGACAAAGAACCAACCGTCAAGGTTTGGATTCGCGCTGGTGTAGTCATCGATAACCTGCACCGCCTTGTTTATGTCGTCCTCGCAGGTTTGGATCGACACTATCTCCACGTTGGTGCCGGCTACGCCATCCCGAAACCCGCGGATGCGTTCTTCGAGATTGTAGGCGCCGAGGATTCCGGTCAATAGGGCGGTCTGTACGGTGCCTCCCATGTCGGCGGCTAGCTTCGCATACTCTTGCCCGCCGAGCTTGCCCACCTCGTAGTTGTCTATGCCGACGAAAAAATCCCGCCCGCTTTCCGGGGCATCGGAGTCAAAGGTCGCGACGGCAATGCCTTCCGACCGAGCCTTGGCGATGACATCGTTGAGAGCCGTCGGATCGTTTGCGCTGATCAGCATCCCGTCGACTCCCCGCTGAATCAGTCCCTCTATGACTTGAACCTGCTCGGCGGCGTCGCTCTTCAGAGATGCCGTCCAGATTAGCTCGATCCCGAGCTCCTCTGCGGCTTTTTCCGCACCTGCTCGGGTATCCAGGAACACCGGATTGTCCATTGCCTTCGGAATAACCGCGATGGTGATTGTGTCGTCGTCGCCCTCTGAGGAGCCGCCCGCCGGCAGAGCCGCCGCCACTACAATGAATACGGCCGCTACCAGCAGCCATCTTGCGTTGGTCTTTTTCATACCAACCTCCTTACCACATTCTTCGAGGGCACCACGTACCCCTATTCTTTCCGCCGGCTCGCCTGATCTACGGCGATTGCGGCGATAATTACAAATCCGATTACTGTCTGTTGCCAGTAGGAGCTGACGTCCAAGAGGATCAGGCCGTTGCGGAGGACGCCCATGATGGCGGCCCCCAACATGGCGCCGACGACGCTTCCTTTGCCCCCGGATAAACTGGCTCCTCCGATAATGACAGCTGCTATGACATCCAGCTCGTACCCACTTCCCGAGGTTGATTGGGCGACTCCGAGTCGCGCTGTGGTCACAACTCCTGAGACAGCAGCCATAAGGCCCGACAGCGAGTAGATGAAGAGTTTTGTTCGGTTTGTTCGAACGCCGGAGATTTCGGCGGCGGCCTCGTTTCCGCCGATCGCGAAAACCCGCCTCCCGAAGATCGTTCTTTGAAGTACAAAGTTCAGGACGACTACGAAGACGGCCATGTACACCACCGGTAAAGGTACGATCCAGAGGTATCCCTGGCCGATCTGGCTGAATTCAGGTGGTGTTCTAATTGGATAGCCGGTAGTCAGGGCATATGCAAGCCCTCGTGCCACGCTGAGCATGCCCAAAGTGGCAATAAAGGAAGGGATGCGCAAAGCGGTGACCAACAGGCCGTTCGTCAAGCCCAACGCGACGCCGGCGGCCAGGCCGAGTCCAATTGCGGAAACGATCGGTAGCCCCAGGTTTTGAATGGCGAAGGCGGTGATTAGCCCGGCAAGGCCGAACACCGAGCCCACGGACAGATCGACCCCGCCGCTAATAATGACGAAGCATTCGCCGAGGGCAATAAGCGCGATATATGAGAAGGCGCGCATCACCGAAAAGAGATTCTGCTGCGTCAGAAAGTTGTCCGTCGCTATTGTGAGAATGAGCGAGAGAACAAAGAGAATCAGAAACACATTGAGGTTCTTGAACCTGAGGAGTCGCTCCCTCGCCATCTTTATCATACGGTGCGTGCTTAAGTGCATTGTTCCTTTCCTTTCGTTACGACAGGGCGACTTTCATGATTTCTTCTTGTGTAGCGCTGCGTCCATCCAACTCGCCTTTGACGTAGCCTTTGTGCATGACGATGATGCGGTCCGAGAGGGAGAGGATCTCGATGAGCTCTGAGCTGATAAGCAGGATGGCGACGCCCTCTCGAGCAAGCTCGTTGATGATATGGTAGATCTCCCGTTTCGCCCCTATATCGATTCCCCGTGTTGGCTCGTCGAGGATGAGTATTCGAGGCTTGGTTGAGAGCCACTTGCCTAACACGACCTTCTGTTGGTTGCCCCCGCTGAGGTTTCGGACGATCTGTGCCAACGAAGGCGTGCGGACGTTCAGGCTTTCGACGTATTCGGAGGCGGTACGCTTCTCCCGTTGGCGATCGATAACCGCAGCCCGGGAAATTGTCTGAAGGTTCGCGAGAGTAACGTTCTCGCTCACCGACATTGAGAGAATGAGGCCCTGTTCCTTTCGGTCTTCGGGTACTAGTGCCAGACCCTGATGGACCGCGTCCTCCGGATGTCGGATGGATGTTTTCTTCCCATACAGCAACACCTTGCCGGCCGTCACCTGGTCGAGGCCAAAGAGCGCCCTCACAATTTCGGTGCGCCCCGCGCCCACTAGGCCGGCGAAGCCCAGTACTTCGCCCTCGTGAAGAGTAAAGCGAGCGTCCTTCACGCCGGTGGACGTCGAGAGGCCTTCGACCGAAAGTACCTCGTTACCAATTGGGTGCGCTGTCCGCTCGAACAATTCCTCGATCTCGCGGCCGACCATCATCTTGATAACCTGATCGGCCCCCACGGTTGGGGGCACACTACCGATGCTCTTCCCGTCTCGAAGCACCTGAATTCGATCGCAGAGCGCGAAGATCTCCTCCATCTTGTGGGAGACGTAAAGGATGCTTACTCCCTCGCTCTTGAGGCGTCGCACGATAGAAAAGAGACGTTCAGCCTCGGCCTCCGTCAGGCTTGAGGTTGGCTCATCCATTATGAGGATTCGAGCTTCTCGGGAGAGGGCCCGGGCAATTTCTACGAGCTGCATTTGCGACACGGAAAGGGTTTCGACCAGACGATCGGGAGGGAGATCCAAGCCAACCTGCTCGAGGACGACTCGGGCTTCCCGATTCATTCGCTTCTTGTCGACGACACCGAAGGTGGTTGGTTCCGCACAGATAAAGACGTTGTCTGCGACGGAGAGATTGGGTATCAGATTCAGCTCCTGGTGAATGATGCCTATACCAAGGTGCTCTGCCGTTCTGGGATTCTCAATGGTGGTGTGCCGTCCGTCGAGCAGCAGCATTCCTGTGTCAGGAGGGACGATCCCGCCTACAATCTTTATGAGTGTCGACTTGCCGGCGCCGTTTTCGCCGACGAGGCCGAGAACCTCTCCAGCTCCCAGAGCACAGTCCACTTTGTCCAGGGCCTGGACCCCGGGATACGCTTTTGATACTCCTCGCAGCTCTAGAACCGGTTCCATCGGCATTCCTCAGCCCTCGAAGGCTTGTTGCGAAAGCCCCTGTGCCTCGGTCTCGGCGACAAAGACGCTGCCCGCGTACGGATGGCGCGCCAGCTCCTCGTCGGTCGTGAGGATACGGGCGGTTGTGACAAAAAGACGGTCCAGATTGGGCCCACCAAAGGCGCAGGAAGTGACGTTCTTTGCGGGTACCTCGACCTTGCCTAACAGGGAGCCTCCGTAGGGGTCCCAGACGGTCACGCCGTGACCGCCGAACATCGCGATCCAGACGCGGTCTTGGGCGTCGATGGTCATGCCGTCGGGATAGCCGAGTTCCTGGGGAATCCGCAGGGCAACCTGCTTGTCCGAGATAGTTCCCGTCTCGGGGTCAAAGGCAAAACGCCAGACTTCCCGGGTCGGGGTGTCGATGTAGAACATCGCACCGCCGTCGCGGGTCCAGACAATGCCGTTGGATATGGACACACCGGAGAGCATGCGATGCAGAGACAGGTCCGGGTCCAGACGATAGAGCGAAGCTTGCCCTGGCTCGGCCTCCGGAGACATGGAACCAAACCAAAAGCGGCCCTGGGGATCGCACTTCCCGTCGTTTCCACGGTTGCCGGGAGCATGCTTGTCGAACTCTGCGAGGCGCTCCCGTCGGCCGTCGGGGGCGACTGCCTCGATGCTGTGCTCCAGAGCGACCACAACGCCTCCCCGGCTCCGTGGAACCACGGTTCCGACCTTTTCGCCCAGATCTATTGTCTTGTTGTCTCCGGAGACCACATCGAGTTCCATCAGGTGTCCTCGTTCGATATCCACCCACCGCAGCTTTCCGGCGCTGCTATCCCAGAGGGCCCCCTCCCCGAGCTGAGCCTCTGCCCGAAATGCCAAATCCGCTTGAATCGTCCACATAGGCTTCTTCTATCTCCGTTCTCTGATGCGCCGGATTACGATGTCGAGGGTTACCACCACCACCAGGATTGCCCCGGAGCTGAACTGCTGCCAGTAGGACGAGACGTTGCTCAAGATCAGAATGTTGTCGATAAAGCCGACCATCACGGTGCCCAAGAAGGCTCCGATGATGGTTCCTTCTCCGCCGGCGAGGGCCGCGCCTCCGATTATGCTCGCCGCGATGGTCTTGAGCTCCAACCCGGCTCCGGCGGTGGCCATCATCGACATCATTCGGGACGCCAAGACAGTGCCGGCGAGAGCCGCCAGGGTCCCGGTAAACATGTAGCTGACCACGCGAACCTGTGGCACCGCTATTCCCGAAAGCTTCGATGCCTCCTGGCTTCCGCCGACGTAGTAGAAGAGCCGGCCCCAGTGGGTCCTCCGCATAAACTGGTCCATCACCGCCACCAGGAGAATCATGATCACGATGGCCACGGGCCAACCTCCGACGCGGCCATCCCCGAGAAAGGCGAAGTTTGTCGGGAGCCCGTACACCGGCATACCCTGGGTCATGGCCAGCGCCAAACCTCGTACCATGCTCATGGTGCCCAGGGTCGCAATAAAGGGGTTAATGCCTACGACCGTTATCAGAAGGCCGTTTACCAGACCAATCAGCGCTCCGAGTACGAGGGCTACCAAGATGGCCGCGTAGATTGGAGTCCCTACCTCTAAGAGCTTCGCTGCTACCACGCCGGTAAACGCCAAAGTCGAGCCCACCGACAGATCGAACCCGCCGGCAATCATCACCACCATCATCCCTACGGACACGATCCCAATGCTGAGGACTCCATACCCGATCGCCTCCATATTCCGCACCGTCAGAAAATGGGTACTCATCCGGGAGAAGAGCAGGATAAGGAAGAGGTCTATCAGTAAGATCATCGTGGGGCGGGATCGGGTCGCTTGGCCGAAGAAGCTCTTAATCGAGAAACTATTCACGGTTTCCTCCGGTTTTTCTGAACGCTACGATGCTTTCCATTATGAACTCCTCCGTAACCTTCGGCCCATTTTCTACGGTCGTTACCACCTGTCCCCGATCCATCAGGAGTATTCGATCGCTCATTCCTAGAACCTCCGGGAGCTCCGAAGAGATCATGATGACCCCCATTCCGTCGTCCGCCATGCGACGGAGGAGGGCGTGTATTGCCTGTTTCGCCCCGATGTCTATGCCCCGCGTAGGTTCGTCCACTATCAGAATCTTGGGCTTAATAGACAGCCACTTTGCGAGCATTACCTTCTGTTGGTTGCCCCCGCTAAGGCTGTTTACGATGGTCCCTGCATCCGGTGCCCTTATTTCGAGACTGGCGATGCAGTCGGACGCCAGTACTTCAAGGGCCTGATTGTCGACGAGCCCCAAGCGGGTCATGCGGCGGAGGTTCGTGACCAAAAGGTTCTCCGCAATGCTGAAGTTCAGGTAGAGGCCGAGCGCCTTCCGGTCTTCCGAGACGTAAGCGATGCCGCTCCTAATGGCGTTACGCGTCGTCCCTTCCCTGACTATCTCTCCGTCCACTTCGACGACGCCTTGAATCCCTTTGTAGGCGCCGAAAAGAGCCAGGGCCACTTCGGTCCGGCCGGCGCCCACGAGGCCCGCGAAACCGAGAATCTCTCCCTCCCGCACTTCGAGATTCACGTCTTCGAAGACCCCCGGCACCGCGAAGTTCGAAGCCCTCAAAAGAACCCTGCCGGTTCCTTCCGACGCCCGGGGCGGAAACATGTCCTCGAGGTTGCGACCGACCATCATCCGGGCCAGGTGGGTTTCCCTCACAGACTCAACGGCGACTGTGTCGACCACCTGCCCGTCTCGAAGGACCGTCACTCGGTCGCAGATCTCGAGGACCTCGCTGATGTTGTGGGAGATGTAAATGATGCTGACGCCCTGGTCCCGGAGACTGCGCAGAAGCTCGAAGAGACGTTGGGCAAGCGGTTTGCTCAACGGCGCCGTTGGCTCGTCGAGGATCAAGAGCCGGGGGCAGTAGGCGAGGGCTCTGAGTATCTCCACCTGTTCCCGGACCGCCAGGGAAAGCTCCGCCACCGTGGCGTCCGGGGAGAGTTCCAACTCAAACTCCCCAAGAAGTGCCCGGGTCTCCTCCTTAAGGCGGCGCCGGTCGATGACTCGTAGCGGTGTCCGGCTCGGTTGCCGGTTCACGAAGATGTTCTCGGCAACCGACAAGTTTTCGCAGAGGCTCAGCTCCTGATGCACCACGGCGATACCCTGCTTCAGAGCATCGTTCGGGTCCTTCGGGTTGTACTCCGCATCGTTGAAGGCGAAGTGGCCGGCATCGCGCTGCTCCGCCCCGCTTATCACCTTGATCAGGGTGCTTTTCCCGGCGCCGTTTTCTCCGATAAGGCCGTGGATCTCTCCGGCGGCCACGTCAAACGTGACGCCGGAGAGCGCCTGAACGCCGGGAAAGCGCTTGCTAACTCCTTCGATCCGAAGGAGGCTACTCTTCTTCGAAGAACTCATAGTTCTCCGCGGTTACCACCATGATGCCGGTATCGATGATCTGCGGTAGGGTGTTGATGCCCTGACTCTGAGCTTCCAGGACATCCCATCCCTTTACGAGCTCTAGGCTGCCACGGTTGTAATCGTAGAGCATCTTGAGGGCGTAGTAAGACATCGCATAGGTCCGTTGGACCATTGTTGCGTCGATGACCCCCTCTCCGATGAGCTGCAGGGTCTGGGGCATCGGGTCGAAACCCACCAGGGCAATCTGTCCGGCACGGTTGAGACTCCGCACCGCGGAACCCATCCCGATGGGGCTTACGGCGTTCGTCCCAAAGACGCCACGGATGCTCGGATTTGCGATCAGCATTTCGGTGTTCACCTTGGTCGCGATTTCGGGATCCGCCTTGTCGTCGACTTCGGCTACGACCCGCATCCGGGGATAGCGCTCGGCGATTCGGTCCCGGAATCCGATGGCACGCTGCTCGGTTGCATCGAATCCAACCAGGTTCGAGATGCCCACATCACCCTGCTCTCCTAAGAGCTCTGCCATGTGGTCCGCCGCTATCTGACCGGCGGTGTAGCCGTCGGTTCCGATGTAGGCCAAGCGGTCGCTTTCCGGAGCGTCGGTATCGACCGTGATTACCGGAATTCCCGCAGCGATCGCCCGGTTAATCGACGGCGTCATCGCCTGAGCGTTCAAAGGGCCAACCAGAATTCCCGCCGGCTGCTGGACGATCAGCTGATCCATAATGCTGGCCTGGTCTTCCACCGAGTCCCCCATTACTCCGGTAAAGACCGTCTTTACGCCCAACTCGGCAGCCGCTGCCTCCAACCCGGCCTTGTGTACCTGCCAGTACTGAATACCGATGTGGGGTGCCACAAGGACGTAGGTCTCGTCGATCTCCGCGGGGCCTCCCCCCGGAACACGCGGCGTCACCTCGCCTTGTCCCTCCGAAAGAGTGACGCCTGCAACTATAAGCAGAAGACCTATCACTAGGCCGCCCTTAGCCAGAACCGAATGCCTCATTCCATTCCCTCCTCGGTTTAGAACTACTTGAGTGGCTTGTTGCAATCGCGGTGCCAAGAATGGGTAAGTCACCGGTAATTTGCCCGCCCGGCACCCGGCTCGATTCACTGTGGCAAATTGCGTGAAGAAAAGCATTTAAGAGACCGCGTCAGAGACTGAAGACGCCCCGGCGCCCACGGTCCCAGTGTTCTTCTTGCGATATCAGATATCCGGGTGTAAACTGACTTACACATGTTTACAGAAATTGTGTGTAACGGGTTACACTTGTGAGCCGTACCGTCCTCGTCGTAGACGACAAGCCAAACCTGCTTAAGAGTCTGGAGCTCGGTTTTCGGAACCACGGCTACAAGGCGCTTACCGCTTTCACAGCCGTCGAAGCCCTCGGACTCTTTTCCCGGGAGCGGGTGGACGCCGCGATCGTCGACTTGCGGTTGGGGGCGGACAACGGTCTCGAGCTCCTGCAGCGCATGCACCTGATGCGGCCCGACGTGCCGGTGATCGTTCTGACGGGCTATGCAACCGTCAAGACGGCGGTAGAAGCGTTAAAGCTCGGGGCCTTCGACTATATCGAGAAACCTGCAGGAACCGAGAAACTCCTACGGGTCATGGAGAACGGAATCCGCCTTAGGGGACTGGAGAAAGACAACGCGGCGATGCGTGCGAAGCTCGAAGAGGAGAGCTATCGGACGGTTACCCAGGACCTCGATACCCTTGAACTCCTTGCGAAAGCTCGAGCCCTTGCGGAGGGAGAGATTCCGATACTCATCACCGGGGAGAGCGGTACCGGTAAGGAGCTTCTTGCGGACCTTATACATCTCTCGTCTTCCCGTGCTTCAAAGGCCATCGTAAAGGTCAACTGCGCCGCGCTTCCGGATACTCTTATAGACAACGAGCTCTTTGGTCACGAGAAGGGAGCGTTTACCGGTGCGACTACTTCGTACAAGGGGGTCTTCGAGCGAGCCGATGGGAGCACGCTCTTTCTTGATGAGATAGCCGACATGCCGCTTCACGCCCAGGCTCGGATTCTTCGTGCGCTGCAATCCGGGGAAATAAACCGCTTGGGCGGCAACCGAACGATAAGGGTAAACGTCCGCTTTGTCGCGGCTACGAACCGCGACATGACAGCTCTTGCCGGGGACGGTCAGTTCCGGCAGGACCTCCTTTACCGGATCAGCGCCGCCCTGCTGCACATCAAGCCGCTCCGAGAACGACCCGGCGACATCCCGGTGCTCTGCGACCACTTTCTGGAAGACTATGCCCGTCGTATGGATCTTCCGAAGCGGGCAGTTGCCCCAGAGGTGATGCAAGCTCTTCTGTTTCACCGCTGGCCGGGCAACATTCGTGAGCTCCGGAACAGCATCGAATACGCCGCGACTTTGGCGCGGGATGGCACCATACGCGCAGAGCACCTGCCGAGCGCCGTCTTTGGTGGCAAGTCCGTTCCCGAGGTAGCCGAGCGCCGAGGGGACGGAGAAGCCCGCATTCGCTGGGCCCTACGGGAAACCGGCAACAACAAGAAGCGGGCGGCGGAGCTCCTCGGGATCAGCCGCAAGACGCTCTACAACTGGATCGAGCGCTACGGGTTGGTGTCGGAGCATGACTGAGTCACTGATCCGCACCCGGGACGTCACCCTGGAAACGGGTGGTACGAGAATACTCGACCGAATTAGCCTGGAAATCCGCCCGGGCGAAGTCCACGCATTGGTCGGGGAGCACGGCGCCGGAAAGACGTCCCTGTGCAATATTCTTGCGGGTGTAACCCGACCGACATCCGGCCATCTGGTGGTCGAAGGGCGCCCTGAACCGATCTATCCTGTCGGCCGGGCCCGCACTCTCGGAATAGAGTTGGTAAGCCAGCACACGCCCCTTTTCGAAAATGTCACGATCGCCGAGAACATCCACGCCATAGTCCGAAATTCCATGCACCGCTTCCGCCTGTTTCCGCGGTATCTTCGCCACGCTCGAGAGTTTCTCTCGAAGTACGACCTTCACTACGATCCGGAGATGCTGGTTCGAGACCTTAACCCGTCGGACCGGACCCTTTTGGATATAGTCCGTCACGTCGCCCCTGGCCCTCGTCTACTGCTTCTTGATGAGTCCTTTGACAAGCTACGAACCGAGGATTTGCACAAGGTTTTCGCCCTTATCCAACGGATAAAGGCCAAGGGGACTGCCGTCTTCTTCGTAACTCACCGTGTCGACGACATTTTCCACATCGCAGACCGAGTGAGCGTCCTAAACGGTGGACGTTTCCTGGTTACCGAATCCACAGGTACCATCGACAAGCTGACACTTGTAAAGCTTGCCTACACAAAGATCCATCGGCCGCGGTCCCCGGGAATCTCCAACGAAGAGTACTATCGTCTTGTCCGTTACAACGAGGCCATACTCCAGGGGCTCCCCGTCAGTCTCATGGTGGTGGACTCCAGCCTTTCCATCCGGTTTCTCAATCCGGTGGCCGCTACGCTCCTGGGTGTTACAGACACCACGCGACACGACCACACGCTCGACAAGGTGCTGGGACCCCAGAATGCACAAACCCTCAACGCGGTTCGGGCAGCGGTGGCCGCTTCGGCGACCACACAGCTCTACGACTTATCTCTGATGGTGAACGGCTCGAGTCTTCGGGTGAATATCGCCATGGAGCCGCTCTTCGACGAGTCGTTTCCCATCGGCCACATCCTGATGATCCAGGATATTACCGAGCGGGAGGCCCTTCGGGAGCGAATAATGGTAACCGAAAAGGTCGCCTCGGTGGGACTCCTTTCGGCCGGTGTGGCCCACGAGATTAACAACCCGCTTGAAGCCATTCACAACCTAGTCGAATGCCTCAAATTCGACCCCGAGGCAACGGAGCGCAACCAGATAATCGAGGCCATTGAAGAGGAGGTCTCGTCGATCTCGGTGATTGTCGGTAATCTCAAGAGCTTCTCGGAGCGTGGGCAGACCGGAACGGAGGTCTTTGACATAAACTCTCTTATCGCCGACCTGCTCCGTCTTATCCGATACAACGCGGAGTACAACAACATCAATGTGCGATTCCTTCGCAATCCGGAAACGTTGCCCGTCCTGGCTAACCGCACCGAAGTAAAGCAAGTCGTTCTGAACGTCCTCAAGAACAGCATCGACGTGATGCCCAACGGCGGCTCGATCTCCATCAACAGCCGGTCGGATTCGGACAAGAGCAGCGGTGTCGTTAATCTGACCTTCCGGGACACTGGGCCGGGAATCCCCACGGCGAACCCCAACGACATCTTCTTGCCGTTCTTCTCGACGAAAACTGCGAAAGGACATAGCGGACTTGGGTTGAGCGTTAGCTATGGAATCGTCAAAAAATACGGCGGAACCATGGAAGCAGGGAACCTCGAACCGACGGGGTGCCAAATCTCTATCAAGCTGCCTTCGGTCAGCGAGACCCAAGTTCGAGCGGAGAGCGGTTAGCTATCTCACCCCAGTCCACCAGCGAAACTAAAGCCTCTGCACCGCGTCCCAGGTCTCGCTATCCAGGGGGATTCCGAGGCACCTGTTTTCTTCCCGAACCCTGAGCACCCGTTCCCCGGGGTAGCGAACCGCGCCGTCTTCCGCCCGGCTCTTCGCGAAGGCGATTATCTCTTCTGCCGTAGCGTCGGTGTTGATGCCGAGGCCGGCCGCCGACGCTTCGGGGGAGATCGCGATAAACACTTGGGACACTCGGTGCTCGCAAGGTCGACCGATATTTCCGTGGGACGGCGAGGACCATGGGGCTATTGCCCAGGCCGGGTCTGTTTCCACCCCAGGACGGAAGACTGGCGGTGGTGTTGGTCCAGAGCATGGCGAGGGCCCCTCGATCGGCAGCCTGCCGGCCGTAGGTTCCCGCCCGCATCCAATGATTGGTGTTCGCCAAGGCGACTAACCCGACCCCGTGGTTCAACGCCAGGTCGACGGCGCGGTCCCACCGCTCGATGGTCCCGGTCCCCGCGACTCTTCGGCAAACGGCAACCGGCTTGATGTATCCGTCTTCGATCGTCCGGTTGTACGAGGGAAACCGCCCGAGGCCGTGAGAGTAGACGCCGTCGCAGGTGGTCTCGGTAAAGAGGCGAGTGCTTAAGGTCGCGTCGGCCTGACTAAGGCCGTGGCGAAGCAGCACGTCCTCAAGAACCTCGGCATTTCGT
Organism: Spirochaetaceae bacterium; assembly: GCA_046541715.1. Lineage (GTDB taxonomy): Bacteria > Spirochaetota > Spirochaetia > DSM-27196 > PWMO01 > CAYPUT01. The sequence continues at coordinate 31,508 of JBKHCS010000022.1, forward strand.
CGAAGGGTATCCTTTGCGTTTCCATCCTATGCCTCCTTTACCCCAAGACCACCCGATTCCGGCCGCGCTCCTTCGCGGCGTAGAGCGCCGCATCCGCCGCCTCGACGAGGCGGGCGGGGGTTGGCCTGTCGGCACCTCGGGCCCCGCCGCCGGGCGTAGCGCCGCAGGCGGCACTGGCCTCGGCCCGGGCCCTACCGGCGTTTGCTCCAACCGAAGGTGCCACCGCCGCCACGCCGATACTCACCGTTACCTTTACCTTGGTCCGGGCCTCGGATTCGCTCTCTATCCGGCGGCGGAGCTTCTCCGCCGCGACGGCCGCTTGATCCCGGCTTGTTTCCGGCAGAATCAGTGCCATCTCCTCCCCGCCGTACCGCGCGGCGATGTCGCTGGAGCGTGTGTTGGCCTCTATCAAGGCGCCGACGGCGGCGAGGACCTCGTCGCCCTTCTGATGCCCCTGAGAATCGTTGATCCTCTTGAAATGATCGATGTCAATCATCACCAGAGAGACCGCATGGCCATACCGGGCGGCCCGCTCCACCTCGAAGGCCAGCTGGTTGTCGAAGAAGCGGCGGTTGAAGAGACCCGTCAGCTTATCGACGTTTGCCATGGTGTTCATCCGCTGGCGCCACCCATTCAGGAAGTGCTTGAAGCCGTGGATCTTCTCACGTTCGGAGAGACCCGCCGATTGATCGAGGAGCTCTTTGATCCGGCGCTCGACCTGGAGGGTGTCGCTCAAGAGAGAGTCAAACTCCCGCATGTCGGGTGTGTTCTCGGGGAAGTGCCTATAGACGCAGACGAATGGCCCGATCGAGATGTGGTCTCCGTCGGATAGCGCGTGCTCCTTTACCTTGTGGTAATTTACCCGCGTTCCGTTGGTGCTTTCGAGATCCCGGATTCTCCAGACTCCTTCCTCCATGCGGAGCCGGGCGTGCTCCCGGGAGACGGTTCGCTCCGGGAGGGGTACATCGCTCTCCGGAGAGCGGCCGATAAGGTAGGTTCGGCCGGCTTCGAGGATCAGCTTGGTATCGAGGTAGTAAAGGGCGTGAATCTCCACGCTAATGAGTATACCCCTAGCGGTGGTGTCGGCTATACTAAACTTGCTATGTCGACTGTGCTGGTGATGCCGGATGCAGGCCGCCGGGCCGCCGGAACCTTTAGAATGACGAGCCTCTACAGACTGCTCCGGCGGGTCAGCAGGACCTTCGCCCTTTCCAACAGCTGCCTTCCCCGGCGTTTCCGGGAACCGATGACCATCGCCTACCTTCTGTTCCGGGTCTCCGACTATCTCGAGGACAACACTATCTTCGACTCCCGGGAGAAGGCACGCCACCTGCGGCTCTGGGCGCAGATCGCTACCGGCGACGCGACCGGCGCCGCTGCGGAGAGCTATGCCGCCCGATCAGAGCTTTCGGCGGCCCTCGATTCGATAGACGATTGCGAGGATGCGGAGCTTGAAGCCGCCCGCCGCTTTCCGGAGCTTCTCGAGCATCTCGACCGGCTTCCGGAGCATAGTCGGGAGGCAATCCGGGATCATCTTCGGGAAAGCACTCTCGGCATGGCCCGGTGGCAGGAATGGGGCCCCGACGTCCGGACGATCAGTCATCTCGACGATTACATGCATCAGGTCGCCGGTATCGTCGGGTTGATGATAAACGAGGTCTTCAGCCAGGTCTCTTCGCTTCTGCGATTGAGAATGCGGGGGGCTCCGCGTCTTGCCCGGGAGTACGGTTTAGGCCTTCAGGCGGTCAATATTATCCGGGGTCTCAAGAAAGACTCCGACCGGGGCTGGTCCTACGTACCCCGGCAGCTCTGCGCGGAGTTTGGTTTGGAACCGGAGCAGCTCCTCGACGAAGGGAGCGAAACCCTTTCTTTGGAGGTCGTCGGTCGCTTGATCGACATGGCGGAAAGCCATCTCTACGACGGGCTGCTTTTCGTCTTGCGGATGCCCCGGCTCCTCTACCGGGTTCGACTGGCCACCTCCTGGCCCCTGCTCTTCGCCGCCCGGACCCTCGCCATCTCCCGGCGCAACCCGAAGGTCCTTACCGGGGAGGCAAAGATTACCCGGAAAGAAGTAAGACGTATCATCCGCCACACCGCGGTCATGAGCTGGTCCAACCGCTGGATGAAGAAGTACTACCGGGATTTGCTCGGGGCCTGAGGTGCCGTCGGGGTGCTCTCGCCCATCGATCTACGTCGGCATGGTTCGCGTTGTTGCCGTCGATCCCATCGTTCCCATCGATCCAGTCGCTAACGGCCCGGGCACGCCGTCCTGACGTGCCCGACTTCCGAAGTCCTCACTGCTTCGGCCATCTACTCGGTGCACCGGTGGGGAACACTTCGACGCGGATAATCGCCGCGGCCGCCATACAGCCGTCACTTCAACGCGCAGGTGTAGATCCC
>JBKHCS010000129.1:0-8218 GCA_046541715.1 Spirochaetaceae bacterium
GCGAAGGTCTCCTTCGAGAGCGCCCGGACCGCCTTCGAGCGCATCAGCGCCCTCTACGCCGCCGGGGGTGTGTCCCAGCAATCCTTCGACGACGCCCGGACGCAGTTCGATCTCGCCAAGGCGCAGTGGGAAAACGTCCGCAATATCCGGGAGGTTTCGGCTCCCATTAGCGGCTACATAACCCGGTTGAACGTTGTCGAGAGCCAGAACGTTGCCCAAGGGGACCCTCTCTTTACCGTCTCCAACTACGAGATACTCCGGGCCACCGTCTGGATCCCCGACCGCGACATAGATTTGGTGACCGTTGGGCTCAACGCATCGGCGACGTGGCGAGACCGGGAGGTCCCAGGCAAGGTTACCCAGGTCGATCTGTCGATGGACCCGGACCGCCGAGCCTTCGGGGCGAAGCTCGAGTTTCAGAATGCCGATCGGAAGATTAACAGCGGGACCGTCGGCGACATCCGCATCTACACCTACGAGAACGACGAAGCACTCGTTCTCCGGCGGCAGGAGACCGTCCAGGAAGACGGCGGTGTCTTCGTCTTTCTCGCCGAGGACGGGGTAGCCCTCCGGCGTCCGGTGACGGTCGGGCGCAGGCAGGGCTTCCACTACGAGATTACCGCAGGTCTTCTTCCGGGAGACTCGATCGTCAGCGAGGGGGTATCCCAACTCACCGACGGGGACAAGATCGCGGAAGTCGGGTCCGGCGGCCCACCGGCGATAGGACAGGAGTAGCGCGATGTTTCTCTCCGACCTTTCGATACGGCGTCCGGTTCTGATGACGATGGTCCTCCTATCGCTTCTGCTCTTCGGGGCCCTCGGCTTCTTCGCCCTCCCGCTGAACCTCATGCCCGACGCGAAGGTTCCCTTCGTGACCATTCAAACCGTCTACCCCGGCGCCGGACCGACCCAGGTCGAGACCCAGATTACCCGGCGGCTCGAAGACGAGGTGGGGACCATCAGCCTGATCAAGAACCTGACCTCCTACAGCCTCGACAGCGCGTCGGTCATCATTCTGGAGTTCGACCTCCGGAAGGACCCGGACGTCGCGACACAGGAAGTCAAGGACAAGGTCGACCTGGTCGTCAACGAGCTTCCCTCCGACGCGGAAGCCCCGGTTGTCGAGAAGATCGACCTCGCGGCGTTTCCGATCATGCGGCTGATCATGGGGGGCGATCTTCCCCCGACGGAGCTCTACCGACTCGCGGACCGGGTGGTTAAGGAGCGTCTCTCCCGGACCGCCGGGGTGGGCACGGTAAACGTAGTCGGGGGTCGACGACGGGAAATCCGGGTCGAGTTCGATAACCGGGTCGTCTACGAGAACGCGATCAGCATGGCTCAGGTCGGACAGATTCTCGCGGCGGCCAACTTGGATCTTCCCGGGGGAAACATCCAGAGCCAAGGGCAGGACCTTCCGGTTCGCCTCAGCGGCGAGTTCTCTACCCTCGACGAGATCGGTCGGATCGATATCCCGACCGCAGGCGGGCTGGTCGAGCTCGGTCACCTTGCGGAGATCCGGGACGGCGGGGAGGACGTTCGGGAGCGCACCATCTTCTTCGACAACGTGGAGAATCGGCGGGACGAGAACTCGGTGCTCTTGAGCGTTATCAAGGCGCCCGACGGAAACGCGGTAGATATCTCCGACGATATTACCGCGGCGCTTCCGGAGCTCCGGGATACCCTCCCGGACTCGGTGAGCCTCCAGATTATCGCCGACGACTCCACGATGATCCAAGCGACCGTCAACGACACCCTGGGCAACATCGCCATGGGCATCGGATTGACGGCCCTCTTGCTCCTGATCTTTCTCCACGACATCCGCTCGACCCTCATCGTGGCGCTGGCCATGCCGCTATCGATCATACCGACTTTTATGGTGATGAACGCCATCGGCATGACGTTGAACCTGATGTCGCTCATGGGCATCTCCACCGCAGTCGGCGTCTTGGTTATGAACTCCGTCGTCGTCCTGGAGAACATCTTCCGCCACAAGGAGGAGGGGCACGGCCGAAAGCAGGCCGCGGCTTCGGGAACCTCCGAGGTCGTCGTGGCCGTCGTCGCCTCGACCCTGACGAACGTAGCGGTCTTTTTGCCGATGGCGAACATGGGAGGTCTTGCGGGGCTCTTCTTGCGAGAGTTCGCCCTGGCGGTCTCCTTCGCGACGCTTTTCTCGATGCTCATCTCCTTTACGCTGACGCCGATGCTCGCGAGCGTGCTCCTTCCGGAGCACGACCGGAAGAAGCACCCGGTCGGGGAAAAGCTCGAAGCGATTATCCGCGGGTGGGAACGGGGGTACGCCTTTATTCTGGAGAAGGTGCTCCGGAGCCGCCTGCGGAGCGGCGTCCTGATAGCCGGAACCTTCGGGGTCTTCGTCGTTGCGCTGGCCTTCTTCGGCCGGGTTCCCTTCGAGTTTCAGCCGGCGATGGACGAGGGAAACGTGCAGATAAAGGTCGAGCTGCCCCAGGGAGCGGACCTCCAAGAAACGGCGGACCTCCTCCGGCGGGTCGAAGAGCGGATTGGGGAATTCGACACCGTCGAGACCGCGGTCACCACCTTGGGCGCTATCTCGGACCTCGACCGGGGTACCAACCTGGCGGTTGTCGACGTCCGGCTCGTCGATAAGACCCTCCGGGATCCCCAGGAGGTAGTCGCAGCCCGGATGACCGAGTCCTTAAGCGAACTCCCCGGGGCCCGGATCCGGGTGAGCGCCATCGGGGATGTCGGGCCCGGCGGTGAGGCGCCGGTTACCTTCTACCTCCAGGGACTCGACCGGCAGGAGCTCAACCGCTACTCCCGGGAGCTGCAGGAGGCTATCCGGGGCGTCCCGGGCCTGGTAAACCTTGACGTGTCGAGTAAGGGCGGCCGGCCGGAGCTGGTTCTCTACCCCAACCGCTTCCGGGTCAACGAGGCCGGGCTGACCGTCCAGGATCTCGCGATGACGATGCGGGCCGCCGTCGAGGGCATGGTGATGACCAGTTTCAAGGAAGCCGGAGAGGAGTACGACATTCGGGTCGCCCTTGCCGACGGTGACCTGGCGAGCCTCGAGGAGGTCGGAAACATCACCGTCGCCTCCGAAGCGGGCCTTTTTCCGCTTTCCCACTTCGCGACGGTACGGATGGAAGAGGGAGTCGACACCCTCCTGCGGGCGGACAAGACCACGTCGATCGAGTTTACCGCCGACGTGGCGCCCGGGTTCGTCTTGAGCCAGGTAACCTCGGAGATCGACGAGATCGCCGGGGAGATGGATTGGCCGGCCGGCTACCGCATCGACTGGGGCGGTTCCGCCGAGATGCTCGACGAGACGACGCGGGAAATGCTAATTGTTTTCGTTCTCGCGATTGCCTTGACCTACATGATCCTCGCGGGAATTCTCGAGCGCTTCGGGCAGCCGGTGTTGATTCTTTCGACGGTTCCCCTCTCGCTTATCGGGGTCGTGGCGGCCTTTCTGCTGACGGGGAAGACGATGAACATCGTATCGATGCTCGCGATCGTCATGCTGGTGGGTCTGGTCGTGAATAACGCCATCCTGATACTGGACTACGCCAATCAGCTTCGGCGCCGGGGAAAGACGGTCCGGGAGGCTCTCCTGATAGCGGCCCCTACCAAGCTCAAGCCGATTCTGATGGCCAACACCGCGACCATCCTCGGAATGCTCCCGATGGCCCTCGGTATCGGGGCCTCCGGAGCCGAGATGAGGCAGCCGATGGGCATCGTCAGTATCGGCGGGCTTATCGCCGCGACCTTTCTCTCGCTCTTCGTCATTCCGTCCCTCGAGAACCTCATCGAGTCCCGGAAAGACGGCGGCCCGGCTTCGGGCGGCGGCCCGAACCCCAAGACCGCAAGCCTGGTGCTCGTCTTGCTTTTCGCCGGAACCTTCCTCGGGGCCCCGGCGGTCTCGGCCCAGGAGGTGTCCGGGACAACCCGCCTGGACCTCGGGAGCTTCTTGGAGGCGGTGGAAGCCAACAGCCTCGACCTGTCCCAGGCCCGGACCGCCCGGTTGGTCGCCGAAACCGAGGAGGGCCTCGTCCGGTCTCAGACCCGGCCTTTTCTCGCTGCGCAGGCCGGCTATACCCGGAACCTTCTCGACGTCGAGCAGGAGTTTCCCGTCGCCGCCGACGGCAACACCCAGATTGCTCCGAACGTCTATCCCTTGATCGTCGAGCCCGTCGACGTCAACTCGGACAACGAGGTTAGCTTCGGGCTTTCGGTCTCCCAAACCGTCTTCGACATGCGGGTATTCCGGGCTTTGGAAGCGGGACGCCAGTTTACCACTCTCACCGGGACCAGCTACGACATCGTCCGACAGCAGATCTACACCGGCGCGAAGAAGCTGTTCTACCAGACCCTCCTGCTCCGAGAGGTATTGGCGGTTCGTAGGGCCTCCGAGGAGATCGCCTACGAGAACTACGTGGAAACCGAAGAGCGCCTCGAAAACGGCCTCGCGTCCCGGTTGGACCTGCTCCGGGCGGAGGTCAACTGGAAGATCACCATCCCGGTGACTACCCAAGCGCAGAAGAACCTCGATGTGGCCCTCTCGAACCTCAAGAACCTGGCGGGTATCGAGGCGGAATCGGAGCTCGTCCTCGAAGGCTCCCTCGAGGAGTACCCCGCCCTGCCCGGCGAACCCTCCGTCGGGGCTGTCCTCTCCTCTCGGCCCGACTACCAGGTACTCCAAAACGAGCGGACCCTTCGGGAGATCAACGTCGCGGCGGAGCGGTCGGCCTTCTACCCCTCGGTTTCCGCCTCCATAAACTACGCCTGGCAGGGTGCCGACGACGGATGGAGCTTCGCAAGCCCGACGGAGCTTCTTACCGCCGGTGTTACCGTGGATATCCCCATCTTCTACGGAGGAAGCCGCTTTACCGGTGTACGGAAGGCACAGCTCGAGCTCGAGGCGACCGACACGACCATCCTTCAGAAGATCGACGATATCCGGACCGAGCTCGAAACGGTCCGCCTTACCCTCACCGAGGCCTCCCAGCGCATCGACTCCGCCGACCGGACGCTCCGGACCGCCCGGGAGGCCTACGAGGTTACCCAGACCGCCGCCGAGAACGGGCTTGCGACGCAGCTGGAGCTCAAGGACGCCCGGGTAAGCCTCGAGGAGGCAGAGCTGAACTACTATTCGGCCATCTACGACTACTTAGACGCCTACTTCTCGTGGCAGCTATCGGTCGGGGAGGGAGCGGAAAGACACAATCTTGGAGGCGTTCAAAATTGATGCAATAATAAATATATGATAAAATAATTTAAAAGCTTAAACTAACCGGGGGGGGAGCGCGTGGCCGTATCCACTACCGAAGGCACGGTACTCATCGTCGAAGACGAGGTTATGTACGCCTTCGACGTCCAAAATTTTCTCCGTGACCATCGTATCGCCGCCTCGGTCTGTCACACCGGGGAAGAAGCGCTTCAGGCGATGTCGAGAGACCCGGGGATCGCTCTGGTGCTGATGGACCTCGACCTCGGGGAGGGCGCCGACGGCATCGAAACCGCCCGTCGCATCCTGAAAGACCACGACGTGCCCCTGTTGTTTCTCTCGGTTCATACCGAGTGGGAGCTCGCCGACCCCCTCTCGGATATAGACCATTACGGCTTTCTCCCGAAGAGCGCTGGGGAGTTCGCCATACTCCAGGGGGTGACGGCCGCCCTCAAGCTTGCCCGGAGTCGCCGGGAGCTCCTGGCAAGCGAAGAACGCTACCGAGGGCTCGTCGAATCGCTCTCGGACTCGGTGCTGGTTATCGACGGAGACTACACGGTTCACGCTGCCAACGGCGCGGCGCATTCCCTTCTCGGAGGCGTCAGAAGCCCCATTGGAGAGAAATGCTACCGCTGCTGCCACGGGTTCGAGTCGCCGTGTCCCTGGTGCCCTGCGGGCGAAGCCCTTGTTTCCGGCGGCCATGCCCGAAGGGTGGTACCCTTTGCCCCGGAGGCGGGCGAGTCAAAGTGGTTCAGTATCGAAGCTTCCCCGGTTCGCGGCCCCGCCGGGGGTGTGGTAGGAGTAGTCCTCTCCGGAAGGGACGTTTCTAAAGCGGAAGAGGCGAGGCAACACTACGAAGGGCTCTTTCGCTTAGCACCCCAGCCGTACCAGTCGCTGGACCCCTCCGGGCGGTTTCTCGACGTAAACGAAGAGTGGTGCGCCGTTCTCGGCTACCGCCGAGAAGACGTCGTCGGCCGAAATTTTTCGGACTTTCTGAGTCCGGAGGCCGTTGCCCTCTTCCGCGCCCGATTCCCGGCGTTTCTAAAGGCCGGCCGGATCGACGGAGTCGAGTTTCCCCTCCTTGAGAGCGACGGCACGGTCCTCCGCGCCCGGTTCTCCGGCCGAGTCGCCTACGACGAGAACCGAGTCCCGCTGCGAACGCACTGCATATTTGAAGACCTGACGGCCCAACGCCGGGCGGAGGAGAAGTTTCGGAGGCTCTTCCACTCCGCGCCGGTTGGGGTCTTCCGGTCGACCCTCGACGGCCGGTTCGTCGAAGCGAACCCCACCTTCGTGAGCCTCCTCGGCTACTCCTCGGGAGACGACCTCGCCTCGGAAGTCAAAGAGATCGGTTGGAGGCTCTTCCTCGGTTCAGAGGACTTTACCACAATCACCGAGCTCCTCGATCAGGGGCCGGGCACCGGGTCGGCGGATGTCCGGGTCCGCCGGAAAGACGGAGAGGAGCGAGTGGTCCGACTTCACTTACACCGGCTATCGGATTCTCCCGGGGATGACGCCACGGTGGAGGGCTTCTGCGAGGACATCACCGAGAGGCAGGCGATGCAGAAGGAGGTCCAAGAGCGGGAGCAACTGCTTCGAACCTTCGTTAACCAGAGCCTCGACGCTATCGTCATCACCGACGCCACCGGAAACATCACGTCCTGGAACCCCGCGGCGGAACAGCAGTTTTGGGCAACTCCCGGAGAGGCGCTGGGAACCCCGGTCTGGGACACGGTCCTTCGCGGCGCCGTGCCGCCGGCGGATGACGAGACCCGGATCCGGACCGTCCGAGATCAGATGAAGCTCCTCCTCGCAACCGGAGACGCGCCGCTTGTCGGGAGCATTATCGAGACGGACTACGTCTACCCCGACGCCGGCCGCCGGGCGACGCACCAGAGGTTCTTCGCGATACCAGGCGGCGAGGGCACTCGGCTCGGTCTGGTCAGCCGGGACGTTACGGGTCTGGTGATGGCCGAGCGCGCCCTGGCCGATCGCCACCGCCGGGTTACCGACCTTCTTCAGGAGCGGGAGCTCCTTCTCAAGGAGGTTCACCACCGCATAAAGAACGATATGCTCCTCGTCCGGTCCCTGCTCTCGCTCCAAGCCGGCCGAACATCGAGCGAGGAGGCCGCCGGAGAGCTCTCGGACGCCGCGAATCGGATAACCTTGATGAGCAGGATCTACGAGCGGCTCTACCGGAGCGACAACTACGAATCGATTCAGATCCGGCAGACGGTCCTCAGCATCGTTTCGGACCTCCTGTCGGGTGCCGGCCGGGGACAGATGTATCTGGAAACCGATATCGAAGACCGGGAGCTACCCCGGAAGATATCGGTTTCGGTGGGCATTATCATCAACGAGCTGGTGAGCAACGCGCTCAAGTACGCCTTCGGAACGACCCCCGACCCGCGTCTCCGGGTGGTGTTGAAGGTTAACGAGCGAATCGTCCTAATCGAAGTCGAGGACAATGGGTCCGGAATGCCCGAGGCGCTTCGCGGTGCCGACGGCAGGGTGGAGCCGGGGAGCTTCGACAGCTTCGGTTACACGATGATTGGCGCTCTGGTGGCGCAGCACTCCGGCACGCTCTCGGTTACCGACGCGGATGCCGGCGGTAGCTTCGTCCGGGTTACCTTGGTGCTTCCCGAATCCTTTGAAGCCGCGCCCTCGGCCGGTGGCCCGCCGGACGGCAGCCCCGGGGCCGGTAGTTAGGTGCCCTGCGCCTTCCCCTCGACTCGCTCCCAGGCGGCGTAGCCCCCCATCAAATTCGTGATGTCGGTGTAACCGAGCTGCTCCAACACGCTCGACGCGATAACCGAGCGGTAGCCGCCGAGGCAGTGCACAACGATGCTTTGGTCCTTGGGTATCTCACCGGCGCGTTTCCGGATGTGTCCGACGTGGACGTTGTGGGCTCCGTCGATGTGCCCCTCTTCAAACTCCGACCTCCCCCGAACGTCGAGAACAAAATGCCGGTCCTTTACCTTCCGGAGCGTCTCGGCATCTATCTGCTTGGTCGTCGCG
>JBKHCS010000023.1:0-33276 GCA_046541715.1 Spirochaetaceae bacterium
GCGGCGGGGAACGTCGCGGCAGCACTCCCTCGGTTGAGCGACCGGCGGGGTCCCTTCGGCTGCCGGGGTGGAACCTCGTGGCACCGGGGGTCCACCATAGGACGGTCCGAGAACCCGCCTCCGGCATCCTATCGGCCGCCGGGACGGAATCGTCGTTTCTCTTCCCGCCGCCCCAGGAGCGATTGGTCTTCTTCGACTGCGAAACCACGAGCCTGAGCGGCGGGGCCGGAAATACCGTGTTTCTCTTCGGTCTCGGTTACCTCGAAGAGAGAGCGATCGTCATGGAGCAGTTCTTCCTGGAAGACTTCCCGGACGAGCCCGACTTTCTCTGGGCGCTATCCGACCGCCTATCCCCGGAGCTTACCTACGTCTCCTACAACGGCCGCGCCTTCGACGCACAGCTCTTGCGCACTCGCTTCCTCCTCAACGGCGTTCCCTTTCCGATACGACGACACGTTGACCTTCTCTATCCGTCGAGGAGGCTCTGGCGGCGATGTCTCGAGTCCTGCTCCCTCGGGTCCATCGAGGCGAGTGTCCTCGGTATAGAACGACGGGAGGACCTCCCGGGGGCCGAGGTACCGGAGCGCTATTTCGACTACCTCCGCCGGAGCGACCCGACGGTTCTTGCGCCGGTATTCGCCCATCATCTGTCGGACATTTCCAGTCTCGTACACTTAGCGGATACCATCGACCGCCTCGCCGTCGGGCTCCTCGAGCTATCACCAAGGGTATTCGACGGTTTCGGTCTGGCGACCATGCTCTGCGGCGGGATGACCGAGGAATCCAGGAGACGGGGCATCGCTGCGTTGGAGGCCCTCTTGGAGAGCGGCGCCGCCGCCGAGGGGCCCTGGCCGGACGGCATCTCCGTCGCCCGGAGGCTCGGGCGCTACTACCGAAGCCGGGGGGATCTCTCCCGGGTCGGCCGGGTATGGGAACTGGTCTACCGGCGGACCGGAAGCGTTGAGGCGGGGATCGAGTACGCGAAGTACCTCGAGCACCGGAAGCGCCGGTACGCCGAGGCCCTCGCGGTTGTCAAGTCGGTAATGGAGGCGGCTCCGGACCCCCTAAAGGAGGCGCTCCGGCACCGTCAGGCGCGTCTCGAGCGGCGAATGGCCTCTTCGTAGACCTCGAAGTAACCCGCCGCCGAGGCGTCCCAGGTAAACCGCTTCTCCATGCACCGCTTGCGGAGTGCCTCTAGAGCTCCCGGTGGGCCTTGGTAGAGCGCAAGGGCCCGTCGAAGCGCCTCGAGAATGCCTTCGGGTTCCAATTTCGGAATCACGATCCCGGTTCCCCGGGAGTAGTCCTCCGACAGGTCATCGACGGTATCCCTAAGGCCTCCGGTCTTGGTAACGATCGGTACGGTCCCGTACCGGAGGGCGTAGATCTGGCTTAGTCCGCAGGGCTCCCACTTCGACGGCATCAGAAAGAAGTCCGCCGCCGCACCAAAGAGGTGGGAGAGGCCGTCGTCGAAGGTAAAGCGGCCCACCACGTTCTCCCGGCGGGCCGCGAGATCGGCGATATGCGCTTCGTAAGCGGGATTCCCTGTCCCGAGGATAATCAGATTCAACGGAAGCGCGGCAATACGCTCGAGGAGGGACGGACTGCCGGAGGTCAGGAGGTCGAAGCCCTTCTGCTCGGTAAGTCGGGAGATCATCGCGACCAAGGGTCGCCGGAGGTCCCCGGGAAGGCCGAAGCGACGCAGAACGCCGGACTTGCCGGCCCTCTTTCCTGAGCTGTCCGAGGTGGAGTATGCGGCGGGCAGATGCCTGTCCGTTTCCGGATTCCAGAGGTTGTAGTCGGCGCCGTTTAGGATTCCCGTTACACCCTTAAACCGGAAGAGCGACTCGAGACCGGCGCCGAAGGGTGCCCGTTTTACCTCTTCGGCGTATCCGGGACTAACGGTTGTCAAGGTGTCGGCGTAGAGTGCCCCGGCGCGCAGCAGATTGACGTTGCCGTCGGCTATGACCCCGAGTTGTCTGGCGGTCTCCTCGGAAAGCCCCGTCTCCCCAACATCTTCGGGGGAGAAGATGCCCTGATACCGGGCGTTATGGACCGTCAGAACTGCGGGCACCTCCGCCAGATCCGGGTAGTCGTCGGTCCCTCTCAGGAGCACCGAGACGAGTGCCCCGGGCCAGTCGTGGAGGTGTAGGACATCGGGCTTCCAAGAGAGGTAGCGGCAGAGTTGTAGAGAGCCCCGGCAGAGAAAGGCAAACCGACTTAGATTGTCGGTGTAACTCTCTTCCCCTTGCGGGCCGTAAATGCCGTCCCTCCCGAAGAGCTCTTCGTGGTCGAGAAAATAGTAGCGCGCCTCGTTCTCGGTCTGAAACACCGCCGACCAACGCTCTCCCGGGCCGACCGGGACACCGAGTGGTTCCGGCAGCCGGTGCAGGTTGTTCCGGTCGATCGCGTAGTAACGGGGCAGAACGACCCGGACATCGTTGCCCTGCCGGGAAAGGGCCTCGGCGAGTCCAGCGACGGCGTCCGCGAGCCCCCCGGTCTTTGCGAAGGGAAACGCCTCACTCGAAACGATGAGCACGCGCAAGTTAGGCATAGTAGCTTATTCTCAGGTCGGCCATGTGGGAGAACCCGAGGCGGTCGTAGAGGCGCTGAGCCGGGACGTTGTCCTTCTTGACGAAGAGCGACACTCCCCGCCTTTGTTGCAGGATAAGCCGCGTGATGCTTGCCACCACAAGGCTGCCGATGCCCCGGCCCCGGAACTCCGGCTCCGTGTATACCCCTCCGAGCTGGTCGTACCGCCCCCCCCGGGCGTTCGTCGCCGCCTTGGCCACAATGCGTCCCCGGACCGACGCGAGGAGGACCAGCTGTTTGTCGATGCTGTGTCGCAGCATCCGCATCGTCAGCCCCTTGTTGATGCTGCGCCCCGGAAGAAGCACTTCTTCCCGCTCGTATGCTTCCTGTAGAGGAAGCAGCGCGGCAAGATCCTGCGGGGTCGCTCGGCGGACGACGACTCCTTCGCCGGGGCGCTGCCGCCGGAGGGGCTCCCGGTCTTCGGTCTCGGCTAAAGCGAGAATATCGTAGTCGATCGCGTGGGCCGGAGATCCGGGTAACCGTTCCTCGAGGGCCATTACGTCCTCGTAGACGCCCATCAAGGTCGAAACCTTTCCGAAGCCGCTGCTTAGCTCCCGGGCAAGGGCATCTAGATGGATTCGTTCTCCGGCTTCCGGAGAATCAAATACCGGGTAGACGAATCCGTTGGCAGTTTGAAGGACCGCTCCGGAGAGCCCGGGGGTCTCTTCTCCGGGGCTTTTCGCGCGCGGCAGGAGGAAGACTCGCTTTCGGTAACGCCGGGGGAGCTTCCAGGAGCCGTCTTCCAAGAGATGCCCCGAAAACGAAACACATTTCCATTCTCGCTCCTCTAGAAAGCGCGAAAGACGGCCGAGGTCACCCTCGTGCGCCGGCTTCCAGGGCCGTCTCATGGAACCGTATCCACGAACTCCGGCCCGAGAGGAAGGGAGCCGTGGGCGCCGATCTCTCCGGCCAACACGGCGAACCCCGCCCGAAACGACTCGGGACCCCAGCCGTAGACCGCCAGGGCAGTGTCGACCCAGGGAAGCTCCCGGAGGTAGACCGGCGTTAACGAGGAGACAACGACTACTCGGTTTCCAAGGAACTCTAGGCGCCGGGCCATCTGCAGCGTCGCAGGACTCGAGAGACAGAAAACGACCGTGTCGTATCCCGCAGCTCTCAGGACAAGCCGTTGAGTCTGTTCTCCGTCGGCTTGGTAGAAGTGCGATTGGTCGACGAAGAGCGTATCCGCGTCGGGAAAAAAGCGGCGTCCCTCCCTGATAAAGTCCCAATCGTTTCCCGCAAGAAGAATGTTACCGTCTTCCGCACGGAGGGGCAGTCCACCGTTTCGGAGAAGGGTCACGCTTCGGGACGCCTGGTCGAGGACGAAGCCGGGATTGTCTTCGGCGGTTTCCCGGGAGGAGGGATAGCGTGGATAGCGCTCGACCCGATCCGGGGGCTTTAGGTAGCTCAGTTTGGCGGACAGAATCCGGCGGACCGAGGCGTCGACCCGCCTCCGAAAATCGGGTCGCCCCTGGTAGGCATTCAACACGGTTGTAAAGATGCTTCCGTGGAGTGAGGGTGTTTGGGAAAGCATGATAATGTCGTTACCCGCCTCTACCGCCGCCAGGGTGACGTCGGCGAAATCCATCCCGTGCCGGGCGCCGTACTCCAGGGCGCCCCCCATGTAGAGATCGTCGGTAATGACCAGCCCGTCGAAATCGAGGCGCTCTCGCAAGAGCTCTTCGGTAAGCACCGGTGAGATCGAAGCCGGTCTTCGATCCCCGGTCACCGAGGGGAAGCTCAGATGCCCCGTCAGGACGGCGGGCATGCCTTCACGAAAGAGGACCCGGTAGGGCACCAGGTCCCGCTCCCAGAGCTCGTCGAAGGTTTCGGAGAGCACCGGAAGCATACCGTGGGAGTCGCCCTCGGCGTTTCCATGGCCGGGGAAATGCTTCGCCGTGGCGATAACGCGTTGGGATTCGAGGCCCCGGTAGTAGGCGGTCGCCAGTATCGCCGTTTGCCAGGGATCCGAGGAGAAAGCCCGGGGACCGATGACGTGCGCCTCCGGGTTGCGGTAGACATCGACCGTCGGGGCGAAGTTCATATTGATGCCCAGACGCCGCAGCTCCTCGCCGATGAGCCGGCCGGTCAAGAACGAGTCTTCCGGTCTCCGGCTCGCCCCGAGGGCTATATTTCCGGCGGTCAGGGAGGTCGAGCCTTTGATGTGCCGGACCCATCCGCCTTCCTGATCGGTGGCTACGAAGAGCGGTATCGAGTGATTAGTGCCTTCGGCGGACCGTTGAAGACGGCTAATCTCAGAGGTCAGCTGGGAAAGGTTGTTACCATTCCACCCAAAGACCTTTACGCCTCCGATATTACGTCGCTCGATCCATTGGACGAGCTCCTCGGAAGGACCCTCGGCGGGCCATCCGACGAGAAAGAGTTGAGCGACGCGCTCCTCCGGGGTCATCTCCCGGAGAAGCGCCTCTGCGAGCTCGTCGTCGGGAAGATCGCTCCAGAAGGTGAGGGGATCCCCGGTAGCGGGTAGGGTTACTCCTAAAACAATAGCAGCGGCGCAGGCGAGTATCTTCATCCTTCGAAGACCCATTATAAGTCCGGGAGGCTTTGCCTTTCTACACCCCCTTCGGGACAACTTGCCGTACTCGGAGAGCTGCTATACCGTCACCGTCCGGTACTCCACTCCCTCGAGTGCGTCGATGTAGCCGGCGGCTGCGTGGGCTGCGACCGCGCCTTCTCCCGCGGCAACGACCAACTGTCGGAAGGGTGTCGCCCGAACATCTCCTACCGCGAAGAGCCCTTCTACGCCGGTTTGCATGGTCTCGTCGGTTTTGATGTAACCGCCTTCGTCCTTTTCGACGTCCGGAACCAGGGCCGTCCGGGGAATCGAACCGACGAAGATGAATACCGCGTCGAAGGCTTCTTCGTACTCCTCGCCGGTCTCTATGTCCGCCAATCGGACGGACCCGACGGTGTCGATGCCGAAGGTGCTCGGAGCTCCCACAATTTCTCGGACTACGGTGTTAAAGCGAACCTCGATCGCCGGGTTTCGCCGAACGCGTTCGGCCAGGGAGCGCTGGGCCCGGAACCGGTCCCGGCGGTGGACCATCACCACCTTGTCGGTCAACTTGGAAAGGAACTGCGCCTCGTCGCAGGCGGCGTCGCCTCCTCCGACGACCAGAATCTTCTTGCCCTTAAAGAAGGGGCCGTCGCAGGTCGCGCAGTATGATACTCCTCGGCCTCCCAACTCCCGCTCACCGGGGACCTCCAACTCGCGATGCTTCGCGCCGGTCGCCAGAACGACCGCCTTCGCAAGAATCTCTCCCTCTGTCGTACCAATGCGGAATCGGTCCTCCTCCTTCGTAAGACGTTCCGCTCCGGCGAGGAGAAACTCGGCGCCAAATTGCCGCGCCTGGGTTTCAAACCGCTCGGTAAACTCGGCGCCGCTCAAGGGCTCCGGAAAACCGGGATAGTTTTCGAGTCCTTCGATCAGAAGGCACTGCCCGCCGGTCGCCCCCTGCTCGACGACAAGGGTCTTCAAATTGGCCCGGGCGCCGTATTGCGCTGCCGTCAATCCTGCGGCTCCGGCCCCGATAATTACCAAATCGTATTCTTTCTGCGACGTCATACCAGCTTCTCCGATGATTATTAGTATATAGAAAAAGCTATATGTAATTGACAAAAGAGGCAAGGGGCGTCACCGCCGGTTTCGCGCCGCCGGATGGGCGCTGTAACGGCACCGGAACCCCTGCCGATGTTTTGCCTAAACCCGTATCGCCGAATGCCGATGCTATAAGAGGAGAAGACCACAAGGAGTGTTGGATGAGCATTGTTGGGCAACTTGAAGAGATCATGCGGGAAGAAATATCCTTACTCGAGAGCTTTGCCGAAGGGGAACAGGAGCTCCAGGACCACCTGATCAAACGGGAATGGGTGGCACTTCAGGCGATTATCGAGAAACTCTCCACCTACGCCGAAAAGATATTGAACGTCGAATCGCTTCGCCACGAAACCTACCGGAAGGCCCGGGAAGAGGTCGGGAGCACAAAGCACGAAGGCTTCTACGACTTTCTGGCCTATCTCCCAATCGAGGCACGAAGCTCCCTCTCCCACCTCCACCGGCAGCTCAAGGTCTCGGTTATGCGAGTCCAAAGCTTGACCGGCGGAATAGACGCCTATTCGAACGAATCCGCGAGAACCCTCAGGTCCATCTTGGACGAGGTACTCCCCCAGAACCGGGGCCGGATGTACTCCCGGAGCGGCACTCCGGACCGGGGGGACGAACGTGCCCTCGTGGTGGACACCCACCTATAGGAGACTCGGGTCATGCAATCGACCTTTTCCGGCATAGAAATCGGCAAGCGGAGCCTCTTCGCGCATAATCTCGGTCTTTCTACCATCGGGCACAACCTGAGCAACGCCTCGACCGAAGGCTACAGCCGCCAGCGAATTCAGATGGAGGCGACGGACCCGATCTACCGGCCGCAGCTCAACCGGGCGGAGCTTCCGGGACAAATCGGCCAAGGGGTCGACGTCGCGTCCGTCGAGAGAATTCGGGACCGAATGCTCGAGGGGCGCATTATCGCCCAAGCCAACGGGGAAGGGTACTGGGAAACCCGGGACAGCTATGTCTTGATGCTGGAGCAGGTGTACAACGAACCGGAGGATACCTCCGTCCGTCACCTGATGGACCGTTTCTGGGAAGGATGGCAGGAGCTCTCTCTCCACCCGGATCAAATGGCACCCCGCCGGGCCCTTCTGCAGCGGGGACACGCCCTCGCCGAGGGAATGCAGCTCCGGTATCAGTCCCTCGACCGGATCCGGCAGATGCTAGATCAAGACGTACGGGCGACGGTTACCCAGATAAACGAACAGATCCGGGAGATTGCAGACCTGAATATCGAAATCGTCAAGGTCCAAGCCGCGGGTGACAACCCGAACGACCTCCTCGACCGGCGTGACCTTCTCGTCGAGCGTCTTTCCGGGTTGGTAGATATAACCATCGACGAAAGGGACCCCGACGAGTTCAACATTCACACCAGCGGTTTCCACGTCGTCCAGGGAGGCATTGCTCGCCCCTTCGAGACGATTCCGGAGCCGGAAAACGAAGGCTACAGCCGGGTTGTCTGGTCCTACTCCGGGGAAGAGGCGGAGTTCCGCGGTGGAAAGGTTTTCTCCCTGTTGGAGCTCCGAGACGTAGACGTCCGCCGGGAGATCCAAAAGCTGGACAACCTCGCGGTCAACTTTACCAACCTCGTGAACGAGGTTCACACCTCGGGATACGGGCTAAACGAGTCGACGGGAAACCGTTTCTTCGTCGAGCACCCCTTCGTCATCGACGCATTGGGAAACTACGACCGGAACGGCGACGGAGGCTTCGACTCCACCTACCTCTTCCGGGTAACCGGGGCAAACGAGCTCCAGGCCGAAGCCCAAATCGGAATCGCCGGAACCATGACCCTCGCGGGGCCGAACGACCGGACGACGGTGGAGTATTTCCCGACCGACACGGTCCGGGACGTCCTCGACCGTATCAACAACTCGAGCGCCGAGGTTGTCGCACGTCTCGACCGGAACGGGCACTTGAGCCTAAAAGGAACCCCCGCCTCAAACACCGAGAACCCCGACTTTGTCCTTCGGTACATGGAGGACTCCGGACAGTTCTTGGTCGGGTACGCAGGAATCCTCCCGGGCACCGGAGCCGAGAACGCCTACAACTGGGACCAGGCGAACGCGGCCCTCATCTTTCCGAGCAACGAGACAACCTTCGAGGTGGCACCGATTATGCACCCCTCGGGATGGATCGCGGTAAACCCGGACATCGCGGAGGAACCGGCATCCATCGTGGCCTCCTACGGCGTCGGTGACCGTCCCGGACGTCCGGGCGACGGGCGGGCGGCCTTGGACATCGCCGCCCTTCGCAACCAGCCGGTCATGGTCGGACAGATTCAGACCTTTGACGACTACTTCTCGGAGACCGTCGCGGAGATCGGGCTGAAGGGCGAAGAGGCGGAGCTCGCCCTGAGAACGCAGAACGCCATTATGAAGGATCTCCGGGACACCCGAGCTTCGATTAGCGGGGTGAACATCGACGAGGAGCTCGCTCAGATGATCAAGTTTCAACACGGATACAACGCGGCGGCACGCTTCGTGACCCAGGTGGATCGGATGCTCGACACGATCATCAACAGAATGGGAGTGTAGTAGATGTATCGAATCAGCACTAACATGACCAACGACGACATGCAGTTCCATATGCGTAGTCGTGAATACTTGATGAACCGGCTTCAAAACCAGATGGCCGGCCAGTCGAAAATCCAGAACCTGCGGGACGACCCGATTGCCGCAGCCCATTCGACCCGGTTCCAGTCCTACGCGTATCGACTCGAACGCTATTCCGACAACATGGAGTACGCCCAGAACCACTTGCGGGTATCGGAAGGATACGTCCGTCAGGCGGTGGACATGCTACAGCGGGTGCGAGAGCTGGCGGTCCAAGGGGCAAACGGAACCTACTCCCAGCAGGACCTTATGGCGATGGGGAAAGAGGTCAACGAGCTCTTAGACGAGTTTGTGCAGATCGCCAACGCCCAGGACGGTGAGGGAGGCACGCTTTTCTCCGGGACCCGGAGCAGAACGCTCCCCTTCCGGGCGATTACCGGAAATGTTCCCGGCGCCGGAGAATCGGTTATAACCAACGTCGATTACGTCGGCGACATACGGTCCCGGTCGACCGAAGTCGCCGACGGGGCCTACGTGGAGATAAGCACCCCGGGGAACCGCATATTCTGGGCCGAAAACCAGCAAGTGTACTCCACGGTGGACGCCTCTACCTACCAGGTTCAAGAAGACAGCACTATCTACGTCGACGACTACCCGGTTAACCTGACGGTCGGGGACAACGCGTACGCGATTATTAACAAGATAAACCAGTCCGAAGCGGCGGTCCGGGCCCGCCTGGATCCCGTCCAGAACGGGATCGTCCTCGAGACAACCACGCCTCACCAGATCTGGCTCCGGGACGGCGAAGGCTCTACGGTGCTCCAGGACTTGGGGCTTATCGTGGAGGGGGACCTCGCGCCGCCGGGAAACCTTGCCCCCTCGGCGGACAGCTTCGGCGGGTCGATGTTCGACATGATCATCAACCTTCGAGACCAGCTCTATGCCGGCAACACCCTCGACATCGGCGGAAAGGCGCTCCGGGGCATCGACGACGCGATGAACAACCTGCTGAGCAACGTCGCCGATATCGGCGCCCGGGATGCCCGTATACAAGTCGCCTATCGCCGGAACGAGAGCGAGATACCCTTGGTTCGCGATATGAATTCCAATATGGTAGACCCTGATATGGCCGAGTCGATTACCGAGCTGCGAATTCTCGAGTACACTCACCGCGCTGCCGTAGGCGTAGCCGGGCGAATTCTTTCGCCGACCCTGTTGGAGTTCTTGAGGTAAGAAATGGAGATAGACAGTAAACCGTACGGAAAGATACCGGTCGATGAGCGACAGCTCATCCTCTTCCCCGGTGGGCTCTACGGCTTCGAGGGGTTTACGGAGTACGCGCTCCTCGACGCTCACAAGAAGCCCTTCTATTGGCTACAGAGCCTTCAGGCAAGGGAGATAGCCTTTGTCCTGATGAATCCGTACCTCTTTCGTCCGGACTACCTTCTCGAAATCCCCGACGAGGACTTGGAGAGGATCGGTAACCCGGCCGGCGACAATATTCTGGTCTTCTCGATACTCACCATTCCTACCGAGGGGGGCGAAGTGACGGCAAACCTCCAGGGGCCCCTCGTTATCAATCGAAAGGCGCGAACCGGCATCCAGTCGATCTCCCTGAATCCCCGGTGGCACACACGCCACGCCATCCTTCAGGAAATGGCAAAGAAGTAATCATGCTTATTCTTTCTCGAAAGACCAACGAGCGGATTATTATCGGCGAGGACATCGAGATCGCCATCGTCGATATCCGGGGAGACCAGGTCAAAATCGGCATCGTCGCTCCCAAGAACGTCAAGGTCTACCGTCAAGAAGTCTTCGACGCGATTCAAGAGGAAAACCGGAAAGCTGCTCGGGCGGCCACCGATGGTCTTCCGTCCTGGGAAGGGCTTATCCCCGAAGATCCTACCGGCGATCCCTTCTAGACCGAGCCGGCCCCACCCGGTTCCCGGCTTATCTCGGCGTCGCTTCTGCGAACATACCGGGGTCCCGCACCGGGTTCCATGACCATTCCCTTGGTAAATGCCTCGATTGCCATCTTCGCGAGTTCCGGAGCAAGGGGCTCCGTGGCATCCGGGTCCGGAAGCAAGCGGTCGAGGGCGTCCTGCGGAACGCGTTCCCGGAAGAGAGGGGAATGGAAGCCCGTGGTCAGGGCGTATCGCCCCGAGAGAAGCTCCAAGACCTCCTCGGCACTCAGGTCCTCATCCTCCGTCAGGCGGGCTCCCCTCTCGAAGAGGGCGGTATAGAAGCGGCCTTTTCGCGCATCCAAAAGGGGAAGAACGATACCGTCGAAGGTGCGGCGCCGCCGGGCGAGGGCCTCGAGGCTACCGATGGCGACCGTCGGAAGGTTTCCGGACGCCGCCGCAAGACCCTTCGCCGTGGCGAACCCGATGCGCAACCCGGTAAAGCTTCCGGGGCCCTCGACGCAGGCGACAAGGTCGATTTGCGAAAGAGACTCGGTCCGCTCTTTCGGTTCCAACCGACCGAGTACGCCGGAGATGACCGGGGCAAGGTTTGCCCCGTGGCGCAACGGACCGTCCCGCCTCTCGAGGGCGAGAATACCTGATTCCGAGTCGTAGAGGCAGACGGAGAGGTACTCGGTTGCGGTGTCGAATGCGAGAACGCGCACGGGGAATTGTATCAGATTATGTCGACCCGACGAGTGCCGTCGACGTCGATCGCCAAGCGAACGGTCTTGTGGTGCTTCGGGAGAAGCTCCGGGAACCGGTTGCCCCACTCGACGAGGGCAATAAATTCGGGTGCGAAGTAGTCGGTAAGGCCTAGCTGTTCAACCTCCTCCGGATCGGTCAGGCGGTAGAAGTCGAGATGCGCTACCGGCGGACGGGTAGGGTAGACCTGGGCAATTGTGTAGCTTGGGCTATTGACCGGTGCATCTCCGAAGTGTCCGACGAAGCCACGGGTAAAGGTTGTCTTTCCGGAGCCGAGGGGACCTTCTAGGGAGAGGACACTCCCGGGGCCGGTGTTCCCGGCAATTCGGGCGCCAAGTGCCTCGGTGTCGTCCGCGGTGGCGCAGATGACCGTCAGCGGACCGGCCCTCCCGCGGTGAAGTGTTGGCCGAGGTACTCCATCGCGGCTTCCTCTACATCGGCGTTCACCGGCTCGGAAAACTGTACGCGAATCGACGCGGGACCGACGGCGTGCTTTTCGTAGACAACCCGGACCGGGATTTCTCTTCCCTCCGCAAAGGTCGCGGTCCCCTCGAAATTCTTGATGTAGAGCACCGAGGACGCGAGGGGTTGTAGATCTGTAATCTCAATAAACTTCATTTATAGTGATTAGTTTATAACGTATCGGGAGATTCCGTCAAGCGATAATGCCTTCGTCGGTGATGCCGTAGACGTAGGCGTTTATCTGGTTCAGGTTCTTCCGGGACATCTTGGTAAACATGATGTGCATAAGTCCGTACCGGGACGGGGTCTTCTCGGTGCTCCTGACCTTTCCGAAGGCGGTGAGGATCTGCTTGTCGTCGGTCTCAAACTCCACCTTGAGGAGGGTTCCCGCCTTCAGGGGTGCCGAAGACCGAATGGCGCAGCCACCGGCGCTGACGTCCTCTATTCGTCCGTAGCCCCGACGAGCGTTATTCACAACGGCCTGTTTCTTGGCCTTCCTTCCGGTACCGACGCTGACAACGTTAACCGGCCAGAAAAAGGCGGGGCGGTCGAATTCTCTCCGGGGATGCTTCCGTTTCTGGGACTGGCGTACATGGTCGGTGTGCGCCAATACAATATTCGACGCCCCCCGGGATCGGGTAATTCCCATCACCCGGGTGGGAAAGCTGTAGACGGTTCCGTCGTCCCCCCCGCCGACCAGTTGTACCGCGAGTTTAGTCCCCTTGTCCCAGAGAACGTCGTTCCCCCGGCGGTCGTAGGGCACCTTTACGGCGAAGGTGTCCTTTGCCGAGGAGGTCATGACGGTGTCGTACCAATCGTTGCCGTTGTCGGTTATCCGAACCTCGGTTCCCGGCTGTATCCGGCGACTCGTTCCGAGAGACCGTTTCCCCGGGGCATTCATCGTAAGGATCCGCTTGATCTGAAAGATCAGAGCCTTTTCCGCCTCCCGATCGACCTCCGGAAGCCCCCCCGCGTCTATGGCTCGGACCGCCCTCCGCATTACGTAGTTCATGTACGCCGGATCGGAGAGCATTCGCATCGGGGTTCGCAGTCGGAGGCGCTTTACGAGAGAGATCAACTCCCGGATGTGGTGCGATTCGAGACCGAGCGCCTTCGCCTGTCGCTTGAACGCCATCTTCGAAAAACGTTGGCCTCCGGGGGTCCCTCCCCGTCTATTCGAGACGATGGCTCCTATGACGCCGAGAACGATCAACGCCAGAAGCACCACCATCGTAAGTACGTTTTGCTGGGGATCGGGCTGCTGAAAGACGTCGAACCTCGGGGGCGCCTGGAGAACGGGAAGATTCACGGCTGTCTTTGCTCCTGAAGAAAGCTGAGAAGCTCCCTGACCTGGCTGGTAACCTCGTACTCCAAGAGGTCGCCGATAAGGACGCTGTCCTGATTCGTAAAGGCATCCACGAGCTCCCTCAATGTGGCGTTCAGCTGTCCGGTCACCTCTTGGAGGGAGGCCCCCTCGGAACTGGTTTTACCACCGGGATCGTGTTCGGCGGAGTAGGTCAAATGCCCGAAGAGACGGAGAAGGCGAGAAACCAGCTCGACGAAACGGATCAATATCGTCATGGCCTCGCTGTCTCTTCCGGTCTGGAGAAGTACGGCCACTTCCTCCACCTCCGGTAGCATCTCTTCGATTAACGGAGCGGTGGCCATCGCTTCCCGCCAGGGATCGGCGATCTCTTGGCGTCGCGATCGGAGAATGGTCGATGCGGCGGCCACGTCCTCGGGACCCAAAGGCCGATGCTGCTCCAGACGATCCTCTACCATGCCTAAATCCAGGTGTCGGAGAAAGCGCACCGTTTCCAGGAGTCTCCTTTGCGCATCGGACCCAAGGTTCACATCGGTCTGCGCGTCACGGAGCTCTTCTACCGCCGTGTCGAGGAGAGCAAGGTCAACCTGCCATTGGGGATGGGCTTCGATTCTTATCTGACCGATCTCTTCGAGGTCCTGGTCTCCCCAGGGTTGGGGCAGCTCCAGAGGAACCTCCCGTTCGTCGACCTGAATATCGGTCACGAAGAGCCGAGACTCCGCGAGCCAGTTTCGGACACCCGAAATGACCTCGCCGAGGGTACTCTCGTCCTCCAGGGTTAGTTCCACCGGTTGGCTGTTTACGAGCAGTTCCACTTCTACCTCCCGCGGTAGAATTCTATCCTACCATACCTTCTGTTTCAGTATCGGAATATAGGGCCGGAGATATTACTCCGGGTTCACTTCGGTACCGATCGGCCGGTTTCCGGAACGTTTCCCCTAATTTCCCTGCTGCTGATTAAGGTTGTCGAGGGATCTGGTGGCTTCGTCCATGGAGTCGATAGCGCCTTGCATCCGACCAAACTCGGTCCGGAGCTGTTGTTCCCTGCGGTCGAGACGGTCGTTCATGCGGTCCATGTCATTCTCGGTGCGGGCTATCCGGGCGTCGATACCCTGAGTGCGACTCGGAATAATCCCACCGATCTGGACGTAGGGAGCAACGTAGCGTTCAATTTCGTAGGCGGCACCCGAATCGACGACTTGGTCGCCGTCGGTATCCCAGCCGAAAAGCTCCTTCATCGCCTTAAAGTTCGAAGCGAGCGCTTGGTCGAGGTCCTGTTCGCTAATTTCGAGGTAGCCCCGGAGGCGGGAAGCGGAATACCCTCCGGTATTCGCCCCCGCCGCGTTGGTAGAGATTCCGGCCTGGGCGAGAAGCGACAGCCGTCTCCCCGCGGTTGTCTCGTAGGGATTCATCATGATGTTCTGGAGGGTCTGCCGGAGCTGGTTGAGGGTCGATTCTCCCTGAAACAGCCCGAGGCGCTCCCGGGCGACTTCCCTTTCTTCGTCGGTAAAGTAGCCGACCTCGTCGATCAGCGACTCGTTATTCCGCGTAAGGATGTTTACGTCTCGAACGATCTGATTGTACTGGCCGATAAAAGCGATAACCGCCTCTTTGGCTCCTTCTCGGTCGGGCTCGACCGAAAGGGTCACCGGAAGGCGCCCCGGATTGTTCAGCGTTAGGGTAACGCCGGGAATAACGTCCTCGATGGTGTTCGAATCCCGGGTAACCCGGACACCGTCGACCAGGATCTCGGCGTCTGCGGCGGTGTCGACGGCGTTGACCGGCCGGGTGTCTCCCCGGGCCGCGGTGTCATAGATTTCCAAATTGCGAAGCTCCAGCGTGCGATAGGTGTTCCGGTTTCGGATGTTCAACCCGCGGATGGAGTCCACGTAGTCGCTCAGGCTCAAACGCAGGGGCGCGAAGTCTTCGGTTTGCGAAATCTCCGGAAGAGGCACGACGTCGCTTCCCTCCTGAGCGAAGAGAAGCTGATTGTCCCGCACCACCGGAGGAGGCGCGTCCGGCTCGACTTCCGCCAGGGGTGCCCGGGAAGGGGCATTTTGAATGGTGATGTCCTCTAGGGTGACGCCGTCTCCCGGCGGCACATCCGGACCCGGTGGGGGAGGGGCGGGAGACCAGGACTCCTCGGCGTCGGTAAGCCGCACCTCGCCTTCGAGAACAATGGAGGGGCTTACGGAGAGTGCAGGGGAGACCGGAAGCGATACTTCCCCCCCGGGCCCGACGACTATTCTGTCTTCTTGGACCGATACACGCTCGGAGGAGACGGGGCGGGTCCAAGGTTGCAGCAATTCCGGAGAAGCAGAGAGATCCCGCCGGCTGTCGGAGACCGTCTCTACGATTCCGGCGGAAAGGGCAAAGTCGAGAGCCGCTTGCTCAAAGAGAAGAGAGTTCTCGGCCCCGGTTATCTGGCTTTCGAGAGAGAGAATCTCCCGGTCCCGGGTCGAACGGACAACCCGGGCCCGGAGGATGCCGGCGCCCCGTTCGTTAATCTCTTCGGCCAAGGCTGCCAACCGGCCTCCGGAAAAGGTGAACGCAATACGTTCCTCGCCGACCCTGAATACGTAACGCCCCGGCGGGACGCGATAATCGAGGGGCAAGGGCTCCGAATGGAAACGGTCGGCGGTGGCCACCGAAAGAACTTCGATCTCGGCCGCCTGCTCCTCGGCGCTTCGAGTGGCGCTCGCCGTTAGAACGGATTCGTCGGAGGACGAGGCTATCCGGTCGTTAAAAGGGGTCTGAAAGCCGAAGAGAAGCCGGGCGCTCTCCCGGAGCGCCTCGAGGGAGGTTCCGATCTCCTGCCAAACCTGCCGCTCGGCCTCGTAGCGCTCCACGCTGTCTTCCATCCGGTTCAGCGGAACGCGCTCAACCTCCATCAGCTCCTCGATTACCCGCTCGGTATCGAGGCGGCCGTCGGAAGAGGATATTCCGGGAACGGAGATCTGCGAGAATGCGAGAACGCCGCTTATAAGCAAAAGTGCGAGAGAAAATATCGATTTCATGTCGTCTCCCCTCCCGAGGCGACAATACCAGGGGCGTCTATCGTCCTCTTAGATCTGTTCGTCAATCAAAAGGCCGACGGCCTCTCGAATTTTGACGTGCAGTCGTTGAAGCGCCTCGGGAGGAAGCTCCTTAATAACCTTATCGGTTCGTGTGTCGATGACTCTTACCACAACCTGACCAAGGTCGTCGTTGATTGAGAATTGCAGCCGGCGGTTCAGAAGGTTTGCTACGGTCTGAAGCTCGCTTGTTACGACCTGGATCTCCGGAACTTCCGGCTTCGGCCGATCGACGTCGGGAGCCATCGAAGCCTCGGGGGGGCTTCGGCGCATCGTGCCTTGAATACGGTCGGCGATGCTTGGTTCCTGCGTAATGCGTGTCACATCCATGGACATACAGTACCTCCGTGTTCTTCCAAGACAGAGGGAGGCGCGCCCCTCCCCCCGTCAATCCGTGGGAAAGCAGATGACGTCCAGAAATCTCTTTCCGCGGACGGAAGATCAAACCCTAGCCGAGAAGCTGTAGAACAGCCTGGGGCTGGGTATTCGCCTGAGCCAGCATGGCGGTGTTGGACTGAACCAAAATCTGGTTCTTCACAAAGTCCACTACCTCGGAAGCCATGTTGACGTCCCGAATCTGCGATTCCGCAGCGGCTAGGTTTTCCGCGGCAATCGCAACCCCTTCTTGCGCCATCTCAAAACGGTTCTGATAGGCGCCAAGGTCGGCACGCTGCTTCGAAACGGTACGAAGCGCGGCGTCAACCACACCGATTGCTCGGTTCGCTGCGTCGGCGTTAGAGATGGAAATGGTTCCCTCTTCGCCTTGTGCACCCTGAAGACCCAGAGCGCCAGCGGTCATGGTGCCGATAAAGGCGGTCTCGTTCTGATCCATATTCGCTCCCACCTGGAATTGGATCCCGACAGCCTCTTCTGCATCCCCGGCGAACCGTCCGGTAAGGAGGTTCATGCCGTTGAACTGCGCGTGGGAAGCGATTCGGTTTACCTCATCTACCAACTGGGAGACCTCGACCTGGATTTGCATCCGATCTTCGGCCGTGTAGATTCCGTTGGCCGACTGAACAGACAGCTCTCGTATCCGTCCCAAGATGTCTTGGGTTTCCTGCAGGTAGCCTTCAGTCGTCTGAATAAAGCTGACCGCATTCTGGATGTTCCGTTCTGCCTGGTTCAAGCCACGGACTTGGCTCCGAAGCTTCTCCGACACTGCGAGTCCCGAAGCATCATCGCCTGCGCGATTGATTCGCATACCCGAGCTCAACGCTTCGATGTTACCCGTGATTTCCCGGGTTCTGAAGCCGAGAGTACGGTTCGCGAACTCGGCACTCATGTTGTGATTAATAATCATATATGCCTCCCTGACACGATTTCAAAGGGCAATCCGTGCCCTTCGTCTCTAGGTCGATCGGACTGCCCTGGAGGTGCGCGGTACCCCAGTGCTCGTATCCACAACCAGAGAGACAAGCCCGGCTCTTAAAAGAACCGGGCAGTCCCACTGTTCTCGACCTTCAAGGAGGATGCTTGTCAAAGATCGGTAGACAGAATTCTGCCTACATAATACTACCCCGCTAACCCAGCAATTGCAAGACGGACTGATTCTTTACGTTTGCCTGGGCCAGCATAGCCGTGCTCGACTGAACCAGAATCTGGTTCGTCGTGTACTTCACTACCTCGTTCGCCATGTCGACGTCCCGAATCTGGGATTCGGAAGCCTGCATGTTCTCGGCGGCGATGTCGATACCCTGTATGGCCAGCTCCAAGCGGTTCTGGTAGGCACCAAGGTCGGCGCGCTGCTTGTTGATGGTTCGAAGGGCTGAATCGACGACGCCGATCGACCGGTTGGCGAGATCAGGAGCCGACAACGAAAGAGGATCGTTGTTGGAATCCTTCACCCCGAGGGCGAGGGCGGTCATCGTTCCGATGAACACCCGTTCCCGCTGGTCCATGTTGGCGCCGATGTGGAAGTACATGCTTGCGGTGACCACGTTCTCGCCGGTGTCCCGGGCGAACCGTCCGGTTAGAAGGTTCATCCCGTTGAACTGGGCATGAGACGCGATCCGGTCAATTTCATCGACGAGCTGGGAGACCTCGACTTGGATCTGCATCCGGTCTTCGGCGGAGTAGATACCGTTCGAGGATTGTACGGCGAGCTCCCGGAGCCTCTGCAGGATGTCCTGACTCTCCTGGAGGTAGCCTTCGCTCGTCTGGATGAAGTTGATACCGTTTGAGGCGTTCCGGGACGCCTGGTTGAGCCCTCTGATCTGGGAGCGCATCTTTTCGGAGACGGCGAGGCCGGAGGCGTCGTCGCCCGCCCGGTTGATCCGCATGCCCGATGAGAGCTTCTCGATATTGCCGTTAACCCGTCGGTCGACTACACCGCGGACGCGCTCGGCAAACATTGCGCTTAAGTTGTGATTAATAATCATTCATCTTCCTCCGTGAATTTCCTGTCCGGCGGCATCCTTGCCCCCGGAACCCTGTGCTTGTTGGTCGAGCATCCTCCTCTTCGCGTTTCACCCCGGCAGGGTGCTAAACCACCGGAGTTATGCGCCGATAATCGAAGTAGGGAGTCCCACTACCGATAGAACCTACCGGGGCGAAACCACCTCTTCCTTCCTATAATCGGCCGCACCGGTCGTCGGCTTGAGAAGAAAAACGGAAAAGATAGAACTATTCGCTCAGCAGATCGAGGTAACGCTTGGCGACCGGATCTTCCGGCTCGAGCTCGAGAACGGTCCTGAAGTAACCCATCGCCTCTTCCTGCCGACCGGTCTTGAGGGCGAGGACTCCGAGGTTCGAGATAACCTTTAGGTTCTCCGGCTCGATCTGCAGGGCCTTTCGGAGTGCTTCCGCAGCGTCGGCATAGTTTTCGAGCTCCATGTTACAGATTGCGAGCTCGTTGAGGGAATCGACTTCCTTCGGTGCAAGCTCGAGGGCCTGGATAAAGGCTTCCCGGGCATCCTCGTACCGGGCGAGGCGGCGGTAGCCCCACCCGAGGAGAAACCATGCGTTCCACACCTTGGGGTGCTCGTTCAAGAAAGCCCGGGCCCGTTTTATCCCCTCTTCTTCTTGTCCGAGTTGGATAAAGTCGTAGGCTTCCTTAAAGAGCTGATCCGCGAGGTTTTGAGAATCGATTTGGTCGACGACCTTTTTGACCTCTGCAACTCTCTCGGTGTCCTCCGAGGAGGCCATGTAGGCAGTGAGGTTAGTCCTGGCGTCGGAAAAGTTCTGTTGCTTCAGAAAGAAGTAGCCGGCATTCAGGTAGGCTTCGGGAATTACGTCGTCCTGCCGGAGGAGCTCCCGGTAGGTTTCAAAGGCCCGGTTGATGTAGCTCTCCGCTTGGTCTTCGTCCTCGACGGCTGAGGCCTGGGCTCCCCGCTGCTCGTAGAGGAGGGCGAGGTTGAGCCGCGGCCGGGGATCCTCCGGAAGAAGCCCTTTGAGCGCAAGAAATATCTCCTCGGCAATCGCATAGTCTTGGTTCCGGGCTTTTATTATGCCCGTCTCGGATAGCTCGTCCACCAAGTCCGGGCGAGCCGCCAGAATAAAGGAGCGGTAGTATTCGGCGTGCTCGTGCTCCTCGTCGTAGGCGAGAATTTTGAGCATGGCGGAGATAATTTGTTCCCACCGAAGATCCTGGGGATCCCATTGATCGAACCCACCGGCTACTTCGACCGGAAGCAGAATCTCCGGGTCGAGCTGGAAGTCTTCGATGGTCTTTTCTGTTCCTTCGGGAAGGGAAATATAGATGATGCCTTCCAGCTCCGGATGCGTCACTGGGTTGGTTCCTTTCGAGCGCTCTTGTTGAATCGTATCAGACTGTTCATACGTACCTTGTAATCGAGGGGCACCTTGTCCTCGTCGTACTGGAGGGCGAAGGCGGCGATGTCGCTTCGCCCTTCCACCGGGTCGAAACGAACGACCTTTCCCGGGACAACCAGGGCGCCCTGTTTCTCCGTGAGCGGAAGCCGGAGCTCCGCGGTCTTGTTCACCAGGAACTTTGCGAGCCCCATAAGGATAACTTTGGCGCCGCCGAAGGAAAGGTCTCGAACGATGCACTTCCTCGGTACGCCGTCGATAGTCAGGCGGCACTCCTTCGGGTCGATCCCCATAATCGCCGCCGTTTGGACCGTCAGGACGACCCGCTCCTCCTTGCGCTTCTGCGAAAGGACGTTTGCCTCGAGGAGCTGCCCGAGAATCTCGATGAGGTCGTCGGGGGGGCGTTGGGTGTAGGCCAGGCTCATAAAGCTCAATTCCGGCTTGTTCTTTCCGTAGGGCGTATACCCGGTGACCTTCGATGACACAAAGAACGAGAGGGGATCCGGCTTATCCTTCTGGAGGAAGCTAAACCGCAAGGAAACCAAATTGTTCGCCTTCCGGACGGTCTCGTTGAGAGAACCGGTGATGTTTGTTATGATCTTCGCGCCAACCAGCGAACTGGAGTAGATGATACAGGGCCACTGATAGCCGAGACAGCGTAAGTATACCTGTTTGGGGTAGAGGAGAATGGCCTGGGTGACCTCTTTGGTAAACGTTACTTCGATGTTGCTAAACTGATCGTAGTAGCGTGAGATCTGCTGGCTGGTAGAGACGGGCATCGACAAGCGGATAGTACGGCGGTCCGTGTGGGATGTCAACCTTGGAGGAGCCATGCCTTCGGTCTACGGGATCGGAAATCCCCTTTTGGACATCATTATGAGCGCAACCTTCGAGGCTCTCGAGGAGACCGGGGCGCATCCGGGAAGCATGAATCTCGTCGATTCCGACGCACAGCGGAAGGTGATCGAGAAGTGCCACGTTAGGTCTATGCGGGCCGGAGGGAGCTGCGCGAACACCCTGCGAGGTGTAGGATGGCTGTGGAACGGGGGCGATTCTTTCGAAGCTCCCTGCTATACCGGCGCCGTAGGGGAGGACGAAGCCGCCGCCAGGTTCGAGGAGCTTCTCGCTTCCGACGGGGTCGAGCCGCTCCTAGCTAAGAAGGGCCTGCCGACGGGCACATCGGCTATAGCCGTAACCCCCGACTCCGAGCGCACCATGTTCACCAACCTTTCGGCGTGCCGGGCCCTCGATCTCTCCGATATCCATCCCGAGGCTATCGAGAACAGCGCCATTCTCCACACGACGGGTTACATGTGGGACACGGAGAACCAGCGTCAGGCTACCGTGGCGAGCGTCGAAGCCGCCCGAAGACGGGGGGCTCTTATCTCCTTCGATATCGCGGATCCCTTCGTCGTCGAGCGCTACCGGGAGGACCTTGTGCAATGGATTCCCGGGAACGTCGACCTGCTCTTTGCGAACGAAGAAGAGCTGCGGCGCCTTACCGGCGAAGTAGGCTCCCGGGAAGCCGTCGTTCGACGCGCCGAGCATTTCGCTCCTCGGGTCGTGATGAAGGTTGGCGCCGACGGCTGTTACGTCGTACACGACGGCGCCATACGCCAGGTTACCGGGGAACCGACCCGGGTAATCGACACAACCGGAGCCGGGGACGCCTTCGCCGGAGGGTTTCTCTTCGGCCTTCTCAGAGATCTGCCCCTCGAAGCAGCCGCCGTTCTTGCCAACCGCCTCGCCGGGGCGATCGTAGGCGTCGAAGGATGCACCTATTCCGAAATCGACGCGGAGTGGGTCCGGAAGATTATAGACGAGTGAGACGAGCGCCCCGAGCCGGCCGCCGGCTACCCCTCGGCATCCGGCGGCCGGGGTGTTTCCGAATCGAGGGTGCGGTCAAGCTTTTCGATAAGTTGGCCGGCGATTCTCTCGGCGGCCTCCGCGTCGGCCGATTCGTAACCCTCGAGGCTTTTCCGAGCGCGAAACAGCTCGTCGACCGCGAGAAGCCCCGAGAGGATCGCGACCTTGAGAGGATCCGAAGTCCGGACGCTCCCTTGGATGTCCTGAATCTTAGTGTGAAAGTAATCGATCAACTCGGTAACGTAGACCGGGTCTTCGTCGGTCTGGAGGTAGAAGGAGGACCCTAAAAGTTCTACGCGGAGTCGCTCCATAGTGCGTTAGAAAATGTCGAGCTCGTTGGCTTCGTCGGTGGGCTCGGCAAGGGTATCGCCCCCATCGGTGTCGTTTTCGGGCTCCGAAGCGGTCTCGGGAATTGGGCGTGTCTCCGGTGCTTCCGGGATCGTCGCCGTTGGCTCGGCGTGTTCTGCATCGAGGCCCTCGAGGCGGTCGAGGGCTTTCTTTATGCCGTCTTCTATCTGATTCTGGTCCTTCGTAAACCGATCGATCCGAGCCTCTAACTCCGACACTCGCTCTTCGTATTGGGTGGCCCTCGCCCGGAGCTCCCGGTTTTCTTCCTGGAGCCCGGCGATTCTATCGACCGCGCGACGGACCCGCTCTTCGAGTAGTCGTATCTGCTCGAGGGTGATCATGCCGGCTGTTAGAGGGCGCTCTTGGCCTTGTCCACCAGGGCTTCGAAGGCTTTGGGATCCTCAATAGCCAGATTGGAAAGAGCCTTTCGGTTCATCGTTACTTCCGCCTTGTTCAGGCCATGGATAAACTGAGAGTAGTTTATTCCGTGACTCTTGGTTGCTGCGGAAATACGGGTTATCCAGAGGGAGCGAAAATCGCGCTTCTTGGTCTTGCGGTCCCGGTACGCGTAGCTCTGGCTCTTGGCTACCGCATCCTTGGCCGTTCGGAAAAGCTTGCTCCGTCGTCCCCAAAAACCTTTCGCGTCCTTTAGAATCTTCTTTCGGCGATTCTTTCTTCTACTTCCGTCTACTGCACGTGGCATCTGTCTCTCCTATCCTTGGGGCCTATCCGTAGGGGAGGAGCTTCCGGGCGCGCTCGGTCTCTGCCTTGCTCAGAATGTCTGCATGGCGGAGGGATCGTTTTCGCTTCGTGCTCTTCTTGGTCAGAATGTGGCGTAGGCCCTGTTTCTTGTACTTTACCTTTCCGTTTGCCGTCAGCTTATACCGCTTTGCGGCGCTTTTCCGCGTCTTCATCTTGGGCATCGTCTGCTCCTGTATCTCACATGGTTCTATCTTACGTTACTTCGGGCTCCGGTTCTTTCGTTGTCGCTTTCTTCGCGCCGGGGCTCAGAATCATCGACATAAACCGACCCTCCATGACGGGCGCCCGATCGACATGGACGGTGGGATCCAGCATTTCAAGTACTTTGTCGAGAACCACCCTCCCGAGCTCGGTGTGGGCCATTTCTCTTCCTCGAAAGCGGATCGTTACTTTGACCTTGCTTCCCTCATCCAGGAACTCCTGGATGTGCTTCGTCTTGAACTGAAGATCGTGCTCTTCGATCTTTGGCTGCATCCGGATTTCCTTGAGCTTGAGCTGTTTCTGCTTCCGCTTGGATTCTCGGTTCCGTTTCTCCAGTTCGAACTTGTACTTACCGTAGTCGAGCAGCTTACAGACCGGGGGGCGTGCCTGAGGGGCAACTTCCACCAAATCGACGCCTCTATCTCGGGCCATCTGGAGAGCCTCGACGGTGGGCACAATTCCCTTTTGTCCGCCGTCTTCGTCGATTAAGCGAACCTCCCGTACCCGAATTGCATCGTTGGTACGCAGTTCCTTGTTAGCCAATATGCCTCCTTATAACGTTTTGCCAACGGCCTACGAAATTCGCAATGTATCATTCGCCGCCGACAGAGTCAAACGGTAGAACTCGCCTCGTTTATGGCGTATGATAAACAGGTACCTTATGGAACCGGTTAACATTCTGCTTCGGAGCGTCAAACAACTCGAAGAGGAGAGCCTCAATACCTACCAGATCTACGGTGACATTACCGATCACTTCGGGCTCAAAAGACTGTTGCTCGCCCTCGAAGCGGACGTAGCGTCCCACATCAAGACGGTTACCGAGATTCTCCTAAACCCGAGTATAGCGAGTCTATTTTCTTCTGAGAAAGCAGCCGTCCTCCCTGCTTCCTTTCCGGAGGTCGAGTACGCCTTCGACGCAAACATGGCGTACCAGGACTTCCTTCAAATGATACTCCGAAGGGAGCAAGCCGTCGCCGAACGGTACCAGGCCCTCGAATCGGTTGCTTCGGACAACGATACCCGGTTCACCTTTAAGCGCATGGCCGAAGACTGCCGGAAACACGTCTGGTTGGCCAAGGACCGGTACGAACTCGAGGCGCTCATCTAACCCTGCTCCCCCCGGAGCACAAGAAGAATTTCCGTCGCGAGGAGGTTACGTCCCGGAAGCTTCAGTACCCGGCCGTGACGCAGGGCGATCTCGTCCAGTATATCCACCGAGAGCTCTCGGCAGAGCTCCACAAAGTCCCTTCGGGTACAGAAGTGAATGTTCGGCGTGTCGTGCCACTGAAAGGGGATGTGCTTGTTTACCGGCATCCTGCCCCCGATTCCGAGTTGGACTCTGTTGACGATATAGCCGAAGTTCGGGAAGTTCACAATCGCCCGCTTACCTACCCGGAGCATCTCCTTGAGGAGCATCACCGGCCGGTGGATCATTTGGAGCGTTTGGTTGAGAATGACGTAGTCGTAGCTCCCACTCCCGTAGTCTTTGAGCCCTTCGTCGAGGTCTCCCTGGAACACGCTGATTCCCCGGTCGATACACCGGAGAATCATCGCTTCTTCGATATCGACCCCCCGGCCGTGGACGTTTCGCTCGGTCTTGAGTCGCGAAAGAAGCTCGCCGTCCCCGCATCCGAGGTCGAGGGCCGTCGACCCGGGTTCGACGAGGGAAACGATCGTGTCGTAGTCTCCGTGGAGCCGTTCAGATTTGAGCATAGGTAGTCTCTAGAAACGCCTTGATTACGCTCTCTTGGCGACCGGTCTCCAACAAGAAGGAGTCGTGTCCGTAGGGGCTCGAAAGCTCGGTGTAGGAGACGTCCTTGTCGTTCTTCATCATCGAAAAGACCATCTCCTTGGATTGGTAGGGCGGGTAGAGCCAATCGGAGCTAAAGGAGACGACGAGGAATCGGCATTGAGCCCTGCTAAAGGCGCCGTCGAGACCGCCGTAGCTCTCGCTTAAGTCGAAGTAGTCCATAGCCTTCGAAAGATAAATATAGGAGTTTGCGTCGAATCGGTCGACGAACTTCCGCCCCTGATGCTCGAGGTAGCTCTCTACGGCGAACTGGTCGGAAAAGTCGAACTCGTAGCGGGCCTTTTCCTGGAGCTTGCGTCCGAACTTCATGCCCATCGACTCGTCGGAGAGATAGGTGATATGGCCAACCATCCTGGCGATTGCGAGACCCCGGGAAGGAACGTCGCCGTCATAGTAGCGCCCCTGATTCCACCGGGGGTCCGAGGTGATGGCGTTCCGGCCCACGGCGTTAAAGGCGATGCCCTGGGCCGTCAAGCGCGTGGTAGACGCCAAGACAAGAGCGGAACGGAGACGGTCCGGGAAGCCGACGGCCCACTCGAGAGCCTGCATACCCCCCATGGAGCCACCGGCGACTGCGAGAAGCTTCTCGATCCTTAGGTGATCAACCAGCTTTACCTGCACTTTGACCATGTCGTGGATGGTTACGACGGGGAAATCGAGGGCGTAGGGCTCCCCGGTTTCCGGATTGATGGAGCCGGGACCCGTGGTCCCCTGGCATCCGGCAAGGACATTCGAGCAGATGACGCAGTAGCGGTCGGTATCGAACGCCTTACCCGGGCCGATCATGTCGTCCCACCAGCCGGGGTGGGTGTCCTCCGGGGAGTGGTATCCGGCCGCGTGGGCGTCTCCCGAGAACGCGTGGAGAACGAGGATCGCGTTGTCCCGCTTCCCGTTAAGCTCGCCATAGGTCTCGTACCGCACCGTAATCGGGCCGAAGTCCCGGCCGCTGTCCAGAACGAGACCGGTACCCGGTGAACCGAAGGTAAACTCCTTATAGCTAACGATGCCGAGACCCATGGTTCAATGGAGATTAGGGAGGCAAAACTCTGGTGTCAATAGCGGGCGGTGTCCCCGGACCGACGTACTTGCAAGCCGGGGAGGCTAGTGATAGCTTTTGGCGTCTCATGGGACTCTATCTTTTGTCATCGCCTCTGTTAACGGCCTTTCTCATTGCCGCCTTCTTTCAGGACACTCACGTACGGAGCTTCGTGCTTCCGGCAATCCGGGGGATCGTTTCCGGACTCATACTCCTCCCGGTGACGCTCCTTGTTAACCAGGCGATCCCACTGGTTTTTTCCGGCTGGTCGTTGTGGGTTCGCATCTCGATTCTGGAGTTTTTGGTACCGGGGCTTCTCGGCACTCTCGCGTTCGTCCTCTGGGATCTCCGCAAAGGGCACACCGACGACCGGGGGAGTGTCGTCGCAGCCTCCGCCTTCCTCGGCGGCTTCCTCTTTGTCGACATTCTCGTCCGGGTCATCGGCACCCGAAGTATTCTCGACGGCTACGAGCTCTTTCTCCTTCCGATGGCCCGGTCGGTCATCATCGGATACATACCGCTGTTGGTCGCCTGCTGGGCCCGGGAGGCGAAACCCTTGCGTTTCGGCTACCTCGTTCTGCTCTTCCTCTTGCCGTGGATACTCTCGGTAGCCGGGACCCTCCACGAGCTAAAGTTTGTTCCCGTCGCCCATCTGTTGGGGATCTTTCTCTTCGTAGCCGGGGTCACGGGGTACTGGTTTCTCCGTATGATCTACCTCCCGGGCCAGGGGTTGTGAATCGGACTCCCGGCCGGCCACCGGGACGCCGTCGTGCTCCTCCGGCGGTCGTCCTTCTCTTCTTGTCTGTGCTGACCCTGTTGGTCTCCTGCGGCAACGACTATCTTATAGTCGTCGACCCGGTATTCGAAACCCTCGTCGCGCCGGGCAAGGTCGGAAAGGAGAGCATTCGGAAGCAGATAGAGGAAACGACGAATCGCTCGGTCGGTTGGGCTCCGTCGGTGAGCTTCGACGGGAATCTCGGAAACCAAATCGACTCCATTCTCTCCTCGGAAACCCCGACCAAGGGGGTCATTCTGGCGCCTCTTCTCTTTAACGAAGCTCCGGCACTTGCCTCCGGCTACCCGGAGCTGCAGTTTTTGCTCCTCTCGGAGGCGCCGGACGAAGCGTCGAACCTCATGTCGATTCGCTTCGACAGGGTTGAAGCGTTCCGGGACGCCGGGAACGCCGCGGCCGACCACCTGCTCGAGGCCGGCACCTCTCTGGTGCTCTTTTCGCACGCGGGGGGTGAGACGGCACGCCGGGAGCTGGATGCCTTCGAGGAGGCGCTTCCTCCCGATTCGGTGGACCGGCGCTTCGTCTACTCCCGGGCGCCGGAGCGAGAGACAATTCGCGGGCAGATTCTTTCGGTCGGGGAAGGGGCCTATCTCTGGGCCTTCTTCCTCCGGGGCAACACCCCCTTTGCCCTCGATCTGATCGCGTCCCGGGGGGACCCTGCGGTTGCCGAAGACCTCGGTCCCGGTACGGGGTATGGCGCCTTCGTTATCGGCAGCGTCGAACGGGACTACGTCGATGCGATCGGTCGGGGAGTCGAGGCGCTGGAAGACAGGTCTCCCGGAGCGGCCCCCGGAAAATCGGTGGTTGTGGTCCCGGCCACTTTCGTAAGCCGATCCGGGGGATTTCCGGCGTACAAGTAACGACCGAATAAACAAATGAAGCGATCCGCCGATCATAGAGATACGGCCAAAAGCCCCGGAGGACCATTTGACAAAGCAAACCCGTACAAATATAATTCGCGTGAGATCATTTTGGAATCTTTTGACCTATGAAACAAAGGAGTGGAGAATGATACAAGGAAGCCTGAAGGCCCTTGGCCTCGTGCTACTTGCGTTTCTCCTTGTCTCCCCCGTCTTCGGGCAGGCCGCGGATCGGCCGGAAAACTTCGAGTCAATCATGCTCGACGACTTTGACGATCCGGAAACCAGCCAGTGGATGGTTATAGGGAGCAAGTTCATCAATGAGGATGACTATCCTCTGGAGTACCAGCTGGTCGAGGCGTGGCCTGAAGCCGTCTTCCGACGGCCGCCGGAGGGTGAGGAGCTTCGTTCCCTCGGGATTCGGGCGGCGTTCAACCGTCAAGGCTACAACTACTTGGAGATAGTGCCGGTTGAAGAAGGGGACGACGGCGAGATGGTTCCCCGAGCGCTTCCCCTTCCCGGGCGGGTCCAAAACCTCGACATGTGGGTCTGGGGTTCTAACCGCAGTTACTATATCGAGGTGATTCTCCGGGATCATCGGGGGATAACCCACACCCTCCACTTCGGCGAGATCGGCTTCCGCGGATGGCACAACATCAAGATGGACATCCCGAGCTATATTCCGCAGGAGGTCACCTATGTGCCCCAGCGGCAGGGTCTCGAGCTCGTCAAGCTCGTCCTCTGGACACGTCCTGACGAGCGGGTCGACCAGTTCTACGTCTATCTCGATAACCTTAAGTGCTTCACGGACACCTTCGACGATCCCTTCGATGGCGAGCTCCTCGCCGATCCGGAGTACGTTGATCAACTCTGGGGAGGTAGCGAGTAATGCGACGATTTCTTCTGGTTCTTCTATTAGGTGCTGTTGCAACCGTCATGGTTTCCGCACAGAACGAGATCGACGCCGAGGACCTCGGCCGGGACACGGCTCAGCAGGCCCTTCAAGAGGTCTCGGTATCCCGCTTCGAGGACCCCGGCTTCTGGAATGTCTATATCCCAAGCGATCAAGGGGTTATTACCCACATCCGGCTTGAAGGGGCTCCCCGGGGCAAAGAGCCTATTCCCGCGGAGGAAGAGGCGGGCATTACGCCACAAGACCGTTATGTCCTGGGTGTAAAGACCGAGTTCTTTCCTCCCCGTTCGGACACCTCGCTCTTCATCCAGGCTCGTCGTCCTTTGGCGGTGCCGGGCATTGCGAAGACCATCTCCGTTTGGGTCGTCGGGCGAAATTTTAACCACCGCCTTTACGTCGTGCTCCGTGATCAGTTCGGAGGACAGCTCCAGCTCTATATGGGGCGTCTGAACTTCTCGGGGTGGAAGCAGCTTACCGTCGCGGTGCCTCCTACGATCAATCAGCGGGATGTACACTATCTGCACCGAACCGGTATCCAGATCGTCGGTTTCCTGATTGAACCGGACCTCTTGGAAACCTACGGCCAGTATTACGTCTACTTCGACGACCTTCGTGTGCTTTCCGATCTGTTCAACGAGCAGTCCCGGGATGTCGACGATATGGTCGACTCCTGGTAGCACCCGCGATCAAAAGAAAAGGCCCTCTCGTTGGAGAGGGCTTTTTTGTAAAGACGTGTTATGACAGACCATTTTGAGTTCCTGCGAAACGTATACTTCTTTCGGGATCTCAAGGACCACGAGATCCAACGGATCGCGGAGCTCTGTGAGGAGACCGAGTTCCGCCCTGGGGACATAATCGTTCAGGAAGGTACACCCGGGGACAAGTTCTTCATCGTGCTCTCGGGGCAGGTAGAGGTCTGGCAGAGCTACGACAAGGGGACCGGCGACCTTCTGGCGGTCCACGGTCCCGGCCATCTCTTCGGGGAAATGGCCCTGGTCGACGAGGAACCCCGGAGCGCGAGTGTCGTGGCAAGAACCGCGGGGCACATGCTCTTCCTTACGCGGGAGCAGTTTCATGAAGTGCTGACCGAGAGTCCGTCGGTTGCGCTTTCGGTTACCCGTTCGCTTTCGGCGATGGTCCGGAAGAGCAACCAGAGCTACGTCGAGCGCCTCCGGAGCCGAAACCGCCAGCTCGAAGAAGCCTACCGGAACCTCCAGGAGGCGCAGGAGGAGTTGCTCCGTGCCGAGAGGCTCTCGAACCTGGGGAAGTTCTCTTCGATGATCCTTCACGATATCCGGAATCCCCTTTCCATCCTCCGAGGTTACGGCGAGCTCATTCAGGTTAGACCGGAGAACGAAAAGCTCGTCGCCAAGTACGCCCAGAATATCGTCCGGGAGTCCGACCGATTGAACGACCTCGCCTCGGAGCTTCTCGACTATAGCCGGGGAGAGATCCGCCTCGACGTGAGCGTGGTGTCCCTTTCGTCTCTCCTCAAGGACCTCGAGGAAAGGGTCCGGGAGCGGCTTCGAAGCAAGGGAATTACGCTGGAGATAAGGAACGACGTCGAGGAGCTCGTTCTCTTAGACCACAACCGCTTACTGCGCGTTCTTGCGAACCTGGTAGACAACGCCCGGAAAGCGATG
Organism: Spirochaetaceae bacterium; assembly: GCA_046541715.1. GTDB lineage: Bacteria > Spirochaetota > Spirochaetia > DSM-27196 > PWMO01 > CAYPUT01. The sequence goes on from JBKHCS010000023.1 coordinate 30,299, forward strand.
CCCCGGGGCGGAAAGATAGCTCTGGAGGTTTCCCACGGCAGCAGTGGGTGGTTCCGCCTCAAGGTGGCCGACACCGGGGAGGGCATGAAGAAGGAGGTCCTCGAGCGAATTTTCGAGCCTTTTTATAGCTCCTCCCGGGAAGCGGGCACCGGCTTGGGGATGGTCATCGTCAAGCAGATCGTCGAGGCCCACGAAGGCTCCATCGTCGTAGAGAGCGAACCGCGTAAGGGCACGACGGTCCTCATCACCCTCCCTCTAAAGAACTAACACGTCGCTAATAACGCGCCGGGCCCTTGTCGGGCAGAGGTAGTCTCACCGGACAAATCCAAGCCGGCGAAAGTTCTCCCCGGTTTCGGAGACCACCTCTTCGGGCGGCACGCCCCGAGCCTCGGCGATCGTCCGGGCAACGATACCCAGAGTTCCGGGGTGATTATTCTTTCCTCGATACGGAACCGGAGCGAGGAAGGGGGAGTCCGTTTCGATGAGGTACGCGTCGGAGGGTGCCTTCGCCGCAGCTTCCCGGATATCGGCGGATTTTGTGAAGGTAACGTTACCGGCGAAGGAAACGACGAAGTTCAAATCGATAAAGGAGCGTGCCTCCTCCCAGGTTCCCGAAAAACAGTGCACGATGCCCCTGCGTCGCGGCGGGCGCCCTTTGAGAAGCTCGAGGAGGTCCCCGGTAGCCTCCCGGTTATGGATGATGACCGGATAGCCGAGGCGTTCGGCTATCTCGAGCTGAAGCAGGAAAAGATCGATCTGGGTCTGTCTCGGTGCGTAATCGCGGTACCAGTCAAGTCCGATTTCCCCGAGGGCCACGACACCGGGCGCCTCGAGAGCCGCCGGGAGCTCCCGTTCGACCTGGTGCAGATCCAGCCGGCCGGATTGGGAAGGGTGGAAGCCCATCGTCCCACGAAGGTAGGGATATCGCTCCAGGCGTGCGAGGCGTTCCGCCGCATCATCGAGGGAGATAGAGACTTCCAATGCGACGGCAAGCCCGGCGGCGTACAGATCCGGGAGGAGAACCTCGATCTCGAGACCTCGGCCGGCCATAACGGCGGGATGGAAATGAGAGTCGACGGTTCCCGGGTAGATATCGATCGGCGGAAGGGTGTCCCGGGGCATTGCAGTCAGCCCGGCTGGTCTATACGGCCGAGATAGTAGTCCCGGTAACCCCGGCCCAACCGGAGCTCCCGGCCCGGAGACACCTCGGGAGGCACCCACACCTCATTGAAGGGGGTGGAGCCCTCCCGGCGCCAATAGACGTAACGAAGCGGTACGATTTCGAAGAGCCGTTGCTCCGGACGCCGGGAAAAGTGGTCAAAGGAGCCCGGGTGGGCGTCCCGGTAGGCATCGCAAATATCCCCGTAGGCGGCATCCAGGGGATGCCCCAAGGAGCGGGCCCGGCCCTCGACGGTGAGAGGTCCCCCGGAGAGGGCAACCCGGGAGTTCCACCGGATCTGCCGAGCCTTTGTAGACCCGGCATGCGTCTGAAAGTAGAGGTGCTCCCGGAGGAGAACCACCGAAACCATCCTAACGGTTATCCGGCGCAACCGGGCCGTCGCGAGGGCCAGGTTGCGGTTGAGTTCCGGCAGGTTCAGAAAGAACTCTCTGAGATCCCCGGTGTCCCCGGGGGAAAGTGTCTCGACAAAAGGTTTCACGCGTCTAAGTGTAGCACCTCCCAAGACGCCCTTGAATCCCCGTGCCATTAATGCTCTACTGCGACCATGGCAGACAAACGATTGATTCCCCTTGGCAGCGATACCGCCAGCACACCGACCGCAGGAATGCGAAAGGCGATGGCGGCGGCCGAAGTCGGAGACGAGCAGCGGCAGGAGGATCCGACGGTCAACGCTCTCTGCGAGCGGGTCGCCGCCCTTCTCGGCCACGAAGACGCGCTCTATCTGCCGTCGGGAGTCATGTGCAACCTAATCGCGGTAAAGGCCCACACCTCTCCCGGAGACGTCGTGTTTGCCGAGAGTATGTCCCACGTAATCCGTGCGGAGTCCGCCGGAGCCGCCCTCGCGTCGGGGGTTCTGATCGAAGCGATTCCCACGGAGACCGGAATCTTTACAGCGGCGGATCTCTTTGCGGCTCTGGAGGAAAGCCGGGCGGCCCCGTACCCATATGCGGCCCCGGCACGGTTGGTCTGCCTAGAACAGAGCCACAATTTCGGCGGCGGCACGGTTTGGACTCTAGCCGAAACCGAAGCCGTAGCCGAGGCGGCCCGGGCAGAGGGGCTTGCGACCCACCTCGACGGTGCCCGGCTTCTGAACGCCACGACGTCTCTCGGGGCCGACCCGAAGGATTTTGGAAGACTTTTCGACTCGGTGTGGATCGACTTCTCCAAGGGGCTCGGGGCGCCGGTCGGTGCGGCTCTTGCGGGAAGCAAGGAGTTTATCGCGGCGGCCCGCCGGTTTAAGCACCTCTTCGGTGGTGCGATGCGGCAGGCGGGGATTATCGCCGCCGGTGCCCTCTACGCCCTCGATCACCATGTTGCGGGGCTCTCGCAGGACCACGAGAACGCCCGGCGCCTCGCCCGGGGACTCACCGGGCTTCCGGGAATAGAGGTGGCAAATCCGAACCCCGCGACGAACATGGTCTTTCTGCTGGTCGAGGAGAATCTCGGCGGGGCTTCGGGACTCGCCGAGAAACTCCGGAGCCGAGGCGTGGCCGTTAGCGTTGTAACCGGGCGGATCCGGATGGTTACCCACCTCGACGTATCCCCCGAGGACATCGAAACGACGATCGCAGCCTTTACCGAGCTTACCGGGGGATGAGGGCCCGGGCGGGGGCGGTCTGCCGGATCTGATCCCATTCCGTGTTCCGGCGATCTGACGCCCTCGGCGGTAGCCAAGCTCGTCGAGGGCTTCGTCTACTCCGAGGAGCTTCTCGGAAGGGTCCTCCTCCCCGGGGGCCGGTGGCTGGTACGGGGTGATAACCGGCCGCTCTTCCTGCTTAAAGCGCTCGAGGCGCCGGAG
>JBKHCS010000024.1:0-33230 GCA_046541715.1 Spirochaetaceae bacterium
ATCCATGTCTTCCGTACGTGCACTCTTTGGTGACAACCTTCGGCGAAACCGGGGACGTCTCCGCATGACCCAAGAGCAGTTTTCCGAGCGCTGCGGACTCTCGGCCGGCTACATCGGGGAAATCGAGCAAGGGAAAAAGTTTCCATCGGCCGAGGCACTCGAGCGGATCGTCGACGCCCTTGGGGTGCAGCCGTTTCAACTCTTTCTCGAAGAAGAGCAATGGGAAGTCAGAGACCGTCTCGACTCGATTACGAGCATGTACGAAGACGTTCGGAAGGGCTTTACCGAGGTGCTGAACGAGGCGCTTCGGAATCATCTAAGACATTAGCACTCCAATTTTCGCCTCCAGGGGTCGAGACTGTACGTAGGAGTTCGACCGTGGAGATGAAAGTAGGGATCTTCTTTTCCGGATCTATCGACGAGCAAATTGCGACCACGTTACGGATCTGCCGTTCCGAGGGGATAGATGCGAGCGCCTACCGTTTTCGTCGTGAATGGGCATTCTTGGACCCCTCAGAGGTGGCCTTTAACTTCGGTGCGTTGACCCACGTTCTTCTCCGGGGAACCGAAAGCGTACTCTCGGCGGGTTGGCTCCCCTTTGTTGCGGGCTTCGTGCTCGGGCGCGACCGAGACGCCTGCATTCTCGGCCCCCTAGACCGGGAAGACCTTCCCACCTTTCTGGAGAATCTGCCCGTCTTGTTCGTGGATGAGGGGCTTCAAGACTACTTACGGGAGGAGCATGTCTTCCTCGAACGGAAGCGGAGCCTCGAGGCGGCTCGGGAAGAGATTCGGGCCGCCGGCCTTCCGGAGACGGAAGACGCCTTTGCCGGTGCTGCGGTCTCCGGAGATACTGACTCTCTCCGAAACTTCCTCAAGGTAGGTTTTTCCCCGGATATCCGGGACCGCAAGGGCGTCCCCGTGCTGGTGTCGGCGATTAGAAACAACAACCCGGCGGCCGGGGAGGTTCTTCTTTCGCGAGGCGCCGATCCGAACGCCATGAGCGAGGACCGGGGCACCACCGCCCTCATGGAGGCCGCTTCCCTGGGAAACCTCCACATCGTCGAGATGCTCCTTAGCCACGGCGCGAACCCGGATCTCCGGAGCAAGAGCGGCCGGACGGCACTGATGCTCGCGGTCAGCGAAGGGAACCGAGACGTCGCCGCGGCGCTCCTCTCCGCCGGCGCCGACCGGCAAATCGTCGACGACCTTGGAATGACCGCGGTGGGGTACGCGAAGCTCTTTAAGCTCGAAGATCTCTTCGATACCTCCGCCCAAGCTTGACATGCCCCTAGGGGGGCTATACTTTTCTCTCGATGTCATCAATGGAGCCGGTCCACATCATTCATGTATACCGAAGGGACGGATCGCCTCTCTTTTTGCACCCCTTTGGGGGCAAACGGAGGATTGTTGATATCCTCGAGGGGCGCGAGGTCGATGGATTATACGGACGGGAACCCCGAGTGGAATCCCTTACCATGTTTCGAAACGAGCTGTATCGGATTATCGAGCGGGACGTAAAGGAGTGGATTTCCGAAATCCGGTTCCTCCCGCGATTCTTGATAGCCTCGGCGGTCTTCGTTTTGGCGTACCTCTTCTTTGCCCTCGTGGTCCGGGACCCGCTTCCCGTCATCGACGAGATCGGACTCGCCCTCGGCGGTGCAATCGTTACCTACCTTTTCGTCGGCAAGAGAGACCTGCGATCCGGCGCCGCGTCAAAGCGCCGCACGGGACTTCGGACCAAGGTTGACAATATCGTATTCGAGGAGTCCGAATTGGCGGGAGACTTCGAGACGCTTCTCGCAAAAACCGAGGAGGCCGGAGTCGACGAGCTTATCTCCTCCCTCTCGGACCCGAGCACCGCCGGCGGTCTGGCGGGATACTACGGTCAGGACAACGACGCGCTACGTCAGCTGATAGCGTATCTAACGGACTACTTTACCGGTAAAGAGTACCGAAAGCAGGAGCGTCGCCTGCTGAAGTCCGGGACTTCGATCGGGGAGAAGGAGCGGACGGCGCTAAAGCGGTGGGTCTCTTCGAAAGACGTCGATTTACCGCTCTTCGCGGTCTACCTTTCCATCAAACGTCAGGCAACCAGAACAGGGTGAGCGAAAGGGAGTCAAGGTCGGGGTTTTTGGACTTATTCCGTGCCCTCGATAAAGACGTCGTCTTCGCCGAGGCGAATCGCGGACATCCGACGCTGAAGGGTTGAGAGTCGCTGCGCCGAAGCGAGGGTTTCCGCCGCCGGTTGGAAGGTCGGATCGATTTCCAGAGCGTGTCCCGCAAGTCGAATGGTTTCTTCGATGTTCCCCTCGGCAAACGCAACCAGCGATTCCAGGTAGTAGTCCTCCACCATCTGCGCGCGGTCGCCTCTTCCACGGTCCCCCATATCGAAGCTTGCCTGGATACTAAAGCGGTCGACGGCGTTCGTTTGGGTGGTCATGTCGAGGGTGTAGTTCATATCCAACTTGACCTCTTCGAGAGCGAGTCCCGTTCCGAGGCTTATCCGGGGGTTGCCACCCCGAACCATGAATCCGAGCTGGGTGGAGAGAAAGTCGGTAATCTGCCCGGAAAGACCGGTAGCGAGGTAGGGTTTCTGGGCCGGGAGATCGGAAAAGAGGATAAATGGAACGTTGTAGTCCGCGGAAAGCGTCAGCGGCCGGAGCGGCGCGTAGGCGATTCCGAGGGTCGCGTAGCTTGGCAAGGGCTCTTCCTGTACCGCCGGCCCGAGGTTCCGGGCCGCAATTCCGACGGAGAAGTTCTTCTCTCGGGATGGGTAGTACTTGGCGACGTCAAACCTCGTCAGAGCACCGACATCCATCATGACGCCGAAGGCGGACTGACCCGGAGCAATCACCTCCGGAATATTTCGGTGGGCGGCCTTGATATTCGCCCCGACGGAGACCCCCCGAAAATCGTAGCTATGGAGGAAGTTGTAGGAGGCGTTCAGAACCGCGACCGTCTCGGTGTAACGGATGCTTGCCTCCTGGGACCCGGCAGGGTCGTACTCGGTAAAGGGAACGTGCAAGAATTTCAGTCCCGCTCCGATTCCGAAGTGTTCGAACCGGGTCGTGTACCAGAGACCTTCCATATTGGCGTCGGCTATCAGATTGTTGTGCATGATGGCCGCCATCGTTTTGGGCAGGCGAGAGCTTGCAGCGGGGTTAGCCTCAAAAAAACTGATGTCCCGGGCCACGGCGGTGTATGCGGTGCCCATCGACTCGTACTCCCCACCGGTGGGGATCATCAGGGTCGGGAAAACCGTCAAACCGGTGTTTTCGACCTCGTCGGCGCCGAACATATCCGCAAGACCGAAGGGGATATCCGTTAATTCGAAGGTGCTCCCCGGGGAGACGGAAGCGAGGAAGAACAGGAAGGTAACAACTCCTTTCCTTAACACGCTTTGAATATATCGCTCAGGTTCATTCATATCTACAATTCGGCGATTTCGGCGCTATCTTACTATGGTATCGGCAGTTTTTACCTCGCATTCGATTATTGCCGATAGTGATATAGTTATGAAGAGGAGGGGGATTCTGCGCTTTTCATCGGGATTTCGATCTGTTTCCCGGTATCTCATCGCACCGGCCCTCCTCTGTCTCTTTTCGCTTCTGCCCCTCTGGGCCGGGGGCCAACCCGAAGAAGACCCAATTGGTACCGCCGAAGCCCTGGTCGAGGATGGAAGGATAAACGAAGCGATTCTTCTTCTCGAAAGGACCGTCCGCGAAGATCCGAGGCGCCTCGAGCAAGCCGAGGAATTGATGGACCGGATTCTGAATATCCGAAGCGACTACAACGACCTCTTTGCCCGGCTGATAGACCACTTGGAATCGGATCCCGGGGATATTGAAACCACGTTGGACATTATCGCGAGGATGGAGGCCCTCGACGAGTATCCGAACGAACGCGTTGTAGCGCAGATTACCGAGGCGCGACTTATCGCCCAGCTGGCGTACGACCGTACCCTGGCGGAGCAGATCGTCGAGGACGCCGCCCGGTTTATCGCCGAAGGCCGCTATTCCGAGGCGGTCGAGCGCTATCTTTCCGGATTCGATCTTCAGACGGAGGTCTATAGCCTTCGGGACTATCCGGACTCCTTCTACGAATCCGCGGCCGAAGCCCGGCAGGCGGTCGAAGAGGCCGCCCGCGCCTTTCTGGCCCGGGCCCCGGACGTACGGCGCGTTACCGACACGATGGTATCGGCCCTGTCCTATTCCGCCGACACGCCTATTCCCTCTCGAAACATCCTGGACCAGCGTCTCGCAGACCTCGCGGTTCCCTGGGAGTCGGTCCATGCCGAGGAAGACCTGGTTACCGAGAACGGCGAGACCCTCGAATCGCTCCGGCAGCAGGTTTCCGAGTTCTATCCCGAGGACCCGGTGGATTGGCACCTGACCTTCCTCGATACCTTTGCCACCGGGAGACCAGGGTTCGACGACGAAGGGATCAACGGTGCCATGTCGGTGATGCTCGACGATTTCCGGGATGCCGTCGGATCGGCGGCCGACGGCGGCGCGGAAGAGGCCGATTCTCTCCGCCTCGAGGCGGCGGAAGACGGAGATTGGACCGAGGCGATCGCCCAGGCTCTTGCCAACGCCGACCGGCACGAGGTAGCCGCCGACGCCTGGCTTCTGGAGGGAGAAGTGCCCCTGGGTACCGGCGTCTCGGAGGCGGCGCCTCAGTTGCCGCCGGAGCCTCGGGTCGACTACGCGGCGCATGTTCTGAGGGGCCGGGGATACCGGCAGATTGCCGAGAGTTACACCCGGCTTGCGGCGATCGACGAGGTTTTCGACGACGCCGAGGAAACACCCGCCGGACTTCGGGAGATCCGTGTGACCGCCGGAAACCAACGGGCGGAAATCATCACCATTGTCGACGAGTGGGAGAGTACCGCCGCCTCCATCGCGGAGCTCCCGGACCTCGAAACGGCGGTCCGCGACACCCGAGGCTTCGTCGACCAGGAGCTCTCACTCCGCCTCGGCGAGGCGACCGAAGTCGAGGTTGCGAGCCTCGACGCTGCCGTGCGGATCGAAGTCGACGGATATACCGGGAACCTCGCAGCCTCCCGGACCGAGTTTGATGAGGGGCAGGCGCTCTTGGAGGGGCTCCCGGAATCCGTGGAGCAGGACGATGGGACGACGGTTACCGTGACCTATCGCTATCCCGACGACGCCGCCGAGGTGCTTGATGCCGTCCAGGACCGCTTGGCGGCGACGGAAACCGCATTGGAGGAGCTATCGGAGGACCTCTCCGAAGAGCCGGAATACGTCCTCGAAGACGAGCGTATCGTCGAGGACGTGGCCGCGACCCAGGCTCTCCTCGTGGATACGACCGCTTTGCTGCTCCGGGTTACGACCCGTCTCGGCGAGGCACGGGAGCAGGTTCGCCTGGCCGCCGAGTTACGGGACGAAGGAGACGCCCTGGTCGCCCAGGCGAGGAATGCCGTCAACCGGGACGCGGTGCTCGAAGCCCGAGAGCTCTGGGATCAAGCGAGAGAAGCCTACTTTGACTCCCTCGAGATTCAGCAGGAGGCGGCCTTTCGGGACCAGGCCGACGAGATAATCGCCACTCTGGGCGTCCAGATCCGGGAGGCGGAAAACCGCATCGTCGTAGCCCGGGTCCGGGAGCTCATCGACCGGGCGGAGAACCAGTACGACTCGGAGCAGTACGTCCAGGCACGGGAGACACTCCTGGAGGCCCGGGAAACCTGGGCCCGAACCAACGTAACCGAGAACCCCGAGATCGTCCGGCTGCTGGGCTTTGTCTCTGCGGCTCTTACGCTGGCGGATAAGCGAAACCTCGAGGAAACCGAACCGCTCTACCCGGTGTTGAGCAACTACCTCAACCTCGCCCGGGAAGATTTCAACCAGGCCCGGGCGGACCGGGTCGGCGCCACGGAAGACCAGGTCCGGACCCTCATTGCCCGAGCCGACGAGAATCTCGATAATGTCCTCGCGGTACGCCCTCAGAACTGGGAAGCTCGGGTGCTCAAGCTCCGTCTCCTTCAACTCGAGGATGCCGAGAACTTTGAAGACGCCTTCGCGAGCCGAGTTCAGGCGGCGCTTAATCAACGTCAGGAGAACCCCGAAGAAGCTTTGACGGCCCTCGAGACGTTACGCGAGATAAATCCGAACTATCCGGGACTACAGGAAGCCATCGTCGAATTGGAAATCCGCCTCGGAATACGCCCGAATCCGGTCACCCAAGAACAGATCCGCCGGTCGAATCAGCTCCTCGACGAGGCACGCGCCCTTGCGGGGGGTGGAGAAGCCCAAACCATCGCCGCGATTGAGCTCCTCGAGCAGGCGGTAACGGTAAACCCCGACAACCGGGATGCCCGGCTGCTTCTCGACCGTCTGCGGATCAACGCCGGGGGGCAGGCCTCCGTCGCCCTCTCGTCTACCGACGAACAGCGCTTCCGCCGGGCGGAAACGCTCTTCATTCAGGGTAACCTCGGACAGGCCCTGGCCATCGTCCAATCGCTCTTGCAGAATCCCAACAATCAGCAGTATCCGCCCCTGCTGGACCTCCGGGATCGCATTACTTCACGGTTGGGTATCTGATGAGGCGTTTCCGCGTCGTCCTGTTGCTCCTAATCTGGCTTCTTCCGGGAGCGGCCGGTGCCCAGGAGCTCAACCTCGCCCAGTACGATGTTTTCTTCGAGGCGCCCACCCGGTTCGTCTCCGAGAACGCCCACTTTCCCGACGCCCGGAGCAACGGAGATCTGGCGGTTGTTACCTATCAGGAAGTGGTCCGGACGGGACCCGAAGAGGGACGGATCTATATTTCCTTGATAACCAGTACCGACGGCCGGAATTGGGTCTTCCGGAGGCGGGTCGTGGGTCCGATCCCCTTCGAGCGGGAATCGGCTCCGATCGTTTTTTCTTCACAGTTGACGGCGGACAACCGGATCCTCCTCGCCGTGAGCGCGTCGGCTACCGACACTCGCGTCCTCGTTTCGGACAACCGGGGCATCAGCTTTCGAGAGGTGGCGACCTTAAGCAACGAGACGACCGCGGTAGCCCCCCGCCTGTCCCGCCGGAGCGATGGGGGAATGCTGCTCTTCGTAAGCCAGAGTGTCGGGGGAGTGCAAAGCATTCTCTATTCCGTGAGCGAGGATCTCGAAGAATGGAGCGATTTCGAGCGGTTGGAGGAGAACCCCGACCTTGGGTTAAACTTTCTGCCCTTTCACACCAGCCATCAGGGCAACGAGTACGTCGTCTTTCAGAGCTTCGACCCGACCGCCGCGATCGGCGGAGGCGCCGCGACGTATCAGCTCTATTTGAAGTCCAGCGACGACGGCGGTACCACCTGGTCTCCGGCCCGCCGGGTTACCACCTTTACTCTTTCCGGAGAAGATGAGCCGGCCGACAGCTACGATAACCAGCGTCCTTTCCTGACCTCGATCGGAGGACGGCTGGTTCTCGCCTGGGAACGCCGCCCGGCCATAGGCACGACCCAGGTGGTCTTCGCCGAGATAGACGCCGAGGGAAACACCACCAGTCCCCCGGAGCAGGTCTCCGACAGTGCGGCAGGGGCCAGCTATCCACAGGTGATCGATCACGCCGGAGAGGTCTTTGTCTTCTGGTTCAACGACCCGACGGGTCGGTCGAACGTTTCGGTCGCCGCTCGTAGAGGAGGACTCTGGCCGGGCCGGCGTCTCAGCCGGGAGGAAGGGTCCTCGACCTTCGTGTCCCCCGTCGTCGTGGACGGGCGACTTCACGTCTTCTGGCAGAACCGTATCGAAGACGACGCCGCGGGCATCGTCTATCTCGAGCCGGACCAGCGGGTACGGCCGGTTCCCGTAACGCCGGAAAGCTACATTGCCGGTCGCCGGTCCGCGGAAGAGGAAGTTGTTTACAGCTGGGAACCACCGGCGGACGCCTCGGGAATTCTCGGCTACAACTACGTGTTCTCCCGGGACCGGAACGCCCCCGTGCCGGAGACGGTGCGCTACTCTGCTGGTACCCAGGAAGCCGTTGTGGAAGCCGAAGACGACGGGGAGTGGTACTTTCGAATCGTCGCCCGGGACCGGGCCGGCAACTGGTCGCCACCGACGACAGTACCCTACATCCGAGACCTTACGCCGCCACCGGCGGTGACGTTCCGCCCCCCGCCGGTGGACGAAGACGGATACCTCGTTTCAAACAGCTTTACCCTCGAGTGGAACGAACCGCCGGCCCCGGATGTAGCCGGGTACAGCTACCGTCTTGAACGGGTCGGCCCCGAGAACCGCCTCCCTGAGGCGGTCGAGGTATCGGCGACGGTCCCCGAGGTGATCGCTACCGAGACCCCGCGAATCAGCCGAAACAACATCGACAACGGCCTCTACGCCTTGAGCGTTGCCGCGATAGACACCGTCGGAAACGTCAGCGAGGTCGAGACGCTGCTCTTCCGGTTGAATAAGTACGTCCCGGTGACCGAAGTGTACAATGTAGCCGCAAGCCCCCGGGACATCCTCGGACGGCAGTCGATAGAGGTCGTCGGCCGGGGCTTTACGGCCAACGGGACGATCGACCGGGTGATTCTCGACGCCGACGGCGACCCTCCCTACGACTACGTTTTCGAGCGGCGAGACGGGGACTTTCAGGTAGTCGACAATCGGTTGATTCGGGGGCCCTTGGTTTCCCGGGTGCCGACCGGGGAGTACCGTCTCGGACTGAACCACCCGGAGCGGGGCCTGTACATGACCACTCAAGAGGTATCTCTCCTGGAGGCTGGTTACGTATCCTTCGGGGATTACCGTATGGATACAAGCCCCCGGGTCCGGTGGCACCGGCGAAACGGTCTGTTTCTCCAGGGCCCCTCGGTCTTGGTGTGGATTACCGTGATACTCTTGGCGGCCGCCGCCGTTTTCGCGACTCGACGGCTGGTAGGCGTGGTCCAGGAAGGGCGCATGCTCCAGCTCGAGGTCCGCGCCATCGTGACCGGAGGTCTCCTCCCGCAGGAGGAGCGCGAAAGGAGGATTAAAGAAATGAAACGTCGGGGAATTGGCCTCCGGGTCAAGTTTACCGTGTTCATCGTCATACTCTTGGTCTCGGTTATTCTCTCTCTCGCCCTTATTCTCGGGAACGCGGCGCTACAGCGTCAGGAAGAAACCCTCGGGCGGGCGCTGGCAGAGCGGGTTCAGGTGCTTCTTCAGAGTGTTTCGAGCCAAGCCGAGGCGCCGCTTCTGAACCCGGGGCAGAACCGGGCTACCTTGGCGAGCCTCACGGATCAGCGCGAGGTTATGGACGAGGCGATCTACGTCACGATTACCGGACAGGGGACCGGAACCAGCGATTTCGGCTTCGTCTGGGCGACCAACGATCCGGCCCTCTTGCCGGAATCGACCCCCGAGACCGATTCCCAGGTTTCGCGGTCGATCGACGCGCCGACCATCGGGGACGGAGGAGAGGCGGAGCTTATCGACCCGGTCTCTCCGAGGGCCGAAGAGCTCGCGGTACGGCTGGACCAGCGTGCCCTCGAAGCGGTGGGCAACATGCCCCAGGAGATCGTCAACATAACCGACGAGACTGTCCAACTCATCCTGAACGAAGGCCGCTCCGAGAACGACCCGGAGGTCCGGCGCCTCGATGACGCCCGGAACGAGCTCGTCCAACGCCTCAACGCAACCCTGGAAGAAGTCGGCGCAGTCTACGAAAGCTACCCCGAGTTCGATCCGGAGAATCTCGGGACCGAACAGACCGAGTTTATCTTCTATCAGCCGGTTCTCGCGTATCGCCAGGGGGAGGCCCAACCGGAGGGATTCTTCCGGGGAATGGTTCGGATCGGCATTTCCACGGAGATCATCCTGGAGCAGATCGCCGACGCCCGGCGGGAGCTCATCATCAGCACCTCCCTCGTCGCCGCCGGTGCTCTGGCGGCGGGCATAATTGGGGCGCTGCTCCTCGCGACCATCGTCGTCATTCCCATCAACAAGCTGGTGGCCGGGGTCGAAAAAATTCGCGACACCGAAGATAAAGAGAAGCTTTCGGACCACGTTATCGAGATAAAGACTCGAGACGAGCTGACCGTTCTTGCGGATACCGTCAACTCGATGACCCAAGGCCTCGTCGAGGCAGCGAAGTCGAGCAAAGAGCTAACCCTCGGTAAGGAAATCCAGAAGATGTTTATTCCCTTGGACACCGACGGGGGACGGAAGCTTACCACCGGTACCTACGAGAACGACCACATCGAAGTATTCGGATACTACGAGGGAGCCGACGCTCTCTCGGGGGACTACTTCGATCAGATCGACCTGAAGAACGGCTACCAAGCCTTTATCAAAGGGGACGTTTCGGGGCACGGTGCCTCAGCGGCGCTGATTATGGTAGAGGGTGCTACTATCTTTACGAGCCATTTTCGGCAGCGTATCGGGAAGAAGCCGGACCTCGACGTCGCGTCGCTGGCCACCGAGATCAACGAGCTTCTCTCCGAACGGCAGTTCAAAGGGCGCTTCTTCGCGCTGACGATCGTTCTCCTCGAAGAAGGTACCGGCAAGATGTACGTGACGCACGCGGGGGATAACCTCTTTCACACCTGGAACAGTCGGGAAGGGCGTCTCGAAGTTGACACCCTGGCGCCGGCACCGGCAACCGGTAGCGTTGACCCGGAAATGATGGCCCTCTCGGGGGTCGCCTATCAGCAGGTGATGAAACAGTTACACCCCGGCGACCTACTGCTGCTTTTTACCGACGGCATCGAGGAGAGCCACCATCGCTTTCGGACCCGCGACCTAGAGGTAATCCCCTTTTCGGAGCTTCCGGAGGCCAAGAAGCAGGAGGCGAAGGACTTCGAAGAAGGGGGATTCAAGAGCATCGAGCCGTCGGAAGTACACGAAGAGTTCGACAACCAGCGAATCGCCGGGGTTATCGCCGCCGCCCTCCGGAAGGAGGTCTACGAATTGAAGCGCCGGGGGGACCTCCTTATCGAGGAGCCCCTCGTCTTCGACTTCACGACCCTATCCGGAACCGCCGAGGAGGTAGTGCTTGCGTTGATGGCGGTGGAGAAGGTCTATCGTCTGGTGCCCGACCCCGGGGCCACCGCCTCGGATCGGATTCAGGTTGACCGAAATATCGCCGACTTTCTCAAGGTTCACTTTCAGCAGTATAACCGTTTCTTCAAAAGCAGAACCGACGATAAGGAGTTCTCGGAGTACGTCTGGTTCTCCCATTTGAAGGAGGACGTGCAGGATGATGACCTTACCTTTCTTGCGATCCGCAAGAAGTAGGGGCCCGCTGCGGTGAAAACGTTTTGTTGGAGCCGTACCGGTGCGTCGCCGATAGTAGAAGCATGAGACGTCTCGCTATCTTCCTTCTTGTTGCCGGTACTCTTTCGGCTCAGACGACCATTCAAAACAACGAGGAGTATCTGGCGTACTACGCCGGAACTCAGTTTTCGGATTCAGCCGTTCGAGACGAGCTCCTTGCCCCCGGCGGGGGCGTCGAGTTTCTCGGTAACTACCTTACGGCGGAGCGTTACCTCCCCCCCCTAGGAGCCCTCGTCGACGAGGCGCTTGGCTCCGGCACCCGGACCGTTGTCGGGGTTTTCGTCCGCCCGGAGAGTACCCGGTACCCCGTCTTCCTGGTGCCGGGAGACCGTGATTTCGTTTCCATCGGTGAGGAAGATATCCTCCGTCTTCCGGATGGTACGGCGATGACTATCTCGCCCCTGGACCTTCGGGTCGAAGCGGAGCGCATCGTGATCGATAACCGCTACCTCGATTGGGAGACCATCCCGGACCTGCTGCGGTCCGGCCCGGCGACCACCCCCCGGCGGGCCCGACGGGTCACGGACTCCGGGGAAGAGACACGCGCCCTCGGGGAGACGCTCTACTGGCGGAAAGGGGGGACCGAGCTCGAGGGCCTCAAGATCGCCCTCACCGAGACGAGCGTCTATTTCGGTTTCGACGCCTCCCGGCCCATGGCGGAGGGCCTCTCTCTGTTTGCATATGTCTATCCGGAGCGCCCGAGGGGCGTCGCGGAGATTACCGTCGAGATTCCGGTCTCCGACCCGGCGGGTCCCGTTCTGGTGTGGCGCCGGGGTGTCGACGACCCTGTTGTTGCCGGCTACTACACCGTCGCCGACTTCTTTCTCGAAGGGCGGGTCTTTCTTGACGACCTCCCGCTTGCGGTGGATACCGAAGACGTATCCGTCGACATCTCGACCGCGTTCTTCGGGCCCGGTGTCTTCGAAGAGTTCGAGTACGGAACCATCTACCTTAGGGATGCGGCGAAATTCTAGTACAATAACCGTATGAAACGCGGCAAGTTCTTCTGCGAGAACTGCGGGACGGAGGTGCGTCCGAACGCCAAAGTGTGCCCCCACTGCGGCCGCTTTTTCCGGGCGGTCCGGTGCCCCGTCTGCTCCTTTACCGGAGAGTCGATGCTCTTTCTTCAGGGATGCCCTAACTGCGGGTACGCCGGGGGGGAGGGTCGAGAGAAGGCCGCGGGCTCCGGTTTCGAGGTTTACAATCCCGACGAGCTCGAAGACATCGGTCAAGACGACGGACGGGGAGTCCGCTACGGGGCGTCTTCTCGCTCGAACTCGCCTCCGCCGTGGCTCTACTGGTTGATCTTCGGTACGCTCCTGGTCGCCTTCGGAATCCTGGCTCTGATCTACATCAATCTCTAATACCCACTTATCGTCACCGAGAGACCAAAGAACCCCGAGACAGTTCTCCAGGGTCCGGCAAGGGAAAAGAACGGACTGACGGCGGTCCCCCATCGTGGAATAGTCAAACGGGCCTCGGTAGCGATCTGGACCGTCGGTTCGTCTATCCCGGATTCGGCCGCCGGACTCAAGGAGAGCCGCCCGGAGGTAGCGACGAAGAGGGGGGCGAGGTTGATCCCCGCACCGCCCCGGAGAGCGACTACCCCGGTCGGATCAAAGCTGTCCGGCGCCTCGGTACTCCATGTTGCCGGGTGCCAGGCAAACCCGACCTCCGGGGCGGCCGCGATGACTGCGGGTCCCATCTCGATCGAAGCGGGGAGAAACAGGTAGACGCCCTCCGGGGTGCCGAAGAAATCCGGGCGATACCCCTTCTCGGACCCGAGAGGGGTGTCGACGGTCGCCCGGCCCCCGAAGGCGACGCCGGTTGGTCCGGCCTCCCAGAGGCGCCGGAGGACTCCGAGGGAAAAACTCAAGCGGTTGCGCTCCTGGGTCTCGAAGAGCAGGGCTTTCGCACCGAACGAGAGTCCGAGGTTATCCGTGACGCCGACCGACGAAGCAAGGGAGAAGGCCGAAGCCGGAGCGTCTATTCCCTGGGAATCCGGAACATAAGCCCAGCCGGTGCCCACCGCAGGCTCCCCCGGCGGGACCGCGGAAGGGAGGGGCGTGTAGAGAAGCCCCGGTTCTCCGGTCCAGGGGCCGAGAGGGGCGGTCCTCGCCGTCGAGACGGTGACCTCTCGCGAGGCGACGTAGACGGCGTCCCCGGGGACGGATCGGGCCCGGAGGGTAACCTGGTAGTCTCCCGGAGGGATCTCTTCCGGCAGGAGGACCCTAGTCTCCGGAGCCTCGAGGGAGAGCCTGCGTCGAAGGACCTCTCTCCCCCGGGAATCCCGGACAATCATCAGGGCCGAACCCGGAGCGGTGGCGCGCAAAGCCAAACGCCCTCGGTCCCTGGTTTCCCGCAAATCGACGGCGAAGGGCGCAGCCTCGAGGACCACTCGCAAATGCGTCAACGCCCCCGGAACGATCTCGACCGGAATCGCTTGTTCCAGGTATCCGAACCGACGAACCCGAAGGAGGTATTCCCCCGTCGGGAGGGAAAAGGGAACCCCCGCCTCGGGGTGTAGTTCCGAGAGAGAGACCTCCGCGTCCTGCGGTTGGACATCAATCCGGAGAGTCCCGGTTTCGCGCGGCAGATCTACCGAAAGATCTACCGCTTGACCCCCTTGAAGACGGAGCCGCAGCTGCGTCGTCTCGTACCCGGAGGCCGCAACTTCGACGACGGCGATGCCCGGTGAAAGGTTAGAAAGGCGCAAGGGGGTTAGCCCCCGGGGCCGACCGTTCAGGGAGACTTCGGCTCCGGACGGTGTGCTCTCGACGGTAAGCTCGACCCGGCGGCCCTCCTGTGCCCGGGTCGAAAGCGACGCGTCGGGGTTGTTCGAGGTCAGTATCGACGCCCCGGAAAGACCGAGCGTCGGCCCAAGGGCCAAGAGGAGGGAGAGGGCGACCCAACGGTAGAGGGGACTCCGCATGCGAAGAGTATATCCCGGCACCTGCGAGGGTTCACAGGGGCTTCACAACCCCGGCGGCCACGCCGATACTGTGAGTAATGAAGACGGGTCTATCGGCCGCGGTTCTTGGTTGTCTCCTCGCGATCGCGACGCCGTTTCACCTGGCAGGGCAGGAGGCTCCGGTCGACGGGGCCGCCGAGGTTACCGAGACGCCGACCGGTTTCGGGTCGATCCGCCTCGGGATGACCTTGGACGAGACACGGAGCGCCCTCGAGGAGGAACTCAGCTTCGACTACCGCGGCGAGCCGGAGGTGAGCTTTCTCCCGCAGCGGGAGCGCCGTCTCTTGGAGGTGCAGGGGAGGCGCTTCGTTAGCCGGGGCTTCTTTCAGTTTATCGACGGGCGGCTCTACAGCATCATCCTCGACCTGAACGACGACGCGCTGGACCACTACGGCCTCTATACGCAGCTGACGGAAAAGTACGGCGAATCGACACGCCTCAATCCCCGGGAGATCCTCTGGTTATTCGACGAGGTCCTGCTGACCCTCGAGCGGCCTCTGACCGTAAAGTACGTCGACCGAGAGGTGTACGAGCGGCTTCTGCTGGAAGGGGCCGAGACCGAGTCGCTACGGGAGATCGTGAGAGATGAGTTTCTCCGGCGCTTTTAGTGCCGCCGCAAGAAGGACGGCAAGAGCGACCAAAAGACGGGTTGCGGCGGCGGCAGCAGTGGTGCTGCTTCTGATCACCTCCGGATGCAGCGCCGGGGAGGAACCCTACGTAGAGGCCCGGGGAGCCCGAATCTACGTTGAAATAGCCGACACTCCGGAAGAGCGGGCCGAGGGGCTGATGTTCCGGTCGAGCCTTCCGGCGGACCGGGGAATGCTCTTCGTCTTTCCGGAACCACAACTCCTCGCCTTCTGGATGAAGGACACCGCGATTCCCCTTTCCATCGCCTACATCGACCGCGACGGGACCATCCTCGAGATCCACGACATGGAACCGTATTCCCTCGAATCGGTACCCTCCCGCCAACCGGCTCTCTACGCGCTGGAGGTGAACCAGGGTACCTTCGAGCGTCTCGGGATCGGCCCGGGGGACCGTCTGCGCCTACCGGAGAACCTTTCGGCCCAGCGGTAAGCCGCTATCCCTCGCTTCCGGGGAAGAGCTCCAACTCCGGCGTATCTTCCGGGTCTTCCGGCTCGTTCATCAGAATCTCCACCCGGCGTTCGACCTTCTCGAGCTCCTTCTCGAGTCCCTTTGAGAGTTGCATTCCCTCTTCGAAGACCGACAGCGCCTGGTCGAGACCGATATCCCCGGTTCGCAGCTCCTCGACAATCTCTTCTAAACGCTCGAGGCGTTCTTCAAAACTCTGTTTCTTTGCCATGCTCTCTCACTTCTGCGGAAAATGATCCGTCGGAAAAGGCGACCCTGACTCCCTCTCCCGGCGTTACCGTCGTCGATTCGGTTACCAGGCGATGATTTTTTAGCGAGCGGACGATCGCGTAACCCCGCCGAAGAACGTCCCGGGGACCTAAGGCATCCAGGCTCCGGCGTGCCAAGGTCAGACGGTGCCGCTCGCCCTGGAGCTTCTCCCGAAAGCTCCGAAGGAGGGACTCCTTTGCATCGTCGAGACGCAGGAGACTCGGCTGCAAGGAACCGCGAAAGAGACGCTCGAGCTCTTCCGGGGTCGTCCGGGCGACGGACCGGCGGAGCTCTTCGGTTCTCCGGGTTAGCGACTCTTCGAGGGAACGCCGCAGTACCGAGAGGTGTTGCACCAGGTTCTCCCGGTTTTCCGATACCATTTCCGCAGCCGCCGAGGGGGTCGGGGCTCGGATATCCGCGGCCAAATCCGAGAGCGAAGAATCCACTTCGTGTCCCACCGCTGAGACCACCGGGGTTTCGACGGTCGCAATCGCCCGGACCACCGATTCCTCGCTAAAGGGCAAAAGGTCTTCCAGGGAGCCGCCCCCTCGGCCGACGATGATAACCTCTCCGAGCTTGTATCGGTCGGCCCGGAGGATCTGAGCCGCAATCCGGGCCCCGGCTTCGCTTCCCTGAACCGCCGTCGGCAAAACCACAACGTCGATCCCCGCGTTACGCCTCCCGAGAACGTTCAGAATATCCCGGATCGCCGCCCCGGTAGGGGAGGTGACCACCGCTATCCTCTTCGGGAACGGCGGGAGCGGTCGTTTCTTATCTGAGTCGAAGAGCCCTTCGGCGGCGAGGCGCCGTTTGCGCTCCTCGAGCATCGCAAGAATGGCGCCGGTTCCCGCCAGGGAGAGGGTTTC
Organism: Spirochaetaceae bacterium; assembly: GCA_046541715.1. Lineage (GTDB taxonomy): Bacteria > Spirochaetota > Spirochaetia > DSM-27196 > PWMO01 > CAYPUT01. Next base: position 16,448 of record JBKHCS010000024.1, read on the forward strand.
GCAGACCAGTTGATAGGTTCCCCGGCGGGCGTAGACGGAAATACGTCCCGAGGCGTGAACGAGCATCCCGTCGCCGGGCTCGAAAGCCAGGTAAGCCGCCCGGTTGCGAAAGAGTACGCAGGAGAGAAGGGCATCCTCGTCCTTCAGGGTAAAGTAGAGATGCCCGCTGCTCGCCGGGCGGACGTTCGAGAGCTCTCCCTCCACGGTTACGTCGGGAAACTCCCCTTCGAGGCGAAGACGAATCCGTGTGGTCAGTTCGGCTACCGATAGAACCGGTGCGCCACCGAGTTGCTCCATGGTGCGCAGCATATCCGCTATTTGAGGAAGCGCTCAAGATGACGATAAGATAGTAGAGCCATGCGGATAACTCTTTGTCTTAACGCCACCGGGCTAACCGAAGAAGCCCTTCTCCCCCTTGCCGGGGGCGCCACCGCCTTTGCCCGCTCTTTGGAGCGGCTGACCTGCTTCGAGGCGCCGGAAGGGCAGGTGAGGGTCTCTATCTCGGTCGTCGCAGATCCGGGGACCGCGTCGCTACCCACAGATCCTGCGGTTTCGGTGGTGTATCCTCGGGACGCCTCGCTCCCCGCCTTTCTCGAAACTCTGGATGCAATCTCCAATGACTCCGACGCCCTTCTTTTGGCCCCGGCCGACGGGCCCTTCTGGGACCCGGCCCTCGGTAGGCGGCTCCTCGAGGTTCACCGGCAGTACGTCGCCGAGTACACCTTCGCCGACGGCTTTCCCGAAGGGCTGGCGCCGGAAGTCGTATCCCGGGATATCCTTCCGGCTCTTCTCGAGCTCGCCCGGCGCTACCAGGACGTGACCGAGCGGCACACCCTCTTCGACATCGTGCAGAAAGACATTAACGCCTTCGACGTCGAGACGGAGCTCTCCGCCGAAGACATGCGGATGCTGAGAATTCGGCTGCGGTGCGATACCCGGCGCAACCGGCTCCTCTGCGACCAGCTTGCCCGAGAGTTTGACCATAAACATCGCGACGCCGACGGCGTGGTGAGGCATCTCCGGGACCATCAACGTTACCTCCGGACGTTGCCGGCATTCTTGACCGTTCAGGTGACCACGGCGGTCTCCCAGAAGCCCTTCTACCTTCCGGAGCCCTTTCCCTTTGAAGGGGAGAACCGGGAGATGTCTCCCGGTGATTTCGAGTCCCTGGCGAGGGGCTTTTGCCGGTTCGCTCCGGATAGCGTCATTCACCTTTCCACCTGGGGGGAGATTGCCTGCCACGGTGATGTCTCGACCCTCCTCGAGCTTACCAACCGGATCGATTGTAGGCGGTTCTGGGTCGAGACCAGCGGGGTCGGATGGAAGCCGGAGGTGGTAGAGGCGATTGTCTCGGGGCGTTATCCGAAGGTTACGTGGATCGTCTGCCTCGACGCCTACAGCGAAGAAGTTTACCGGCGCGTCCGGGGCGAAGGCTTTGCCGAAGCGGTCGGCTTTGCGTCGGCCCTCCTCGACAAGCTCCCGGGGTCGGTCTACCTTCAGAGCACCCGGATGAAAGAGAATGAGGAAGACCTCGAATCGTTCTACCGGGAGTGGAAAAAGGTTAGTCCCAACGTCATTATCCAGAAGTACGATCATTTCTCGCAGCGGCTCCCGGACCGCCGGGTGGTGGACAACGCCCCGGTGGTACGGCTACCCTGCTGGCACCTCAAACGAGACATGTCCGTCTTGGTCGACGGGAGTGTTCCTCTCTGCCGGGAGGACCTGAGCTTGGACCACAGGCTCGGAAACGCCCTCACCGAGCCGATGGAAGCCGTCTGGCTTCGGGGGGAGTCCTACTACCAGCGCCACGTCGATGGCGACTATCCCGCTCTCTGTCAAAAGTGTGATGAATACTACACCTTCAACTTCTAATATCGACTACACGGTTGTCGGAGGGCGTCCGGCGGACCGGGACTCCCGGGGCCGGTTGAGCCTGTCTATTCTGGTGCTCCACCGAGCGGGTTCCCTTCCCCGGCCCGACCTCTACGAAGAGCTTCAACGGTGGGGCGGGCAGGAGATTATCTCGGTCGCATCCGCCGGCGGTAAGGCCGAGGGAGAGCGGTTGTCCCAACGGTTTCCCTCGGTTCGCTTCATTATTCCCAGCCGGGAGATCGGGATCGGCGCTCGGATCAATCTGGCGATGGAGGAGGCACGGGGCCGCCTCGTCTGCGTTACCTGGAATCAAGTTACCTTTGAGCCCTTTTCTCCCCGCCTCTTGGATGGAATGCTCTCGGACCGGAAACTCTGCTATGCTCCGATCCTTCGGACGCGAAAGGGCGAGGTCGTCCCTACCGTCGTCGCCCCGGCGCTGTTCAAATCGACGCTAAAGGTGCTCTTTCTTCCGCCTTCCGGGGAGGAACGGCCGACCCTTTTTCCTTTCGACTACATCGGCGTCTACGACCGGGAGCGCTTTCGGCTTCTCGGGGGGTACGACACCACGATCCACTCATCGTACTGGCAGAAGATGGACTTTGGTTTCCGCACCTATCTCTGGGGAGAAGAGACAGCGGTTCGGAGCGATCTCCGGGCCCAGAGCGACGTGGAGCTGCCCACGGAAGACACGACGCCGGACCAATCCTATATGCGTTTCTTTCTCAAGAACCTGGCGCCCCGGTTCGACGGTTCCGGCGCAATTCTTCCAAAGGGCAAGATTTTGCCGCTTCTGTTTCGTGGGGGAGTGAGCGTAGCAGAGGCGCTCCGGCTGATGCGGGAAATCCGCTCCTGGGTTCAGGAAAACCGTTATCGATTTCTTCAGGACGCAAAGAGAGTGACCGAGTTATGGGATACGAACGAATGACTGAGAAGATCGGCATCTTTCTGCAGGCACGCCTCGAGTCGAACCGCCTTCCGGAGAAGGCGCTCTTGAACCTCGGAGGCATTACCGTCGTGGAGCACGCGATGCGGGCCCTTACCTCGGTGGAAGCGGACCACTACGTCCTCTTGACCGACGACCGAAGCGCCAATCGGCTCCGGCCCCTTTCGAGACTGTGCAACTTCGACCTCTTCGTCGGCGACCCGGAAGACGTTCTCGACCGATTTCTGAGGGCAGCTCAACGATACGGCGTCGATACCATCGTTCGGGCAACCGGGGATAACCCCTTTGTCTCGCCTGAGGCAACCGAGCTTGTCCTGGCACTCCGGCGCCGTAAGGATGCCGATTTCGCGGCTCTCACCGGGCTTCCTCTGGGAACCGGCGTCGAGGTTGTGCGTCGTCAGGCCCTCGAGATAGCTTGGAAGAAGGCTTCCAAGCCGTACGACCGGGAGCACGTCACGCCGTTCTTGTACAACCATCCGGAGCGGTTCTCGATTGTTCGGGCTCCGGCTCCGGAACCTCTGCGGTGCCCCGAGGCCCGGGTTACCCTCGATACCTGGGAAGACTACCGACACCTCCAGGGGATCGTTGAAGACTTGCGTTTTGCGTTTCCCATCGAGATTCGCGACATCGTGGACTGGTATCAGGAGTCCTACACCCCGGCGGTGCGGGTGGTGGGGTCCGGCGCCGGCCGATGATCCTCCTACTCCCGGAGTCTCGCCCCGGTTTCGGAAGCGGCCACGCCCGTAGGAGTTTCGAGTTGGCCCAGGCGATCGGGAACCTCGGGTTGCCGGTTTCTCTCGGCGCTCCGGAGGAGGAGCGCTACCAGAGGCTCCGTAGCCTTCTGATTCGGGCCTACGGCGAGGCCGACGTCAACCGGCTCCTTCCCCCGAAATCCTTGCATTCCGGATCCCCCGAGGTATCGACGGTCATCTTCGATTCCCCCAAGGTCGATCGAGCCTCCGTACGTGCCGTACGGAGGCAGTGCCTTACCATCGGGATCGACGCCGGCGGCCCGGGGCGTGCCGATTGCGACTACCTGATTGACACGCTCCCACGCCTCGGCGAGCGCCTCCCGGCAAACGTCGCGTCGACCGGTTTTCTCAAAATGCCTGCCCGCCGGCGGGATCGAGAGCCGGTCGACCCGCCGGATGCTCCCGAGGGCCGGAAGAACGCCGGTCCCCGAGTTCTCGTCTCCTTCGGGGGGGAGGATTCCCGGGGCCTTACCGAGAAGTGCCTTCGCTATCTGGTGCGCGAAGGCGTCGATCCGGCGCGGGTAAGAGTGACCATCCCGGCCGGTAGACGCGCTCCCTCGGGGGTAGAGGTTCTCTCGTCCCCGGGAAGCCTCCGGGAGGAGCTGTATCGCTTCGATATCGTCGTTACCGCCTTTGGCCTGACCGCCTTCGAAGCTCTCGGGGCCGGAGCGGAGGTTCTGCTTATGCACCCAACCGGATACCACCAACGCCTAGCCCGGCGCCACGGGTTCCGTTCCCTCCGGTCCGCCGAAGGGCGCCGGATTCTTCAAGGAGTTACGCCTTCCGGGGTAGGGGGGTACGCCGGGGTATTCGCGCCTCCGGGGGAAGGGTGGGAGCTTCCGCCGGCGATCGCCCGTGTCTCCGCGGCGGGCCCCGCAGCCTGTCCGGTATGCGGGAACACCCAGAGTCCCGTGGTCTCCCGGTCTCCGGGGCGCACCCATTACCGGTGCAGCGGGTGCACCATGGTCTTCGCACACCGTTTTACCGATTCGGGAATAGACTACGACGGGGCGTACTTCTTCGAGGAGTATCAGGCCCAATACGGACGCTCCTATGTCGAGGACCTCCCGTCGATTATCGAGCGGGGGGAGGACCGATTGGCCTTTCTGGAGAGCAGAGCCGGTCTGCGCCCACCAAAGAGCGCCCTGGACCTGGGCTGCGCCTTCGGCGCCTTTCTGACCGCCTTAACGCGACGGGGTTACCGCCCCTACGGTGTCGATGTCTCCCCGGAGGCCATCGCCTACTGCAGGGAGCAAGGCTTTGAGAACGTCCGGACCGGGGATCTGAGAAACTTTCGAAATACCCAGCCTTTCGACCGTAAGACCTTCGACCTGGTGAGTCTCTGGTTCGTAATCGAGCATTTTCCCGATCTCGGGGAAGTTCTGCGCCTCTTAGGAGAGCTTGTCGAACCGGGCGCTCCGGGGGACGAAGGCCTTCTCGCCTTGAGTACCCCGAACCTGACCGGCATCTCGGGCCGTCGGGACCGCGACGGCTTCCTGAAGGCGAGCCCCGGCGACCACGCAACCGTTTGGTCTCCGAAGATTGCCCGGCGGGTACTCCCCCGGTTCGGCTTCGAGATCGTCGCGACAAGGGTAACCGGGCACCACCCGGAGCGCTTTCCCGGCACCCGGAGAATCCGCCAAGGAAGCCTTCCCTGGAAGCTGCTCCTCGGCGTGAGCACGCTTGTCGGCCTCGGTGACACCTTCGAGGTTCTCGCCCGGCGAAAGGGAGAAGCCCCCGATGCATAAGAACGGCTGGATACTGATTCTCGGGGGCGGGGTTATGCAGCTCCCGGCAATCCAAGCGGCTAGAAAGCTTCGGCTCGGGGTCGCCGTCGCCGACGGCAACGACCAAGCCCCGGGAGTCGCTCTTTCCGACCGATTCTTCCACACGGACCTCAAAGACGGGGAAGCCCTCCTCCGGGATGCCCGAAGGATCGCTCAGGAGGAAGGGACGCTCCGGGGTGTTTTTACCGCCGGCACCGACTTCGCCTACACAGTGGCCCTGCTTACCGACCGCCTCGGCCTGCCGGGGCATAGCTACAAAGCGGCTCTCCGGGCCACCGAAAAACACCTTATGCGCCGGGTCCTTTCGGAGGCCGGAGTGCCGGTCCCCCGGTTTGTATCCGCCGGCGACTCCGGCCGAGAAACCCGGCGACGAGCTCTAACGGAGGTGGGTCTTCCCCTGGTCGTCAAGCCGGTCGATAGCATGGGCGCCCGGGGTGTCCGAAAAGTCACGTCGGAAGACGATTTGTCGCCGGCCATTGAATCGGCTTTGGACCTCTCTCGAAGCCGGTGCGTAATCCTCGAAGGCGTCATTCCGGGAAGAGAGCTCAGTCTCGACGCCCTGACCTGGGACGGGAAGATTGTCGTAACCGGTGTGGCAGACCGTCACATTTGCTTCGAACCCTACTTTATAGAAATCGGTCACACCATGCCGACGTCCCTGCCGGAGGCGGAGCGAACCCGGGTGGAGGAGGTCTTCCGGCGGGGTATCGAGGCCCTCGGCCTGACCCACGGCGCGGCAAAAGGGGACATCTTTCTCGGCCCCGAGGGGCCCGTCGTCGGAGAAATCGCCGGGCGACTCTCCGGGGGATACATGTCGGGGTGGACCTATCCCTACGCCTCGGGGATCGACCTCACCGAAGCGGCGGTCCGCCTGGCCATCGGCGAGGAGCCGGGGCTTCCCTCGGTACCCCGGGAAGACAACGTCTCTTCCGAGCGGGCGGTCATCTCACTTCCGGGTCGAGTCGCGACTATTCGAGGGCTCCCGGCGGCGAGAAAGGCCCCGGGTGTTCGGGAGCTCTTTTGGAAGGTAAGAGAGGGGGAGGATGTGACCTTCCCCCGAAACAACGTCGAAAAGTGCGGAAACGTGATCGTTGCGGCGAAGACACCGGAAGAGAGCCTCCGGCGGGTAGAGGGGGCTCTGGATCTGATCGATGTCCGTCTGGAGGCGGGCCGGCGGGAGACCTGGGACTGGCTTTTCGGACCCGGTGTTCCCTCGAGCCACTGGGCGTTTCGAAGGTCCTTCGAGGCGTTTCCCGACCTCGACGACCTCTCGTGGGATATTCCGGATTCCCTTACCGCCGTCGGCGGTTTCTTCGCCGGGGACCGGATCCGAGAAGTCGACTGGCACGGAAGAACCGTCGATGGAGTCGTGGCCCGGCTTCTCGCGGAGTACCGTTTGGAGCAACGCCCCCGGGGCGAAGGTGGCTTGGAGGCGGTCTTCTGGCAGGCAGTTCTTCGAGGAAGCCTTCAGGCCGGGGCCTTTGTTCTCGATACTATAAGAGAGTATCCGGATCGAGTGAGGGCATGGTTAGACGACGAATCTTTGCGCTGATAATTGTCACGCTTCTCCTGTCGTCGGCTGTCTTCGGTCAGTCGGTCGATCTGGACACCCTTCTCGACGAGGTCGACGCCCATTTCGATTGGGACCCCTTTCGAGAGCTGGGTGTTTTGCGAAAAGGTGCCTTCCGGCTCTCGTTTCGCCCCGGGGATCCGACTGCGGTGCTCAATTTTTCGCGGACGGTTCACCTTCCGGACATTCGCCTCACGGGCCGGACGATCGTTTTTTCCGAAGAAAGCGCTGAGCAGATCGTGTCGATCTTCGCGCCACGTGAGGAGTCAAACCGCAGGCGGAGGGTAGGGGCGATCTTTATCGACCCGGGACACGGCGGCCGGGATCCGGGCGCCATCGGGCGCCACGACGTCGACGGCGTCTCCGTGGAAACAAACGAAAAGGATGTGGTGCTTACCGTTGGGCTTCGCCTCGAGGCCCTCTTGCAGGAGCGCTTTCCTCATAAGGAGATCGTGCTTTCCCGGGACGAAGACGTTTATCTGACCCTCGAAGAGCGCACCGCCATCGCAAACAAAATAGAGTACGAACCCGGAGACGCCATTCTCTTTCTCTCGATCCACGCGAACGCGTCGCTCAATAGCCGCGCGTCGGGTTTCGAGGTCTGGTACCTCCCGGAAGACTACCGTCGGACGGATCTCGTCTCTCCGACCCTCGTGGGTACCCAGGACCCGGAGGTTCTCTCCATCCTCAACACCATTCGGGAAGAGGAGTTCAGCGTCGAGAGTATCCTTTTGGCTCAGCGAATCCTCGGGGGGCTCGAGGGCGAAATCGGCGCAGTTTCCCCGAATCGAGGGCTCAAGGAGGAGACCTGGTACGTCGTCCGAAATGCCAGAATGCCTTCGGTTCTGGTCGAGGTTGGTTTCGTGACCAACGCCGAGGAGGGTATGCGCCTTCGGCAGGACGCGTACTTGAACCAGCTCGCCCTGGGTATCTATAATGGGATCACTTCATTTATCGAAGACTATGAGAAGTGAATATCCTATCCCAAGACCGCACCACACTTTTAGCCGTCTGCGTTTACCTCGGTAGCCTCCTGGTCTCCGTTCTCTGGTTCTTTCTCTTTCCTCTCGACTTTCAGGAACAGGTACTCTTCTTTCCCGATACCGTTTCCGGCCGACTTCGCGGGGAAGTCCGGCTTTTGCCGAAGCAGGAGAACGGAGAGGCCGAGGTCGCCCAGCTTATCGACGAATTGCTCCTGGGTCCTACGGGAATTCAGAGCACGCGCCTGTTTCCCCGGGAGGTTCTGCGAAACAGCACACTCATCTCCGACGAGGTCGTCTACGCCGATCTGAGCATAGAGGCCGCGATATTCCCAGGGGATGTTCCCCTCGAGGAAGCGCTGTTCGCGGTCCGGAAGAGCATTCTGTACAACTTCCGGCGGTTTTCCTCGGTCGTGATAACTATCGGCGGGCAGGTCCCATTTGAACCGGTATATGAAAAGTTCCAAAACAGTCCATAGATGAGATCCTGGAAAAACGTTGACAAAGAGGTAACCTTCCGTATAATTTACCGTGAAAAGACACGGTTACCGAGACCTTAGCAAAGGAGAACGGGATGAAACGTATTGTCGTTCTGGTTATGATGATTGCCTTAGTTGCGAGTGCTTCCCTCTTCGCGGAGCAGTCGACGCTCATTGATTTTACGCAGCTGACGGCGGACTATCCACCAGACAACCCCACGGATCACGAGGAGACGCTTTTGAACTTCGGCGATCAAGCAGGGACGGTCTTTACTGAAGAAGAAAGGGCCCTCATGTCGACCTCCCTCGCGATTCCCAATTGGGAGATCGAGCTGGCATCATCGTCTCGGTTTGTAGAGAACCAGACGCTGTCACAGGTTCGAGCCGCCCAGGTTCGAGAGGACGCCGCCCAGTTTGCCGGCGAGACCGTTCTCGGTGTGCGGGTGCACTTCCCGTCGGAAAGCTACAACTCCTGGGCCCTCATCGAACCGCCCTTCGAGATCCCGGCTTACGCCGACCCGACCGAGGTACAGGCCGACGGGACCCTGGAAACCCCTCAGGATCAAGAGGGTTCCGGGGATAAGTACGTTGGTTTTGGCGTTGTCAAGAACGTGGGTACGCTCCGGACGGTCAGCATGACGGTCCACGGGCTCAACTTCAACCATGGGGTCAGCGTCGTCCTCCAGGACGAGAACAACGAAGAGCAAGAGGTTTTTCTCGGATACCTTAATTTTGAAGGGTGGAGAACCCTGGAATGGCAGAACCCGAACTACATCACATCGGTTCGAAACCGCGAATTGCGGACCTCCCCCCTCTATCCGAACCTCCAGCCGATGCGAAAGCTCCTCGGAATTCGTTTCTACCGTGATTCCGAAGGGATCGGTGGCGACTTTATCAGCTACGTTCGCGATATTACCATTACGTACGACCTCGCGACCCTCCAGCTCCAGCGTGACATCGACGACGAAGCCGTCTGGGGTATCCTGCAGGAACGGGAAGCGGACCGACGGGCCGCTGAGCTGCGTCGCCTCGGCAACGTTCAGGTACTCCGGTACCTCGAAGAGCAGAAGATGCACGATCCCGACGCGCCTCAGGACGAGGAATAGCGCTTAGGCTCGGTTTCTTCGGGTTTGAACAGTAGGTAAGACTTCTAGGGCCCCTCGTTTCGGGGGGCCTTTTTTATTTGTTCGGACCGAAGCCGAGATCCACCGTCGACGAACAAGAGGTAAAGAGGAAGGGTTGCGCTTGTGGTCCTCAGTCGCGAAGCGAGTAGACGAACCCAGTTTGTGCTCGGAAGAAGTACGCGGAGTCTGAGAACTCGCCGAGAAGCGCCAAGCGGCCGAAAGTGTAGACGCTGCTATCGAGGTTGATGTAGTAGCTGCCGTTATCCTTCAGGTCCCAGCGAACGCCGGTTCCGAATACCAAGGCTCCGAGGGCGTGGCGGCCGGTCGTTCCGGGCTCCTCGAAGAACTTGCGGTAGTCCTGGTAGGCAAACCGGAGGGCAATCCGATAAGGAATGTTCTTCTGAAATACCTCCGCCTCGGTCGCGTACTCCACGAGAGCGTCGGCTTCCTCCCCGGACTCCGTGGTGAGGATGAACTCGCGCTTGCTCACCGAAAAGGTGGTGATGACGTTCGGGAGGTAGAAGCCCATCTGTAGTCTCCGGCGTGCTTGGTAGAAGTCGTCCGCCTCGTCCGAAGGGCTGTAAAGGGGCGCGAGGGCGTCGAGGGAGACGTAACCGAAGCTATAGAGGTTCCAGCGGATATAACCCGCGAGACCCGGGCGGATCAGGCCCGGGCTGCCCGGCGAGCTTAAGAAGCCGAAAGTGGGTCCGGCTCCGAGGGTCAGCGTGTTTATCTGGTGCTGGAACTGGAGAAAGGCGAAGTTCCGGATAACAAAGTCCCGTTCAACTCCGGTCTTGTAGGCAAGGTTCTCGGAGATGGTTTCGCCGACCGCGGCCCGGAAACCCCAGGGGTAGCTCCAAACGGGGAGAGACTCAGTATCGGCGTCCCGGGACGTCGAGAATCCGAGGTTTCCGATATCGAACTCGGCTTCGACGGTAAGGGAAAAGAGCTTACCCGCCGCCGAGAAGAGAAGGAAAAATAGCAACAGAAGGAAAAGCGATTGCTTAGAACGAGGTTCGTACACCGATGAATCCTTGAAAGGCGTCGGCCGGAACGATGGGATAGACTTGGGTCCGGATCTGAAAATCCCAGACAACTCCGGAGGTCGAGAGCCTCAGGAAGGGGGATGCCAGGAGCCGAACCTGCTCGTCATCGTTGGGACGGTACTCCATTGCGCTGTCGAATCCTCCGCTCAGAACCGTCTCCGGTTGTACCCCAACCTGAAGACGGAAGTTTATGTCCAGGGCTCCCTCTTCGTCTGTTACCTGCTGTTGGTATACCTCCGGATGCCATAATAGTGTAAGCGCCGCTCCCACCTTGGTAAACGTAACCCGTGGCTCGAAGAGAAAGTAGAAATCCTCCAGAGAGAAACCGGACTGGGGGTCCCAGGCGGGTACGCCAACCTGCCCGAAGAACTGTCCCCCGGCGTTGGTGTCGAAGAACATCATGATTCCGCCCCGGTAGAGCCCGTAGTCACCTGCAGGATACGACGCTCCGGTAAACAACTCCACCTTTGCCAGGGGGAAATTAAAAAGAACGCGAGCGTCGTTGGCGAAGACGCCCAGCCCGAGGAGCTCGTCTTGGTAGGCGTAGAACTCTGCGAGGATGGCTTGGTCGAGTGGGTCCGTTCCGACAATTACGCCGGTTCCCCGGGGGGTGTAGATTCCGTCGTAGACCACGCCGTCGGGAAAGTAACGAAAACCCTGGAACTCCGTCGCAAAGATGCGCGTCCCGAAATCTCTCCTAAAGGTTTCGCCTGTGGCAAATGGCTCCAGTGTGCCGACGAAATGCGTAAGGTTTATCGGGGAGTCGGCGACGTTCCGCGCGGTGATGGTGGCAGACTTAAAGGAGAGGGTGCGCCCGAGATAGCTATCCATAATGGTAGGCTCGTACGTTGCCGGAAGCGTGTCGTCCCCCTGGAGTCGATCCGTGTCGAGATTGAAGGCGAGGGAGGCGTCGAATTTTACACCACCTTCGATCAGAAGATCGACGTCGCTCCGGGTGGTGAGCACGAACTCGCCGTCCTCGTTCGACCCCCTGGTTATCATCTCGAAGAGCGGTACCGAGATATTTGCCGCCGAAACAGGGAAGGCAACCGAAACAAGTAGGGCAACAACAATAATCCGCCTAGGCACCTGGTTCTCTCCGTAACACCGTAAGACCGAAAAGAATAATTTCGCTATTATGATCGTAACCTCCAACCATTGACTTAATGCTGGATATGACTATCATGAACATCACGATGAGCGACTACCTCGATCCCCAGAACGAAGAACTGCTTCAGGACTTCTTCGTAGAAGCCGAGTCGCAAGTCGAGCTCCTCGAAGCCAACATTCTCGTCCTCGAAAACGACACAGGCAACCGCGACGCCATCGACGAGATCTTCCGCGCCGCCCATACCCTCAAAGGGGCCGCGGCAACGGTTCAGATGACGGAGCTCGCCGAGTTTACCCACGCCGTCGAGGATGCCCTCGACGAGATCCGCAGCGGTCACGTTTCCGCCTCGGGGGATCTGGTCGACGCCCTCCTTGTATGTATCGACATAATAAAGGAAATGCTTCAGAAACGCCGGGAAGGTTCGGCGTATTCCGAGGATGTCGGGGACATTGTCGCGCGCTTAAAGAGCCTTGCGGGCGGGGAGAGCCCCGGGTCTTCCGATAAGAAAGCTCCCCCCCCCGAGGATGCCGGACCGGCCCAGCCGGTCTCTCCGGCCCAGCCGTCGGCGTCCAGGGACGCTCCTGATGGACTCCCGGTCTACGTGGTCTCGGTTTCTTTCGACGAATCGAACCCAATGAACAGCGTCGGGGGCATCCAGGCGTACGCTGCCCTCAAAGGACTCGGGACCATTCTGAAGACCGATCCCGAGGTCGAGCAACTCTACGAGGATGTGTTCTTTCCCCGGGTCGACTACTACCTCTCGAGCGGGTCGAGCCCCGAGGAGATCGAAAAGGCCACCGTCATTCCCGACGTAACCACGGGTGCAACGGTAACTCCCCAAGGCCGGGCAGCATCCCCGGACGAAGCGGCGCCGTCGCCCGTTTCGGCAACCTCTTCGGCCGCCGAGGAGCTCTCCGCCGGCCCCCCCGAAGAACCGGGAGCGGCGGCGTCGGCCCCACGGGAGGAAGTCCCGGCCCCCGGTGAGAAAACGACCCAATCGTCGGTGCTCCGGGTGGACGCCGCCAGAGTGGACCAGCTTCTTAACCTGGTAAGCGAAACGGTAATAAATAAGGCAAGCTTTAACCAGCTTGTGAACGAGTTCGGCGACGCCCTCTCGGAATTCGGCCGGGGCAAGGCGGCGCTCCGGGAGGAGCTACGGCGCCTGTTGGAGGAGCTTCCGGAGCTTCTCGGCGTCGAGTTGGACAACCAGGAGTTTCGGCGACTCAGCAGGGAGATCGGGCAGCGGTTCGGCTCTCTTCATTCCAGCTTCGATGCGTTCGAAGGTCTGTTCAAGGGCGCGACCTCTAAGTTTCGAAGCAATGCGGGTATTCTTTCCCGGATTACCGGTGACCTTCAGGAAGGGGTCATGCGGATTCGCATGGTTCCGATCTCCCAAGTATTCTCTCGGTTTCCCCGGTTGGTTCGGGACCTTTCGAAGAGCCTCGGAAAAAGCGTCAAGCTCGAGCTGGAGGGGCAGGATACCGAGCTCGACAAGTCTGTTATCGAGGATCTTCTTGATCCCTTGATTCATTGCGTTCGGAACTCGATAGACCACGGCATAGAGGGCCGGGAAGAGCGCGCGGAGGAAGGCAAACCGGAAGAGGGGCGCCTCTGCATGCGGGCGAGTAACGAAGGCAACATGATCGTCATTCAAGTCGAGGACGACGGGCGCGGGATCGACGTTGAATCGGTCAAGAAGAAGGCGGTCGACCGGAGTATCATTCATCCGAACAAGGATCTCTCGGATACCGAGGCCTTCAACCTGATCTTTAGCCCCGGCTTCTCAACGGCAAAGAGCGTTACTAATGTCTCCGGCCGGGGTGTGGGCCTCGACGTCGTAAAGAGACAGATAGAGAAACTCAACGGAACGGTCTCCGTCTGGTCCCAGAGAGGAATGGGAACGACCTTCACGATGAAGATTCCCTTAACTCTCGCCATTATCCAGGGGCTCCTGGTCAAGGTCGGTAGCGAGACCTACGCGATACCGATCACCTCGATTATCGATAGCCACCGGATCAAACCGACGGATATTCGGCTTCTCGACAACTACGAGGTCTTCAACCTTCGGGAGGATGTCATCTCCCTTCTCCGGCTGAACCGGCTCTTCGGCATTCGGGACGGAGAGGCTCGGGAGTACTACTACGTGGTAATCGTCGGCAGCGGAGAGCGACGGATCGGACTCCTTGTCGATTCGCTTATCGGTGAGGAAGACGTGGTTATCAAGCCGCTGAAGGACCACTACACCAATGCGCCGGGCATCGCCGGGGCGAACATAACCGGTGATGGGAGCGTCTCTCTAATTGTCGATGTTAGCCAGCTTCTCGAGCTCGGCTACGATCACGAACGACGCGAGCGGTCGGCCCAGGTTGTTGGATAGCGTATGAGCGATACCAGAGGAGTCCTCGGGACCCTAAACGTCGAGGAAGCAGAGAACGACGCAGAACAGATCGACTTCAAGATGGTCACCTTTTCCCTCGCCGGGAAGGACTACGGTGTCGACATCATGAAGGTAAAGGAGATCGCCAAGTTCGGGAACTTTACCTACGTGCCGAATACCGCTCCTTTCGTCCGGGGTGTTCACAACCTCCGGGGGGACATTATTTCGGTGATCGATATGCGAAAGATGCTTCGTCTGCCGATCCCGGAGGAAAAGAGAATCGAGGACGGGCTTATCCTACGCCTCGAGAAGAACGTTCTCGGCGTTGTAGTTGACGCGATCTCCGGTGTGGTAGGAATATCTTCGAATACAATTCAACCACCGCATCCCATCTTTGCCGACATCAATATTCAGTACATCCGTGGGGTGGTGGAGCATCAAGAGAAGCTCTTCATTATTCTCGATGTCGACCGGATTTTCGCGAAGGAGAACCCGGCGATCGCGGCGGAACACCACCGTACGCCCGAGCCTTCCAGTGTGGCTGCCCCCGTCGGTGCCGTGTCCGCCCCACCGGGAGAGGAGGAAGAGGCCTTCGTTCGTGACGCCCTGCCGACCCTTGCCGGATTCCACGTTACCTCGTTAAACGCCGACTGGTTTGCCCGCCGCTTCGAAGAGTGGGTTGGTGCCCGACGTCAAACCGGAGTGAGTCCTCAGCTTCGCAACAGCGACGATGCAGAACAGTTTGTCTCGAGTTTCTATTCCCGAAGTACCGGTCGCTTTCTCCCCCAGGAGTACGTCGAGGCCATCGGAGGAACGCTCCCGGAGGCGCAGATTGGAAGTCTGACGGTCTGGAATCCCGGCTGCGGGAAGGGAGAAGAAAGCTACTCCCTAGCGGCGTACTTAAAGTCCCGCTTCCCGAACCGACGGATACGGGTCTGGGCCCACGACAAGGACCTGTTGAGCATCTCCACTGCCCCCAACCTTGTCTTTAGCCGGGATCAGGTACCTAAGTACGCCGAGCCGTTTTTGGTCCAGGGGATAAACGGTTACAGCTTTTCGGAAGAGCTAAAGGACACCATTCTCTTCGAGTATCACGATCTCTTGCACCGAAACGAAGTCCCCGAATGCGATCTGATACTCTGCCGTGATGTGCTTTCCTTTCTTCCGAAGGAAGAACAGTCGGCCGTTCTCGAAGACTTCTATAACCGCCTAAAGACCGACGGCGTCTTGATATTGGGAGATAACGAGGCCCTGGGAGATCCCGGACGATGGCAACGCCTCCCGGGGCCCGTATCTGTCTTTAGGAAGAACCGGCGTTAGGCCCGTTAACACACTACGGCGGAAGGAGCCATAAATGCGCGTAGAATACATCAACCCATTTGTCGAAGCAGCGTATAATGTTCTCAAAGAAGTTCTCGCGACGGAAGTCGAGCGCGGGGAGCTCTACCTTAAATCGACCTCGATGCCGGTTCTCGGCGTAGCCGCCGTGGTCGGCCTCGCCGGGGATGTCGAGGGCCGGGTGCTCTTCGATATGAGCAAAGAAACGGCGGTCAAGGTAGCATCGGCCATGCTCGAGGGGATGGACATGGAGCCCATCGATTCCCTCAACGACATGGGGAAGGCGACCATTACCGAGCTTGCCAACATGATAACCGGCCAAGCGGTCACCAAGCTTCACGATCTCGGATTCGAGTTCGACCTGACCCCTCCGGCAATCTTTACCGGAGACAACATGGAAGTAACCGACACCGGCGTCGAGGCTCTGATCGTTCCGATGGAAGTGCCCCAGGGAAAGATGGAGATTAACGTCGCCATCCGGGAGCGAAACGGGTAGGACCCGGGGGCCAAAGCCCAGGGGCCCGGAAGCGACGGAGCCGCCCGGCGGCGCCCAACGATTCTTTTCTGGACAACTTGACAAGGAATATGTCTCGCTGTAGCTTCCAAGCATGAAGAGGATGCAGGTCGGCGAGTTAAAGGCGCGGTTTTCCGAGGTCATCGAGGAAGTCAAAGGCGGCGAGGAGATAGTCGTCTCCTACGGAAAAAAACGAGAAGATGTTGCCGTCCTTATTCCATACCGAATCTACAGCCAGGCCAACCGGATTAAGCTCGGAACGCTAAAGGGAAAGGCTTCGGTTACCTTTGGAGCCGACTTCGAAATGACCTCCGAGGAGCTTATCGGCCGTTGAGCATCCTGGTGGATACCCACGTCCTTATCTGGAGCCTTATAGCTCCGGACCGCCTCCCTACCGCAGTTACACGCTGTCTCTTGGATCCGGAACGGGCAAAGCTCGTTAGTCCGGTGACGTTCTGGGAGATCAGCCTTAAGTCTGCGCTGGGAAAGCTCGACCTACAAGGCATCGACCCCGAAGGCCTCGTCGACGAAGCAATAGCCGCGGGCTTCCGTCACACGCCCATCGATCCGCGGCATGCGGCGACGCTCTTTAAACTGCCCGAAAAAACGAAACACAAAGACCCCTTCGACCGGCTCTTGATTTGGCAATGCATCGAAGAGGGGTTCGAGATGCTGACGGTGGATACGCGTTTTGCCGAGTACGCGGAGCATGGTTTAACTCTGGCGGCCTGAGGTCGCCGACCACAGCCGGGGACAAAACGGTTGCACCAACGGCAGCGATTTATTACTATAGCGGCACGTCGGTTGGCTTCGCCGATCGGCGGCCGAAATCCAGGGGCGGTTAGCTCAGTTGGTTAGAGCACTTGCTCGACACGCAAGGGGTCGATGGT